>NZ_JBVJPE010000037.1:0-44225 GCF_055582805.1 Streptomyces sp. NPDC107498 | reverse complement strand
TCGAGGAGTCCGGCGGAGCGGTGGATCACGCGCTGGAGCTCGGCCGGGTCGTAGAACTCCATGTGCGCGGTGAAGCCGAAGCGGTCGCGCAGCGGGGGCGGCAGGAGTCCGGCCCGGGTGGTGGCGCCGACCAGGGTGAAGGGCGGCAGTTCGAGCGGGATGGCGGTGGCGCCGGGGCCCTTGCCGACGATGACGTCGACCCGGAAGTCCTCCATCGCCATGTAGAGCATCTCCTCGGCGGGCCGGGACATCCGGTGGATCTCGTCGAGGAAGAGGATCTCGCCCTCCTGGAGGGAGGAGAGGATCGCGGCGAGGTCGCCGGCGTGCTGGATGGCGGGGCCGGAGGTGATGCGGATCGGCGCGTTCATCTCGGCGGCGATGATCATCGAGAGGGTGGTCTTGCCGAGGCCGGGGGCGCCGGAGAGCAGTACGTGGTCGGCGGTGGCGCCGCGCTGGCGGGCGGCCTTGAGGACCAGGTCGAGCTGCTGGCGGACTTTTTCCTGGCCGACGAACTCGCTGAGGTCCTTGGGGCGCAGGGCCGCCTCGACGGCCTGGTCGTCGCCCTCCGCGGAGGCGCCGACGATGCGCGCGTCCGACTCGGCGGTGCTGTCGTCGTCCCAGTTCACGGTGATGGTCTTCCTTCGTACGGGAGGTCAGCGGGCCCGGTTGAGGGTCTGCAGGGCGGCGCGGAGCAGCTGCGGCACGGGCGCGGTGCCGGTCTCGGCGAGGGCGGCCTCGGCCTGCGGGGTGACCGCGCTGACGGCCTCCTCGGCCTCGCGGCTCGCGTAGCCGAGGCCGATCAGGGCGGCGGACAGCTGCTCGGTCCACGGCGCGGGGCCGGAGGCGGCGGCGCGCTGGGCGCCGACCAGGCCGCTGCTGCCCAGGGGGGCGCCGAGCTTGTCCTTCAGTTCGAGCAGGAGCTTCTGGGCGCCCTTCTTGCCGATGCCGGGGACGGCGGTGAGGGCCTTCTCGTCGCCGGTGGCGAAGGCGAGGCGCAGCGCGTCGGGGCTGTGCACCCCGAGCATGGCCTGGGCGAGGCGGGGGCCGACGCCGCTGGCGGTCTGGAGGAGCTCGAAGACCTGCCGCTCGTCGTCGTCGGCGAAGCCGTACAGGGTGAGGGAGTCCTCGCGGACGACGAGGGAGGTGGCGAGCCGGGCGTGCTCACCGAGGCGCAGGCCGGCGAGGGTGTTCGGCGCGCACTGGACGGCCATGCCCACTCCTCCGACCTCGACGACGGCGGTCGTGGGGGCGAGGGCGGCGACGGGGCCGCTGACGAAGGCGATCATCGGGTTCGGCCTTTCACTGCGGAGGCGTGCCGGGCGGCGGCCTGCTGGAGACGGTTCTGGGCGGCGGCCTGCTGCAGCCGGTTCTGGGCGGGGGCCCGCCAGATGTGGCAGATGGCGAGGGCGAGGGCGTCGGCGGCGTCGGCCGGCTTGGGCGGGGCGGAGAGCCGGAGCAGTCGGGTCACCATCGCGCCGACCTGGGCCTTGTCGGCGCGGCCGCTGCCGGTGACGGCGGCCTTGACCTCGCTGGGGGTGTGCAGGGCGACGGGGATGCCGCGCCGGGAGGCGCAGAGCATGGCGACCGCGCTGGCCTGGGCCGTGCCCATCACCGTACGTACGTTGTGCTGGCTGAACACCCGCTCCACGGCGACGAGTTCGGGAGAGAAGCGGTCGAGCCACTCCTCGATGCCGCGCTCGATGCCGACCAGGCGGACGCCGATGTCGTCGTCCGCCGCCGTGCGGACGACGCCGACGCCGAGCATGGTCAGGGGCCGGCCGGCGACGCCCTCGACGACGCCGACGCCGCAGCGGGTCAGTCCGGGGTCCACTCCGAGTACGCGCACGACGCCCCCTTCCCGTTCTTCTCTGTCGCAAGTCTGTTTGTGCAGGCTATCGGCCGGCACTGACAACGCAGCGGGCCGACGGGGTGTGTGTCCCGTCGGCCCGCTGCTGAGAAGACCGCGATCAGGCGTCGACCTTCGCCATGACCTCGTCGCTGACGTCGAAGTTGGCGAAGACGTTCTGCACGTCGTCGCTGTCCTCCAGCGCGTCGATCAGCTTGAAGATCTTGCGCGCGCCCTCTTCATCCAGCTCGACCTGCATGGTCGGGACGAAGCTCGACTCGGCGGAGTCGTAGTCGATGCCGGCCTCCTGGAGGGCGGTGCGGACCGCGACCAGGTCGGTGGCCTCGCTGATGATCTCGAAGGACTCGCCGAGGTCGTTGACCTCCTCGGCGCCGGCCTCGAGCACCGACTCCAGCACGTCGTCCTCGGACAGCTCGCCCTTGGGGAGCACGATGACGCCCTTGCGGTTGAACAGGTACGAGACCGAGCCCGGGTCCGCCATGGAGCCGCCGTTGCGGGTCATGGCCACGCGCACGTCGGAGGCGGCGCGGTTGCGGTTGTCGGTGAGGCACTCGATGAGCACCGCGACGCCGTTCGGACCGTAGCCCTCGTACATGATCGTCTCGTAGTCGGCGCCGCCGGCCTCGAGACCCGCGCCGCGCTTGAGCGCGGAGTCGATGTTCTTGTTCGGGACCGACTGCTTCTTCGCCTTCTGCACGGCGTCGAAGAGGGTCGGGTTGCCGTCGAGGTCGGCGCCGCCGGTCCGGGCCGCGACCTCGATGTTCTTGATCAGCTTCGCGAAGAGCTTGCCGCGCTTGGCGTCGATCACGGCCTTCTTGTGCTTCGTCGTAGCCCATTTAGAGTGGCCGGACATCTGCCTGTCTCCTTCGCGTAACCAACTTCTTGAACGAACCCCAGAGATCCTACCGGGATCGCGTCACCGTTCGGCGCGCACCATGTCCACGAAGAGCTCGTGAATGCGGTGGTCGCCGGTGAGTTCGGGATGGAAGGAGGTCGCGAGGGCCCGGCCCTGACGGACGGCGACGATGTGCCCCTCGTGCTCGGCGAGCACCTCGACCCGAGCGCCGATCGACTCCACCCACGGGGCGCGGATGAAGACGCCCTCGACGGGGGAGTCGATGCCCGCCACGGTGACACCGGCCTCGAAGGACTCGTTCTGGCGGCCGAAGGCGTTGCGGCGGACGATCATGTCGATACCGCCGAAGGTCTCCTGGCCCGAGCGCGGGTCGAGGATCTTGTCGGCGAGCATGATCAGGCCGGCGCAGGTGCCGTACACGGGCATGCCGCCCGCGATCCGCTCGCGCAGCGGCTCCATCAGGCCGAAGAGGTCGGCCAGCTTGGAGATGGTGGTGGACTCACCGCCGGGGACGACCAGGCCGTCGACCTCGGCGAGCTCCTCGGGGCGCCGGACCGGCCTGGCCACGGCGTCCGCCGCGGCCAGGGCGATCAGGTGCTCCCGTACGTCGCCCTGGAGGGCCAGGACACCGATCACGGGCGTGCTCATGGGTGCTTACCAGCCCCGGTTCGCGTAGCGCTCGGACTCGGGGAGGGTGTCGCAGTTGATGCCGACCATGGCCTCGCCCAGGTTGCGGGAGGCGTCCGCGATGACCTTCGGGTCGTCGTAGAAGGTGGTGGCCTTCACGATGGCGGCGGCGCGCTTGGCCGGGTCGCCCGACTTGAAGATGCCGGAGCCGACGAAGACGCCCTCGGCGCCGAGCTGGCGCATGAGCGCGGCGTCGGCGGGGGTGGCGACGCCACCGGCGGAGAACAGCACGACCGGCAGCTTGCCGAGCTCGGCGACCTCCTTGACGAGCTCGTACGGGGCGCGCAGCTCCTTGGCGGCGGCGAACAGCTCGTTGTTGTCGAAGCCGCGCAGCTTGGCGATCTCGTTCTTGATCTGGCGCAGGTGGCGGACGGCCTCGACGACGTTGCCGGTGCCGGCCTCGCCCTTGGAGCGGATCATGGCCGCGCCCTCGGCGATGCGGCGCAGGGCCTCGCCCAGGTTGGTGGCGCCACAGACGAAGGGGGTCGTGAAGGCCCACTTGTCGGAGTGGTTGATCTCGTCGGCCGGGGTCAGGACCTCGGACTCGTCGATGTAGTCGACGCCGAGGGACTGCAGGACCTGGGCCTCGACGAAGTGGCCGATGCGGGACTTGGCCATGACCGGGATGGAGACCGCGCCGATGATCTCTTCGATCATGTTCGGGTCGGACATGCGGGCGACGCCGCCGTCCTTGCGGATGTCCGCGGGGACCCGCTCCAGGGCCATGACGGCCACGGCGCCGGCGTCCTCGGCGATCTTCGCCTGCTCGGCGTTGACCACGTCCATGATCACGCCGCCCTTGAGCTGCTCGGCCATGCCGCGCTTGACGCGCGCGGTGCCGGTCTCGGGGGACTGGAAGGTGGTGGAAGGCGTGGTGGACACGGATACCTCACTCGTGACAACGGGGGTTGACGACAAGACGAGGAAACAGGCCACCTGGGGTCCACATCAAGGGCCAATGTGGACCCGGTGGATCGTTTTCCCAGGCTACGAGGGTCAGGCCGGACGATCAGCAAGGGCCACGGGCGGCTCGTCGTCCATTTCGAAGGCCAGGGGGAAGGGGGCGTGGCCTGCGAGCCGGAACCAGCGGACCTTGCGGTGGCGGCGCAGGGCGCGGGCGGCCCGGACGGCGTCGTTGTGGAAGCGGCGGGCCATCGGCACCCGGCGCACGGCCGCGGCCAGCTCCCCCGCGGCCTCCTCGCCACCGGGCGCCTCCCGTACGAGCTCCACCTGCTCCGGCTCGCCGAAGACGGCCCGCAGCGCCTGGCTCAGCTCGCTCTCGGCGACCTCCCGGTGGTCCTCCTCCGCCTGCCGGGCCGCGTGCGCGGCCTCGTACAGCACGATCGAGGCGGCCGGGTCGAGGACGCCGGAGGTGGCGAGCTCCTGGGTGACCGAGGCCCGGCGCAGGAGCTGCGCGTCCAGGGCGGCGCGGGCGGCGTCGATGCGCGAGTGCAGCCGGTCGAGCCGTCCGGCGGTCCAGCTCAGATAGACGCCGATGAAGATCAGCGCGACGACGGTCCAGATCAGGGTTTCGGTCACGGGCGCACAGGCTACCGGGGCGGCGCCCGCACCCGTCATGGGCGATCCTCCCGCACGGGCACCCACCGCACCCGCCACGGGCGACAGCCCCGCACGGGCGATCACCCGCGCGGGGCGGGGTCCGGCCTACAGCCGCAGCCGGGCCCTCAGGCCGCCCGTCCGTTCGTCCGTGTCCACCGCCGCCGCCCCGTCCGCCACCGTCTCGTACACGGCGAGGATGTCCGCTCCCACCGTCGACCAGTCGAAGCGCCGCACGTGCGCCGAGCCCCGGGCGCTGAGTTCCGCGCGCCGTTCCCCGTCCCCGAGGAGCGCGATCGCCGCGTCCGCGAGCGCGTCGGCGTCCTCGTTGGCGAAGAGTTCGCCCGCCGCCCCCTGGTCGAGGACCTGCGCGAAGGCGTCCAGGTCGGAGGCGAGGACGGGCGCGCCGGCGGACAGCGCCTCGACGAGGATGATGCCGAAGCTCTCGCCGCCGGTGTTGGGCGCCACGTACACGTCGACGCTGCGCAGCAGCCGCGCCTTGTCCTCGTCGCTGACCATGCCGAGGAACTCCACCCGGGAGCGCATCTCGGCGGGCAGCGAGGCCACGGCCTCCTCCTCGTCGCCGCGCCCGGCGACGAGGAGCCTGGTGCCGGGCCGTTCGGCGAGGATCCTCGGGAGGGCCCGCATGAGGACGGGCAGGCCCTTGCGCGGCTCGTCGATGCGGCCGATGAAGCCGAGGGTCTCGCCCTGCCACTCCTTCTTCGGCTCGGCGCGGGCGAAGAAGTCGACGTCGACGCCGTTGGGGATGACGACCGCGTCGCCGCCGAGGTGCTCGACGAGCGTGCGCCGCGCGTACTCGCTGACCGCGATGCGGGCGCTGATCTTCTCCAGGGCCGGCTGGAGGATCGGGTACGCGGCGATCATGGCCCGCGAGCGCGGGTTCGAGGTGTGGAAGGTGGCCACGATCGGCCCCTGCGCCGCCCAGCAGGTGAGCAGCCCGAGCGACGGCGAGGTCGGCTCGTGGATGTGGACGACGTCGAAGGTGCCGTCGTGCAGCCAGCGGCGGACCCGCGCGGCGGAGAGGAAGCCGAAGCTGAGCCGGGCCACCGAGCCGTTGTAGGACACGGGCACGGCACGGCCCGCGGAGACGACGTACGGCGGCAGCGGGGTGTCGTCGTCGGCGGGGGCGAGGACGGAGACCTCGTGGCCGAGGCGGACGAGGTGCTCGGCGAGGTCGCGGATGTGGAACTGGACGCCGCCGGGCACGTCCCAGGAGTACGGGCAGACGATCCCGATCTTCACGCGTCCGGCCCCCGCCGCTCGTCCAGGTCCGAGAGCCACAGTCGTTGCAGCATGTGCCAGTCCTCCGGATGGTCCGCGATGCCGTCGGCGAAGGCGTCGGCGAGCGCCTGTGTCATGACGGACGTCCTCTCGGCCCGCGTACCCGCCTCGGGTACGTCGACGGGCGGGTGGATCCGCCCCTTCATGACCGGCGTGTCGTCGTACCAGAGCGTCACGGGCAGCAGCAGCGCGCCCGTCTGCTGGGCGAGGATCGCCGGGCCCGCCGGCATCCGCGCCGTGTCCCCGAAGAACGTGACCTCGGTGCCGGAGGACGACAGGTCGCGGTCGGCGACCAGGCAGACCAGGCCGCCGGCCCGCAGCCGGCGCGCGAGCGTGCCGAAGGCGGAGCCGCCGGTGTGCGGCAGGACCTCCATGCCGAGGGACTCTCGGTAGGCGACGAACCGGTCGTACAGCGACTCGGGCTTGAGCCGCTCCGCGACCGTCGTGAACGGCACGCCGACCGAGCGGGTCACCCAGACGCCCGCGAGGTCCCAGTTGGCCAGGTGCGGCAGGGCGAGGACGACCCCGCGCCCGGAGGCGAGGCCCTCCTCCAGGTAGTGGCGGTCCTTGACGTCGATGGACCGTTCGACCCGCTCCCTGCTCCAGGTCGGCAGCCGAAAGGACTCCATCCAATACCGCATGTACGAGCGCATGCCGGCCTTCGACAGCTCGGCGAGCCGCTCGGGCGTGGCGTCCGGCACCACGCGCGCGAGGTTGGACTCCAGGCGCAGGACGCTCTTGCCGCGCCGCTTCCACGCGAAATCGGCGATCCGCCGTCCGAGGCCCGTCGCCACCGGCTCCGGCAGCTTCTTCACGGTCGCCCATCCGGCGCCGTACAGGCCGTCGCTCAGGCGTTCCTTCAGGGTGCTCACGAGGCCGCCCCGCCGCCCCCGGCCGCGGCGGCGTCCGCCTCGGCCGATTCCCGGCGCACGGTCACGACGCGCTGGCCCAGGGTGACGGCGCTGCCGACGGCCACGATCCACAGGGCGATCGGGAGCAGGACCTGGATTCCGGGCACGCCGAACGCGTGGAGTCCGGCGAGGCCCGCCGCGACCAGCGAGATCACCAGGCGCTCGGCGCGCTCGACGAGCCCGTTCACGGCGACGGGCAGGCCGATCGATTCGCCCCGGGCCTTGGTGTACGAGACGACCTGGCCGCTCGCCAGGCAGAAGATCGCCACGGCGCACAGGACGTCGTCGTCGCCCTTGCCCGCGTACCAGAGCGCGAAGCCGCCGAAGATCGCGCTGTCGGCGACCCGGTCGAGCGTCGAGTCGAGGAAGGCTCCCCATCGGCTGGAGATCCCCGCCTGACGGGCCATGTTGCCGTCGACGAGGTCGGAGAAGACGAACAGGGTGATGACGATCGTGCCCCAGAAGAACTCTCCGCGGGGGAAGAAGACCAGCGCACCGGCCACCACCCCCGCCGTGCCGATGAGCGTGACCGCGTCGGGGCTGACGCCCCGCCGGAGCAGAAACGCGGCGAACGGTGTGAGGACACGCGTGAAAAAGGCACGCGCGTACTTGTTCAGCATGGCCTTCCCGAGGTTCGGTGGGCCGCGCGGCCCCTACGACCACCGGCGCGCCCATCGTAGCCACGCGCGTCCCGGCGCACCGGCGGGCACCCGTCCCCGCCGCGTCGGCGTCCCTCCGGGAGCCTCCCGCGTGTACGACGTATGGACGCGTCCCGGCGTCGGTGCAAAGCTCGAAGGACCACCGCGGGCACCGCAGGAGCCGTACCGCGACACACCACTCCCCCGCGCCCGCGTCCCGCCGCACCGTGCGAGCAGTCGGGAGGAAACATCATGGGTGACAAGGCGAAGACGCCCGCCGGGGCCGCCGGCAGGGCTCCTACGGCCGACCGGCCCTCGGCCGTGCGGAACGTGGTGCTGGTCGGCCACAGCGGATCGGGCAAGACGACCCTCGTCGAGGCCCTGGCGCAGACCGCGGGGGCGGTCAACCGGGCCGGACGGGTCGAGGACGGCGCCACGGTCTCGGACTACGACGAGATCGAGCACCGCCAGCAGCGGTCCGTACAGCTCTCCCTCGTCCCGGTCGGCTGGGGCGGATACAAGATCAACCTCCTCGACACCCCCGGGTACGCCGACTTCGTCGGGGAGCTGAGGGCCGGTCTGCGCGCCGCGGACGCGGCCCTCTTCGTCGTCTCGGCCGCCCAGGAGGCCGACGCCGTCGCCGCCTCCACCCGCATGATCTGGGAGGAGTGCGCCGCCGTCGGCATGCCCCGCGCCATCGTCGTCACCCACCTGGACACCGCGCGCACCGATTTCACCGAGCTCACCGCCGTCTGCGCGGAGCTCTTCGGCCGGGACGACCCCGACGCGGTCCTCCCCCTCTACCTGCCGGTGCGCGGCACCGAGGGGGCCGACGGGCACGCGCCCGTCACCGGACTGGTCGGCCTGCTCTCGGAGCGGATCTTCGACTACTCCTCCGGGGTGCGCCGGGAGGAACCGCCCGACGGGGCGCAGCGGGAGCTCATCGCGGAGGCCCGCGCCCGGCTCATCGAGGGGATCATCGCCGAGAGCGAGGACGAGACCCTCATGGACCGCTACCTCGGCGGCGAGGAGATCGACGTGAAGACCCTCGTCGACGACCTGGAGAAGGCCGTCGCCCGGGGCTCCTTCCACCCGGTGCTCGCGGCCGCCCCCGCCGCCGACGGCGGGACGCAGGGCCTCGGCACCCTCGAACTCCTGGAGCTGATCACCGGCGGCTTCCCCTCCCCCCTGGAGCACGAGGCGCCCACCGTCACCACCCCCGACGGCCGCTCCCGTCCCCCGCTCGCCTGCGACCCCGAGGGGCCGCTGGTCGCCGAGGTCGTCAAGACGGCCGCCGACCCCTACGTGGGCCGGATCTCCCTGGTCCGGGTCTTCTCCGGCACCCTGCGCCCCGACGAGACCGTGCACGTCTCCGGCCACGGGCTCGCGGACCGGTCCCACGACGGCCACGACCTCCACGAGGCGGACGAGCGGGTCGGCGGGCTCACCTCCCCCTTCGGCAGGCAGCAGCGCCCGCTCGCCGCGTGCATCGCCGGTGACCTCGCCTGTGTCGCCCGGCTCGGCCACGCCGAGACCGGTGACACCGTCTCCGCCAAGGACGATCCGCTCCTGATGGAGCCGTGGACCATGCCGGAGCCGCTGCTGCCGCTGGCCGTCCGGGCCCACGGCAAGGCCGACGAGGACCGGCTCTCGCAGGGCCTCGCCCGGCTCGTCGCCGAGGACCCGACCCTGCGGCTCGAACAGAACCAGGACACCCGGCAGGTGGTGCTGTGGTGCCTGGGCGAGGCCCATCAGGACGTCGCCCTGGAACGTCTGCGCGGCCGGTACGGCGTGCAGGTCGACGCCGTGCCGTACGAGGTGGCGCTGCGCGAGACCTTCGGGAGCGCCGCCTCGGGCCGGGGCCGGCACGTCAAGCAGTCCGGCGGCCACGGCCAGTACGCCATCTGCGAGATCGACGTGGAGCCGCTGCCGCCGGGCAGCGGCATCGAGTTCGTCGACAAGGTGGTCGGCGGGGCCGTCCCGCGCCAGTTCGTCCCCTCCGTCGAGAAGGGGGTGCGGGCGCAGGCGGCGCGCGGGCTCGCCACCGGCCATCCGCTCGTCGACATCCGGGTCACCCTGCGGGACGGCAAGGCCCACTCGGTGGACTCCTCCGACGCCGCCTTCCAGACCGCCGGGGCGCTCGCGCTGCGCGAGGCGGCCGCCGACGTGCCCGTCCACCTGCTCGAACCGGTCGCCCAGGTCGACGTCCTCGTCCCGGACGAGTACGTCGGCCCGGTCATGAGCGACCTGTCGGGGCGGCGCGGCCGGGTCGTCGGGACCGACCAGGCCGGTCCCGGGCGGACCGTGGTCAGGGCCGAGGTGCCGGAGATCGAGATCGGGCGGTACGCGATCGACCTGCGCTCGATCTCGCACGGCACCGGCCGGTTCGACCGTTCCTACGCCCGGCACGAACCGATGCCGCCGCAGCTGGCGGCGAAGATCCGCGAACGGGCCGGAAAGGGCTCCTAGTTGGCGGAACGGCAGGAATGACGTCCGCCCGGCGGTCACCGGGCGGACGTCATTCGGCCGACGCCATCCACAGGCCGTGACGCATCAGGCCGTACCCGGTTACGCTGGGGTGCCCAGCTCAGAAGGTGTGCGGGGCGCGGCAGTTGGGAACAGCCCGCACAGGTACTCGCGCGCGATGGGGGCGGCAGTGGCGATCGACGGTTTCGGACCGGGGGCTCAGATCCCCCTCCAGAACTCGGGAGGCGGTACGGGCGCGACGAACGCGCTCGCGTCCGCCGCGTACCGGGACAGCCCCCTCAAGACGATCCAGGAAGCCGACAACGAGCTCTACAGGACCACGGTCAAGGAAGGGAAGTGGGGGCTCTTCAGCCCCGACCTCGGCGAGGCCTTCTGCCGCGCGGTCCAGGTCCGCATGCTCGGCGGCGCCCGCAAGGCCCTGATCCAGTCCTTCGGGGCCGAGCCGCAGCCGGTGGTCGAGCACTGCCTCGCAGCCTCCCACCTGCGCCGGCAGCGCGACGTCAAGCTGACCCTGGTCACCTTCTTCTGCGGCGTCCTCTTCCTGCCCGGACTGCTGATCTGGCTCGGCGTCATCCAGCTGCGCCGCTTCGTCTCCGGCTCCGACAACAGGCGCAACAGCGCCCTCGGCACCGCCCTGCTGTGGGCCGCCGGGCTCTTCGGGGCACTCGTCCTGATCAGGCTGCCCTTCGACGGGTTCCTGTGGAACTACCTGCGCGCGATGGTCGTCCTCCCGGTCGTCGGCTGGTACCTCGCGAGCCGCATCTGCCTGAACGCCGCGATCGACCTGCGCGATCGCTGGTCCGGCCTGCTCGGCGGCGGCGGGATCGGCCCGCACGTCCCCAAGTCCGTCCCCCAGGACCCGGGCGAGAAGTCGGCGGAGGCCCTCCGGGTCAACCTGGAGAAGCTCTCCGCGGAGCAGCAGTCCAACATCGTCTTCTACGCCGGCACCAAGGGGATCCTCGGCCTGGGCACCCGCTGGGGCAGCTGGACGCTCGCCGAGGAGCTGGTCCCCCAGCCCGGCCGGGAGCTCCACGCCTTCCGCGCCTGGGACGTCATCCGCAGGATCCACGACGAGCTGACGCTCCTGGAGCGCGGCTCGCTGAAGACCGGCTTCCCCAAGCCGACCGTCAAGCACTGGATCGTCTCCCCGGTCGGCGAGGGCGCCGACGAGGTCACCCGCCCCGAGGGCGACGACGTCGTCCACTACCAGGTCAAGCCGCACGAGATACAGCGCATCTGCAACGACCAGCAGTTCGGCGCGGGCAACCGTCACTACCTCGGCGTGCAGTTCACGCTCTGGGACGGGAACCTCGTCCTCACCATGATGATCACCGTCACCTCGCTCCACCACACGCTCCGGATCGAGGTCACCGGCCACGCGCTCGGCCCCGTCCACGGCCTCTTCACCACGAAGCCCAAGGCGAAGACGAGGGAGGTCGCCAAGACCGTCCGCTTCTGGGAGACGAAGGAGATCCAGCAGCCGCTGCTCACGACCAACGACATCGTGCGGCTCGCGGTGCGCGCCCCGTTCACCTGGTACCCGCCGGTCCTGGATTTCCTCGGCGGCAAGATGACCCTGCCCGAGCCGTTCGGCCTGCGGCACGTCTGGGCCGGGCCGCTCTGGAAGAACCGCTTCATGGCCGACGACGCCATCCGCATGGCCACGCCCGTCCTCCGGGCCGTCCACGCCGCCGCGCTCAAGGTGCTCGACGAGCACAACGTGGACACGGAGCGCTTCGCCGCCCGCTCGCTGTTCCTCAGCGGCAGCGTCCAGGACCCGGGCCCGAAGAAGGCCGACGTCTACGACGCCTGACCCGGGTCCCCCGCGGCGCTCAACGGCTCACAGGGTGGCCGGCCAGGCGTCGGCCAGCATCTTCCGGGTGTCGGCGAGCAGCTGGGGCAGCACCTTGGTGTGCCCGACGACCGGCATGAAGTTCGTGTCCCCGCCCCAGCGCGGCACCACGTGCTGGTGCAGGTGCGCGGCGATGCCCGCGCCGGCGACGGCGCCCTGGTTCATGCCGATGTTGAAGCCGTGCGCGCCGGACGCCGCCCGCAGCGCGACCATCGCGCGCTTGGTGAAGGCGGCGAGCTCGACCGTCTCCGCCTCGTCGAGGTCGGTGTAGTCGGCGACGTGGCGGTACGGGACGACCATCAGGTGACCGCCGTTGTACGGGTAGAGGTTGAGCACCGCGTACACGCCCTGGCCGCGCGCGATCACCAGACCGTCCTCGTCCGACTTCGACGGAATCACACAGAACGGGCAACCGTCCTCCGACCCCGGCCCGGTCGGCTTGTTCTCGCCCTGGATGTACGCCATCCGGTGAGGCGTCCACAGGCGCTGGAACGCGTCCTGCGTCCCCACTCCGATCTGCTGCTCCGGCTCAGTCGTCATGCTGTGCAGCATATTGCGTCGCCCGTTCGGAACGTGTCGCCGGGGCGGAGGATCCATCCGGCGGCCATGCTGATCCGATGAGCGTCAGGCCACCGAAACCACCCCGGCAGGAGCGCTGGGACCGTCGCATGGAGATCCCCCTCGCCGTGGCCTCCGGCGTCTACCTGACCGGCTACGCGGTGCGGATCCTCGCCGGCTCCCACCTCCCCCGGTTCTGGCTCGACCTCTGCCTCGCCGTCACCCTCGCCGCCTGGGCCGTCTTCGGCGTGGACTACGCGGTACGGCTCCGGCTCAGCGGCCAGGGCGTGCTGCGCTTCGTCCGCTCCCACCTCCTCGACACGGTGGTCCTGGCCCTGCCGCTGCTGCGGCCGGTGCGCATGGTGAACCTCTACTACCGGCTGCAGGGCCGTCGCGACACACCGCGGTTCAGCCTGTACGGGCGGGTGATGGTCTACGCGAGCCTCAGCGCGTCCCTGCTGGGCTTCGCGGGGGCGCTCACCGTCTACCGGTACGAGCGGGACGCCCCCGGCGCCACGATCCTCACCTTCGGGGACTCCGTGTGGTGGACCTGCGCGACGCTCGCGACGGTGGGGTACGGGGACGTGGTCCCGGTGACCCCGATGGGCCGACTGGTGGCGGTGGGCATGATGGCCTGCGGGCTCGCGCTCCTGGGCGCGGTGACGGGCTCGTTCTCGTCCTGGCTGATCCAGGTGTTCGCCCGGGAGGACGAGAAGGGGGACGGGAGGAGGCCCCCGGGGGATCCCCCGGGGGCCTCCTGAACGGCTCGGGTCGTCAGACCTGGACGCGGTCCTCGACGATCTTGGCGAGCTTGGCGATCGCCTCGTCGACGGGGATGCCGTTCTCCTGCGAACCGTCGCGGTAGCGGAAGGAGACGGCACCGGCGGCCATGTCCTCGTCACCCGCGATGATCATGAACGGGACCTTCTGCTTCTGGGCGTTCCGGATCTTCTTCTGCATCCGGTCCGAGGAGGAGTCGACCTCCACCCGCAGGCCCTGCTTCTTCGCCTTGGCGGCGAACTCGTGCAGGTAGTCGACGTGCGCGTCGCCGATCGGGATGCCGGTCGCCTGCACCGGGGCCAGCCACGGCGGCATCGCGCCCGCGTAGTGCTCCAGGAGCACGGCGAAGAAGCGCTCGATCGACCCGAACAGCGCGCGGTGGATCATGACCGGGCGCTGCTTGGTGCCGTCCGGCGCGGTGTACTCCAGGTCGAAGCGCTCCGGCAGGTTGAAGTCGAGCTGCACGGTCGACATCTGCCAGGTGCGGCCGATGGCGTCCCGCGCCTGCACCGAGATCTTCGGGCCGTAGAACGCGGCGCCGCCCGGGTCGGGGGTCAGCGGGAGGCCCTGCTTCTCGGCGACCTGCTGGAGGACCGCGGTGGCCTCCTCCCACACCTCGTCGGAGCCGACGAACTTCTCCGGGTCCTTGGTCGACAGCTCCAGGTAGAAGTCGGTCAGACCGTAGTCGCGGAGCAGGTTGAGGACGAAGGTCAGGGTGCGGTCGAGCTCGTCCGCCATCTGCTCGCGGGTGCAGTAGATGTGCGCGTCGTCCTGGGTGAAGCCACGGGCCCGGGTGAGGCCGTGGACGACGCCGGACTTCTCGTACCGGTACACGGTGCCGAACTCGAACAGGCGCAGCGGCAGCTCACGGTAGGAGCGCCCGCGCGCGTCGAAGATCAGGTTGTGCATCGGGCAGTTCATGGGCTTGAGGTAGTAGTCCACGCCCTCGTCGAGCTGCATGGGGGGGTACATGCCCTCGGCGTACCAGTCCAGGTGGCCGGACTTCTCGAACAGCTTGCCCTTGGTGGCGTGCGGCGAGTAGACGAACTCGTAGCCCTCCTCCTCGTGGCGCTTGCGCGAGTAGTCCTCCATGACCCGGCGGATGATGCCGCCCTTGGGGTGGAAGACCGCGAGGCCGGAGCCGATCTCGTCCGGGACGGAGAAGAGGTCGAGCTCGTTGCCCAGCTTGCGGTGGTCGCGCTTCTCGGCCTCGGCCAGGAAGTCGAGGTGTGCCTTCAGCTCGTCCTTCGACGGCCAGGCGGTGCCGTAGATGCGCTGGAGCATCGGGTTCTTCTCGCTGCCGCGCCAGTAGGCGGCCGCGTTGCGCATCAGCTTGAACGCCGGGATGTTCCGGGTGGTCGGCAGGTGCGGACCGCGGCAGAGGTCCTTCCAGCACAGCTCGCCGGTCTTGGCGTCGAGGTTGTCGTAGATGGTCAGCTCGCCGCCGCCCACCTCGACGTTCGCACCGTCGTCGGTCGACGCGGAGCCCTTGATGCCGATGAGCTCCAGCTTGTACGGCTCGTCCGCCAGCTCCTCGCGGGCGGCCTCGTCGGTCACCACGCGGCGGGCGAAGCGCTGACCGCGCTTCTGGATCTCCTGCATCTTCTTCTCGATGACCTTGAGGTCCTCGGGGGTGAAGGGCTTCTCGACGTCGAAGTCGTAGTAGAAGCCGTCCCGGACCGGCGGGCCGATGCCCAGCTTGGCCTCGGGGAAGAGCTCCTGCACGGCCTGGGCCATGACGTGCGCGGTCGAGTGGCGCAGGATGTCGAGACCGTCCGGGGAGGAGATCTCGACGCCCTCGACGACATCGCCGTCGGCGAGCTCGTACGACAGGTCCTTCAGTTCGCCGCCCACGCGGGCGGCGATGACGGTGCGGTCGTCGGCGAACAGGGCGCCGGCGGTGGTGCCCGCGCTCACCGCCCTCTCCTCTGCTTCCGAGGCGGACTGGACGGTCACACGGACATCAGACACGGGTGCTCCATACATAAGGGCGCGGGCAGACACGAGGTGCCGGCGCCGGCGACGCGCGGCAGAGACGAGGTGCCGCGTCGTCACCGATCCTACCGAGCGGTCCGCACCGCCCGCGAAAGGGTTTCCCGGCCCAGCCCCGGCCCTCACTCCCCGTCCGGCCCGCACGCCTCCTCGAAGAGGTCCAGGTTCTCGTACAGGCCCTTCAGCAGCCGGTCCCGCTCCGTCTCGTCGACCTGGACGGGGACGACCCCGGTGGCGTCGGTGAGGCGGCGGAAACCTCCCCGGCTCTCCAGCCTGCCCGCGACCCGGATCGGGAGGCCGACGAGGTGGGCGTGGCCGGCCGTGCGGTACGCCTCCTCGTCGAGGGCGACCCGGACGTGCGGCACCTCCGCGCCGCCGAGCACCCGCAGCCGTACGATCCCCTCGCCGCGCGGCCCGGAGCGGCGCATCCGGACGACGACGCCGGTGAGCCGGACCGGTACGGACGGCTCGTCGGTCAGGTAGCGGGCGCTCGCCTCCCGCAGGGCGGGCAGGTCGCCGGGCGAGAACTCGACCGGTTCGGGCCGGGGCGCGCACCCCTCGGGCGCGCCGGCGGACGGCGCCCACTCCAGGGCGACGCGGGCGCCTTCGGTGCCCCGGACGAGCGCGACGAGGGCCTCGGTGAGCTCGCGGCTGACGCCCGCCTCGACGGCGGCGTCGAAGGCCTCCGTGCCGCCGGTGGCCCGCTGGTAGTCGGTGGCCTCGCGGGCCGCGTGGAGCGCGTGGTAGAGCCGGACGGCGATCGGGCGGCCCGGTTCGACCGGCAGGAAGGCGGTGAGGCCGCGGCCGCCGGGCGCCGCGCCGACGACGGCGGTCTCCAGGGAGGCCTGGGCGGCCCGGCGGTGGCGGGCGCCGTGGTAGCCGGCCCGGCCGCGCACCGCGAGGGCGCCGGCGAGGAGGAGCTGGCGGGCGGCGGACCTGAGCTGCTCCTGCACGGTCCAGGGGACGGTGCCGGCCGGGCCCGGGGGCACGTCGCGCCACCAGCGGACCTCGTCGCTGGGTACGGAGAGGCCGGTGAGGACCTCGCGGGCGGAGGGCGTGGCGCTGCGGGCGAGGGCGGTGAGCGCCTCGCCGAGCAGGTCCTCGCAGTCCGGGAAGGCGCGGCTCTCCGGGACGAGGAGGCTGGTGCCGGTGCCGCTGCCGGGCGGCGTCCAGCGGCTGTAGCGGCCCACGGCGCCGCCGCGCCGCCGCCAGCCGTGCCGGGCGAGCAGCGCGCCGAGGACCCGCGGGTCGACCCCGCCCGGGTCGGGGGTGCCCTGGGTGTCGGCCCACGGTCCGACGGGCGGGGCGGGGACGCCGGTCCAGGGTCCGGGGGTCTCGCCGGGCGCCGGGTGGGGCCGGTAGGGCGGGGGGACGGAGCCGCGGCCGGCCCCGTCCCCCTCGTCCCCGAATCCTGGTTCGTCGATCGGTCGGTGCATCAAGGTCTCCCTCCCACGCCGACCCGGGTCATGATCTCGCAGAGCGCCCGGTCGTCGAAGATCCGCGTCGTCGGGACGCGCACGGTGGTCCGGCGCCGTCCCGTGACCGGGTGCCCGGCCAGGTTGATCCAGTAGCAGCAGTGCCGCAGGTCGAGCCGGTCGTGGCTCGCCCTCAGCCAGTCCTCCTGTGACCTCGGGACGAGCATCACGACGAGGATCTTGTGCACGGACACCGGGGTCCGGGCGAGTTTCACCAGGTGGTCGTTGTCGAGGGTGAACGAGAACGCGGTGGACGCGTCGCCCGGCGGGCGCGGTGCTATCTGGTAGGTGCACTTGAGCTGCACCTTGATGGTCACTTCGTCGTCGACGGTGTGCCCGGGAGCGCTGTGGCTCACGTGCCAGTCGATGCCGTTGTCCGGAAAGGGCTGGGACAGCGAGCAGCCGGCCGCTGCGGCGACGGCGTGCAGGTATCCCACCTGAAGGGTCTCCATGCAGGCGGTGGTGGCGAGTGAGCCGCGCGTCGGCGCCGCCCGCTGGGGCGGCAGCCCTCCCGACTCGGGCTGGGCGAGCGCCATGTCGTCTTCCTTCCCCGTCCCTTGTGTTGTGACCGGTCCGCGTACGACGCAAACAGTCCGGGTATCACCGTTTCGGGGCAGGGGGTTGGCCATCTGCCGCGGGTGTGCAGGGAGTTCGGGGATGTCGATGCACTGGTACGAAGGGCCCCTGGCCGCTTTCGACACGGAGACCACGGGAGTTGACGTCGAGGAGGACCGGATCGTCTCGGCCGCCCTCGTCGTCCAGGACACGGAGGGGGCGCGTCCGCGGGTGACGCGCTGGCTGGTCAACCCCGGCATACCGGTGCCGGAGGGCGCGACGGCCGTCCACGGCCTGACGGACGACCACCTCCAGCGGTACGGCCGGTGGCCGGCCCCGGTGATGGAGGAGCTGGCGCGCGCGCTGGCCGAGCAGTCGGCGGCGGGACGACCGCTGGTGGTGATGAACGCGCCGTTCGACCTGACGATCCTGGACCGCGAGCTGCGTCGGCACCGGGCGTCGACGCTGGGCGACTACACGGCGGGCAGCCCCCTGTGCGTGCTCGATCCGCGGGTCCTGGACAAACACCTGGACCGCTACCGGAAGGGCCGCAGGACGCTGACGGACCTGTGCGCCCACTACGAGGTCGACCTGTCGGGCGCGCACGACGCCGCGGCGGACGCGACGGCGGCGATGGATGTCGTGCGGGCGGTGGCGCGGCGCTTCTCGTCCCGTCTCGAACGGCTGACGCCGACGGAGCTCCACACGCTCCAGGCGGTGTGGCACGCGGCGCAGGCGCGGGGGCTCCAGGCCTGGTTCACCCGGCAGGGCACGCCGGAGACGGTGGACCCGGCGTGGCCGCTGAGGCCGGAGCTGCGCACGGCGGCGTGACGGGCCGGAGAAAGCGGAAGGCCGGTCCGTCTTTCGACGGACCGGCCTCTCCCGGTGGGCGATACTGGGATCGAACCAGTGACCCCTTCGGTGTGAACGAAGTGCTCTCCCGCTGAGCTAATCGCCCGGGAACGGGTTGAACCATACAGGCCCGCGCGCCCTTCGTTCAAACCGCGCCGAGCGGGGCGGCGAGCCGCCGGACGCGGCGGAAGCGGTGCCGACCCCGGTCCGTGCCCCCGGCGCGGACGTACTCAGGCGGGAATCTGAGTACCGGGACGCATTCCCGCCGCCTGTGGCCGGAGCCACACTCCGGGGATGGACAACTCCCTGCCGCCCGCGGAAGAGCTGGTGCTCGTCGACCGCGAGCTGGCCCGACTCGACGCGCGCCGGTCCCGATTGCTGGCCCGCCGCGCCTGGCTGGTCCAGGTGCTGTACCCGCCGGTCGCGGCGGCCCCGCCCGGTTCCCGACCGCCGGTCGCGGACTCGTCGCCCCGCGGCGCGCAGAACGTGCTGCTGACGCTCGGCGGCACGCTGCTGACGATCGCGGCGGTCGCCTTCACCCTGGTGAGCTGGGGCTCGATGGGGATCGGCGCCCGCGCGACGGTGCTGGCCGTGGTGACCGGCGCGGCGCTCGCGGCGCCGGTGGCGCTGCTGCGCAAGGGCCTGGCGTCGACGGCCGAGTCGGTGGCGGCGCTGGGGCTCGCCCTGATGGTGCTCGACGCGTACGCGCTGCACCGGGTGGCGCTGCCGGAGACGGACGGCCTGGGGTACGCGGCGGTGGCGTCGGCGGTCCTCGCGGGCGCGTGGACGGCGTACGGCTCGGCCCTGTCCCGGCTGCGGATCCCGCTGTCGGTGGCCGTGGTCGCGGCGCAGCTGCCGCTGCCGCTGGGCGTGCTCGCGGCCGGCGGCGGGCCGACCGCCCTCGCGTGGGCGGCGTTCCTGACGGCGACGGCGGACACGGCGCTCGCGCTGTGGACCCGGCCGGCGTCGGTCCGGATCACGGCGGGCACGGCCGCGGCCGTCCTGGGCGGCTGGGCCCTGCTGACGGGCGGCCGGCTCTCCCTCGTCTCCCCGTGGAGCGGCGCACCGCTCCTCCTCACGGGCGCGGCGGTCGTCCTGTACGCGGCCCGGCGCGCCCCCGCCTTCGCGGCGGCGGCCTCGGCGGTCGCGGGCCTGGCGACCCTGGCGGCCTCGGGCGGCCTCCTGCGCGCGGCCCTCCCGGCGGACTGGACGGTGCCGGGGTACGTCCTCTGTGCCCTGGCCCTGGCCTCGGTGTGGCTCCTCGGCGGCGCGCCGGAGCCCGACGGCGGCCGACCGCACGCCGCGGGGTCCGGGCCGACGGCCCCGGCCGGAACGGAATCGGCCCCGGCGGCCGCCGGCCCGGAGTCCGGTCCGGCCGGCTTCGGTGGGCGCGTGCCGCACGGGATACGGCTCGGTCTGGCCGGTGCGGGTGCCGGTGTCGCGGCCCTCGGGGTCGTGTGGGCGCTGCCGCCGGTGGTGGCGGGGCTCCTCCGGCCGGTGGCCCGGACGACCGAGGTCTGGTCGGGCGAGCACACCGCGCGCGCCCTGGCCTCCTACCCGGCGACGGCCCTCCTCGTCCTCGCGGCGGCCGTCGCCGCTCTCGCGGCCCTCCCCCGCCTCTGGGCCCGGTGCGGGGCCCTCGCCCTCGCCTGGGCGCTGCTCACGGCCCTGCCGGTCTCCCTCGACCTGCCGTACGCGGCGGCGCTCGCCCTCCAGCTGCTGACGTCGGCGACGGCCCTGTGGATCGCGGTCCGCCCGGGCCCGCTGACGCGCGGCCTGCCCCCGGCCGCCGTTCCGGCCGGCCACCACGGCTCCCCGGAGACGGCCGCGCCCCGGGCCTCCGGGGCCGGGACCCCCTGGTCCGCCTGGGCGCCCTCCTCGCCCCGGAAGCCGGTCCCGGAGTCCGGGACCGTCCTCGGGTGGACCGCGTACGCCGGCGGGGTCGCCTCCGCCGTGGGCGCGGTGGCGCTCGCCCTGGACGTCCGGGGCGCCACTTTCGTCGCCCTCGGCGCGGTCCTCGCGCTCCTCACGGGGGTCGCGGTGTTCGGCGCGGACGCGCGCCGGGTGGTCTCCGCCTGCGGCGCGGTCCTCGCGGCGACGGGGCTCGTGTGCGCGGTGGCGGCCGCCGGCGGGTTCGAGGACCGCTGGACGGCGCTCGCGCTGCTGCTCGTCCCGGCGGCGACCGCCGCGCTCGGCTCCAGGGCGCCGCGCCCGGTGGCCCTGGCGGTCGAGGTCACGGGAGGGGCCGTGGGGCTGCTCGCCCTCGGGACCGCCGCGTCCCGGCCCGCGTTCCTCGCGCTGGCGCTGGCCCTCGGCGGGGTGATCGCGGCGGCCACGGCCGTCCGGCCCGAGCGGCGGCGGTTCGCCTCGTGGACGGCGGCGGTGCTGTTCCTGCTCGCCACGTGGGTGCGGCTGGCGGTCTGGGACGTGACGACCCCGGAGGCGTACACGCTGCCGGTGACGGCGCCCGCGCTGGTCGTCGGGTTCCTGCGGCGACGCCGGGACCCGGAGGCCTCCTCCTGGACGGCGTACGGCCCCGGTCTGGCGGTGACGCTGCTGCCGAGCCTGTCGGCGGCCTGGGTGGACCCGGAGTGGGCGCGCCCGCTGGCCCTGGGGGTCGCGGCGCTCGTGGTGACGCTCCTCGGCGCCCGCTTCCGGCTCCAGGCGCTCCTGGTGCTGGGCGGCGCGGTGCTCGCCCTGGACGGGCTGCACGAGCTGGCGCCGTACGTGGTGCAGGTGGTGGGCGCGCTGCCGCGCTGGCTGCCGCCGGCCCTGGCGGGGCTGCTGCTGCTCGCGGCGGGCGCCACGTACGAGCAGCGGCTGCGGGACGCCCGGAGGCTGCGGGAGCGGCTCGGGCGGATGCGGTGAGACGCCGAAGGCCCGGAGACGGTTTCCGTCTCCGGGCCTTCGGGCCGGGTGGTGGGCGATACTGGGATCGAACCAGTGACCCCTTCGGTGTGAACGAAGTGCTCTCCCGCTGAGCTAATCGCCCCGGCGCACCGCAAACATTACCGCATGTCAGCGGTGCTTCCGAACCGTCGGAAGGTCACTCGTCGATCTTCCACGGCATGACGAAGCCGAACTTCCAGAGGTAGACGCCCAGCAGGGCGGCGACGATCACCAGACCGATGGTGGTGAGGATGATGTTCCGGCGGCGGACCTGGGGGTCGAGGGCGCGCTGCGCGGCCTCCGTGACCTTGCGCTTGGTCCAGCGGAGCACCAGCTGGGCCCAGACGAACTCGGTCGCCCAGATCGCCATGCCGCCGAAGATGACCAGCCAGCCGGGCCCCGGGAGGGGCAGCATCACCACTCCGGCGCCGACCACGGCGAGTCCCACGACGAAGACCCCGACCTGCCAGCTCAGATGCAGGCCCCGCCGGGACTTGATGAACTCCGGTGCGCGGGATCCCAGTTCGGCTTCCTGGCCGTCTGCGGACTCCCCGGTGCGCTCGTCACTCTCCGCATTCATGCCCCCCAACCTACCGGACGGGGAGCTCCCACCGGAATGGCGGTATTACCGCAGGTCACACGCCCCCGTACGAGCTACCTGAACAACCACAAAAACGACAGAGGGGTTTACAACGCCACCGGAGGTGGCATGTCGATTTCGCCGACGTGCGAATCCCCGAGCGCACACTGAGCGAAAGGCCCTGGCGCTTATGAACACCACGGTCAGCTGCGAGCTGCACCTGCGCCTCGTTGTGTCGAGCGAGTCCTCACTGCCTGTACCCGCGGGCCTGCGGTATGACACGGCCGATCCGTATGCCGTGCACGCCACCTTCCACACCGGAGCCGAGGAGACGGTCGAGTGGGTCTTCGCCCGCGACCTTCTCGCCGAGGGGCTGCACCGGCCCACCGGCACGGGCGACGTCCGCGTCTGGCCGTCCCGCAGCCACGGTCAGGGAGTCGTCTGCATCGCGTTGAGCTCCCCCGAGGGAGAAGCCCTGCTCGAGGCCCCGGCGAGGGCCCTGGAGTCGTTCCTGAAGAGGACCGACGCCGCCGTGCCACCGGGCACCGAGCACCGGCACTTCGACCTCGACACGGAGCTCTCCCACATCCTGGCCGACAGCTGAGCCAGGCCGAAAGCCGCACGGCGCCGTCCGACTCGGGGAGACGGCGCCGCGCGGACAGTCACATAGGCACGAGATCCGGCGTCCACCACCGCGCAGCCGGCGCGGTGGTGGGCGCCGGTGTCGTCTTCCGGAGCGCGCTAAAGTCAGCGCCATTCCGCGGGCGCCCGCCCGCGGCCGGCCAGGGAGCGAATCGTGCTGATCCCCCACGACACCCGGATCGCCCTCGACACCGTCGTCGATCTGATGAACACCGCGCCCCGGGGCGACCGCGCCGACGAGCTCGCGGGCCTCCCGGAGCTCCACGACTTCCTGCGCGCGCACAAGGTCAGCGGCGTGGGCGAGCTCGGTGCCGACGACCTGCGCGCCGTGCGCGAGGTGCGCGAGAAGTTCGCGGCGGTCTTCTCCGCCCCCGAGGCCCGGATCGCGGCCCCCCTGATCAACCAGCTGGTGGCGGCTGCGGGCACCACTCCCCAGCTCACCGACCACGACGGCTACGACTGGCACGTGCACTACTTCGCGCCGGGCGCCTCGGTGGCGGACCACCTCGCGGCCGACTGCGGCATGGCCCTGGCGTTCATCGTCGTGGCGGGCGAGCAGGAGCGGC
Organism: Streptomyces sp. NPDC107498; assembly: GCF_055582805.1. Classification (NCBI taxonomy): domain Bacteria; kingdom Bacillati; phylum Actinomycetota; class Actinomycetes; order Kitasatosporales; family Streptomycetaceae; genus Streptomyces; species Streptomyces sp. NPDC107498. Next base: position 21,179 of record NZ_JBVJPE010000037.1, on the reverse strand, counting down.
TGCGGCGCTGCGAGGCGCCGGACTGCGGCCGGGCCTTCGTGGACCTCTCGCGCAACCGCTCGCGCCGGTACTGCGACAGCCGCACCTGCGGCAACCGTCTGCACGTCGCCGCGTACCGGGCGCGCCGCAAGGAGGCCGCGGGCTGACCGCCCCCGCCCGGGGGGCGGAGCACGGATCAGAGCACGAAGAGGTCGTGCACCGCGGCCATCAGCAGCAGACAGCCGATCACCCCGAGGAAGATCATCAGCGGCGGCTGGGAGAGCGCGAACAGGCAGCCGCGCGGCTCTTCGGCGGGGGCGTCGGTGGCGGCGGGCACGGGCTCCCGCGAGGTATCCAGCATCTCGGGGGGATGATGACGCACCCCGCGTCCGGCGAATCCCGCAACACGCCCCGTCGCGGGGGCCGTTCACCCCTTCCCGTGGTTCGCGGAAAGGGGACGGACACCGGAACCGCCAGAAGTGATCAGATTCCGTGCTTCTTCAGAATCGCCTCGATGTCGCTGAAGTCCTCGCCGGTGGACCGGCCGGCCCGCGGCTCCGCCGCCACGGTGCGGGAGGGCGCCGCCGGGGCCACGGCTCTCGGCTCGGCTCCCCCGGCGGTCACCCCACGGCCGGCCCGGCGCCGCTCCACGGCCCGGGTGGACAGGAAGAGCAGCCAGGCGGCGCCGAGCACGCCGAATCCGGCCCAGGCCACCGGGCTGAAGGCCGTGTCGGCGATCCACTCGACCGCGCCCGTCATCACCAGACCGAGCGGCACCAGGGCGTAGGCCGCGATCCGGGCGGCGGACAGGAACCGCTTCCGGTACGCCGAAATCGCGGCGATGCCCAGGCCCGCCGCGGACACCGCGGAACAGATGGTCTCGGCGAGCATGCGGTCCTCCAGGTGCCGGGCGGTACGTCCCTTCCATCCTGCACCGCGGGGACGGCCCGGGGCCATGCCACGGGCCCGGTCTCAGGGAGATCTCCGGGTCGTCCCGGACGGGCCCTCCCCCTCGGGTCCCGGCCGGGACGGCCCGGATCCCGGTGAGCTCATGACCCCGGCGAGCCCCGGGGCCCCGGTGAGGGAGACTGCTGCCATGAACGACTCCACCACCGCACCCGCCTCCCCCGTCGTCCTGGAGGCGTGGTTCGACCTCCAGTGCCCCGACTGCTTCCGGGCGCTCGACGACGTCCGCGCGCTCCGCGAGAAGTACGGCGACCGGCTCGACGTACAGCTGCGCCACTTCCCGCTGGCCAAGCACAAGCACGCGTACGCCGCCGCCCAGGCCGCCGAGGAGGCCGTGGAGCAGGGCCGGGGCTGGCCGTACGCGGAGGCGCTGCTCGCCAGGACCGCCGAGCTCGGCGAGCGCGGCGAGCCGGTCCTCCTGGAGGTGGCGACCGGGCTCGGCCTGGACGCCGAGGAGTTCGACACCGCGCTGATCGACGGCCGGCACCTGCTGACCGTGGACGCCGACGAGGCGGAGGGCAAGGCGATCAAGGTCACCGGCACCCCGACCTACGTCATCGGCGGCGAGCGCCTGGACGGCGGCCGGAGCCAGGAGGGCCTGCGGGAGCGGATCGAGACGATCGCCGACCGCCTGCTGGGAGCCTGACCGTCCGCGCGGTCAGAGCAGGGACTTCGCGCTGTTGACGTACGTCGTGCGGTAGCCGAGCGACTCGTAGAGCCGGAGCGCCGGGGCGTTGCCCGCGAAGACGTGCAGTCCGATCAGGTCCTCGCCGGCCTCGCGCGCGACGCGCTCGGCGAGCAGCATGAGCGCCCGCCCGTATCCGCGTCCGCGCTGCTCCGCGTCGACCTCGATGTCGTACACGAAAGCCGCCCGCCGTCCCGGTTCGAGCTCGATCCGGCCGGTCCACAGGAAGCCGGCCGGCCGGCCGTCCCGGACGACCACGTGGATCGCGACGCCGGGAGAGGCGAGGCCCTCCGGGAGGTACCTGCGGTGGCTGTCCTCGGCCTTGGCGCGGGCCTGGTCCCCGGGGACGCCCCGGTCGATCCAGCTCCGCGCGAAGCCCTCCTTGGCCCGCGCCTCCCACTCCGCGTACTCGGCCTCGTCCATCGGCCGGACCTCGACGCCCTCCGGCAGGGCCGGCGGCTCGGCGGCCAGTTCCTTGACCATGTTCCGGCTGCGCTCCGCGTAGCCGAGCGAGCGGGCCATCCGCAGCGCGGCCTCCGCCTCCGCGGGCACCGAGACCTGCACCTCGCCGCAGCCCCAGGCGCGCAGCACCTCCTCCGAGGCGAGCGCCGCCACCGTGCCCCGGCCGCGGCCCCGGTCGGGCTCGTCGACCCGCAGGCGCTCGATCAGTCCGGAGGCGGCGCCGAAGGCCGGATCGGTGGCGAGGCGGACGGAGCCGACCCGCCGGCTGTTCACGCAGATGTCGAAGGTGCGGGAACGGCCGCCGTCGGCGGACTGCTGAAGCGGCTCGGTCGGCCGCAGGGTGGTGGTCATCACGGGTGTTCTACCCACCCCGCCGCCGTCCGTCATCCGGATTTACGTCGATGCGAGCCGCGGGTCGCGGTCCGCGGCCGCCCGCTCGTCGAAGACCCGCATCGCCTTGGCCGTGACGGGGCCGGGCGCGCCCGTGAGCTCGCGCCCGTCGACCCGGTGCACGGCCTGGACGTCGCGCAGGGTCGAGGTCAGGAAGATCTCGTCGGCGCTCTCCAGCACGTCCAGCGGCAGGTCGGTCTCCTCGGCGCCGGTCCACTCCACGGCGAGCGCGCGCGTGATGCCCGCGAGGCAGCCGGAGGAGACGGGCGGGGTGAGGACCTCGCCGTCGACGACCACGAAGACGTTGGAGCCGGTGCCCTCGCAGAGCCGGCCCACGGTGTTGGCGAAGAGCGCCTCGGAGGCCCCCTGCTCGCGCGCCCTGGCGAGGGCGACGACGTTCTCGGCGTACGAGGTGGTCTTGAGGCCGGTGAGGGCGCCGCGCTCGTTGCGCGTCCAGGGGACGGTGATCACGGCGGTGGAGTCGGGGCGGCGGCCGGTCTCGCCGAGGGCGACGACCAGGCTCGTCCCGGCGTCGCCGCGCTCCGAGCCGAGCGGGGAGAGCCCGCCGGTGTACGTGATGCGGAGCCGGCCGAGCTCCATCGGGTTGGCCTCCAGGACGGCCGCGCAGGCGCGACGGACCTCGTCGAGGTCGGGGTCGGGCAGGCCGAGGCCGCGGGCGGAGCGGGTGAGCCGCTCCAGGTGGAGCGTGAGAGCAAACGTTTCTCCACGCTCCGCCTTGACCGTCTCGAAGATGCCGTCGCCGACGGTCAGTCCGTGGTCCAGGACGGAGACCCGGGCGGTCTCCGCGTCGTGCAGCCCGCCGTTGACCCAGAGTTTCATCGAGAAGTGGCCTTTCCGCTCGCCTCACAGGCGCCTGACTCGTAGGCGCCCGACGCTATCGCGACGAGCCGGCCCGCCTTCAGCTCGGTCTCCTCCCACTCCCTCTCCGGGTCGGAGCCCCAGGTGATCCCGGCGCCCGTGCCGAAGCGGAGCACGCCCTCGGGGCGGTCGATCCAGAAGGTGCGTATGCCCACGGCCAGCTCGGCGGTGCCCGCGTCGGCGTCGACCCAGCCGATGCCCCCGCAGTACGGCCCCCGGGGCGCGGTCTCCAGCTCCTCGATGATCCGCAGCGCGCTGGACTTGGGCGCGCCGGTGACGGAGCCGGGCGGGAAGGTGGCGGCGAGCAGCTCGGGCCAGCCGGCGTCCTCGCGGAGCAGTCCGGTGACCGTGGACACCAGGTGGACGAGGCCGGGGTGCTCCTCGACGGCGCAGAGCTCGGGGACCGCGACGGTGCCGGTCTCGCTGACGCGGCCCAGGTCGTTGCGGACCAGGTCGACGATCATCACGTTCTCCGCGTGGTCCTTGGGCAGGAGGTCGGCGGCGGTGCGCCCGGTCCCCTTGATGGGACCCGAGGAGATCAGGGCGCCCCCCCTGCGCAGGTAGAGCTCGGGGGAGGCGGTGGCGATCTCCACGCCGTGGGCGGGCAGCCGGATCGTCCCGGCGTAGGGGGCGGGGTTGCCCCGGGCCAGGAGCGCGGTGAGGGCGTCGACGTCGGCGGTGGCCGGGTCCGGCAGCGGCGCGGTCAGCACCCGGCAGAGGTTCGCCTGGTAGACCTCGCCGCGCGCGATGTGCTCGCGCACCCGCCGTACGCCCGCCGTGTACGCGGCGCGGTCGAGCGAGGACGTCCAGTCACCGGCGGCGGGTCCGCGCCAGGCGCCCGGGGCGGGCGCGGGGACCGGGTCGGGCCGGACGTCTCCGAAGCGCGCGCAGGTGAGGCGCCCTTCGAAGTCCGCGCAGACGGCCCAGAAGCCCGCGGAGTCCAGCGCCCCGGGATCATGGGTGACGTCCCGGAGGTCGGTCGCGAGGAGGCCGCCGAAGCGGGCCAGGGGAGCGAGGTCGTGCACGCATCGAGTCTAGGTCCGGCGGGGCGGGGGCACGGGATCGTGGGCGCCGGGGCGCGAGGGGCGCACGGGGCGGGGCACGGGAGGGCGCCCGACGGAGGCTCCCTGCCACCCCGGGGACACGGCGGGTGAACGCCGCGCGAACCCTCCGGGAGGCCCGGCGGGGTACGGGGAAGGGCTCGCAGGTCAGCACGCTGCGGAAACGCGTTTTTGTACTGGCCCGGGAATCCGCTAGAGTTCAACACGTCGCCGGGACGCGCAAGCGGAACGGAAACGACAAGCGGACGTGGCTCAGTTGGTAGAGCATCACCTTGCCAAGGTGAGGGTCGCGAGTTCGAATCTCGTCGTCCGCTCGATGTGGGGGATCTTCCCGAACCCCCGTATTCACTCCTGGTGGAGTGGCCGAGAGGCGAGGCAACGGCCTGCAAAGCCGTCTACACGGGTTCAAATCCCGTCTCCACCTCCAAGGACGATTAGCTCAGCGGGAGAGCGCTTCCCTGACACGGAAGAGGTCACTGGTTCAATCCCAGTATCGTCCACTGGACCCCCGGGTCCTGGATCTTCGGATCCCCCGCGCGATTAGCTCAGCGGGAGAGCGCTTCCCTGACACGGAAGAGGTCACTGGTTCAATCCCAGTATCGCGCACCACAGTTCACGCGCCCTTCGGGTGCGCCCGCGCGATTAGCTCAGCGGGAGAGCGCTTCCCTGACACGGAAGAGGTCACTGGTTCAATCCCAGTATCGCGCACACAGCACAGGCACCCCTCGGGTGTACCCGCGCGATTAGCTCAGCGGGAGAGCGCTTCCCTGACACGGAAGAGGTCACTGGTTCAATCCCAGTATCGCGCACCGTCAAGAAGCCCCCGGCCGCAGCTCGCGGCCGGGGGCTTCTTCGCGTCCCGGTCAGGAGGAGAAGAGCATCCGCCCGAAGCCGCCCTTGCGGTAGTGACCGCCGTGGTGGCCGCCGTGGTGCGGGGCGCCCCAGGCGGGCGCGGCGGGGGCGGGCTGCGCCGGGTACGCCGGCGGGGCGGGCGGGGCCTGCTGGACCCACTGGGACTCCAGGCGGGTCAGGGCCTCCAGCTCGCCGTAGTCCAGGAAGATGCCGCGGCAACCGCTGCACTGCTCGATCTGGACACCGTTGCGGTTGTACGTGTGCATGGCCGCATGGCACTTGGGACACTGCATGCTCGGCTCAACTCCCTGACGTCGCCGTTCGAATGGTGGCTTCACCTTACGTGGACGCCGGAAGGGCCTACCCGGTTCGGTGTCCGGCGATGCGGGCACAGGTGTCGATCATCACTTCCTCGACCTCGTCGAGCGGCCGGCGCTCGTCCGTGGACTTGGCCAGGGCCAGCGCGGCGGTCTGGACCGTCAGCGCCCGGGCGGGCACGTCGAGTCGGTCCCAGGGCTCCCCGTCCACGGCGGGACCGCCCGCCTCCCGGTACGCGCCGAGGAACCGGGTCCAGACCTCGGACGGCAGGAGGCCGGCGGCGAACCAGGCGGCGGGCCGGGCCAGATCCCACGCGGGGTCGCCCAGACCGAGGTCGTCGATGTCGATGAGCCGCCAGGGCGCGTCGCCGCCGGTGTCCCCCCGGGCCTCGGGGCGGACGGCGCGGACCAGCTGGCCGAGGTGGAAGTCGCCGTGGCACAGGAGCCGGTGCGCCGTCGCGGGACCCTCGGGAACCGTCCGCCAGGCGTCCAGGACCGTGGCCGTCGCCGGGTGGTCCGGAGCCGTGCGGCGCATCCGCCCCACGGCGAGGGCCGCCTTCTCCGGGGCCCGCATGTCCGGGAGGCGGCCGGCGCAGCCGGGCGGGGGCGGGGTGCGGTGCAGCAGGGCGAGGAGCCGCGCCGCCTCCTCCCACGGTGCGGCGTCGGGGTTCTCCGGGTCGACGGGCGGGCCGTACGGCCAGACCGTGACCGGGCGGCCGTCCAGCGCGTCGGGCTCCGGCGGGAGGGGCGGCAGGAAGACGCCGTCGACGTCCTGGTGCGCGGCCAGCGCGAGCCGTGCGCGATGGGCCTCGGGGTCGGTGCCGGGCGCGTGCGCCTTGGCGACGAGGTCCCCGTGCCGCACGACGGTCCCGTCGTCCCGGTCGGCCAGCACCCCGACGAGGGCGCCCGCGCAGCGGCAGGGCCCGCCGGACGGGTGGGCGGCGGCGTGCGCGAGGGCGGCGAGGCGGTGGAGCGGGGCTCGGCCCTCGGGCGCGGGGGGCGGAGCGGACGTCGGGGGTATCGGGGGTGCTGGGGCCACTCCGGGAGCGTACGGGGTGGCCGCTCGCCCGGCTGCCGCCCGGTGGACGGCCGGCTCTTCCGGGAAAGTCGGCTGCCGCCCGCTGGGCGGCCGGCCTTCCGGGAAAGCGCGAGGGCCGGTCAGCTCCCCAGCTGACCGGCCCCACGCTGCCGTCCGCCGCACCCCCGTCCCCACGGGGTTGATGGCCGGATGTCCCGACCCGGGCCGCTCTCCCGGGTCCGGGGCGCCGCTCAGCGCCCCAGCATCACGCCCACGGACGACGCCTGTGTGACCACCGCTTCCCAGCCGCCGAAGACGACCACGAGCAGGGCCGCGAGAGGGAGGACCATGGCGGTGGCCACCAGGGGGTGACGGCGGCCGGAGGGCCGGGTGGTCCGCGGTGCCGTGTACGCCATGGTTCCTCTCCTGTCGTGTCGGGCGCGGCGGGTGCGTGACCTCGGGGGACGAGTGCTGCACCCGCCGCATGACCTCAACACTAGGGAGCGGGAGGCGCCGGGACGTCATGCCCGCGTACCGACTTCCGGGCCTCCCGGAGGATGACGCCCGCCCGTGCGACGTACTCCCCTGGGTGGAGACGGCGGTCCGGAAGCCGGGGTCTTCCCGGAGGGGGCGGTGGGCGAGTGACATCGCTCACTTCCCCGGGCGCCGGGTGCGCGGCCGGGCGGGCGGGCCCGGTCCGGCGGCCCCGGGAGGCGCCCTCCGGGGTGTCCGGCCGCACCCGCACCCGCACCTCAAGTGGGTTCCCCGGCAGGGGGGTTGGGACCTCCCCCGGTTGCCTCCGGTCTCCCGGTCTCCCCCTCAGCACTGACAATCGATCCCGGTGCGAGGGCGCGGCCTATGAGCGCGTACGGGCGCCACTACGTAAGCTGTGCCACGTCGAACGGACGAGGGGACGGACATGGCGATGATGCGGCTCCGGCGCGAGGATCCGCGGATCGTCGGGTCGTTCCGGCTCCACCGCAGGCTGGGGGCCGGCGGGATGGGCGTCGTGTACCTGGGGTCCGACCGGCGCGGCCAGCGGGTGGCGCTGAAGGTGATCCGGCCCGACCTGGCCGAGGACCAGGAGTTCCGCTCGCGGTTCGCCCGTGAGGTGTCGGCGGCCCGGCGGATCCGCGGCGGCTGCACGGCCCGGCTCGTCGCCGCCGACCTGGAGGCCGACCGCCCCTGGTTCGCCACCCAGTACGTGCCCGGCCCCTCGCTGCACGACCGGGTCGCCGAGGAGGGTCCGCTGCGGGCCGCCGACGTGGCCTCGATCGGGGCGGCGCTCTCGGAGGGCCTCGTCGCCGTGCACGAGGCCGGGGTCGTCCACCGTGACCTGAAGCCCTCGAACATCCTGCTCTCCCCCAAGGGCCCCCGCATCATCGACTTCGGCATCGCCTGGGCCACCGGGGCCAGCACCCTGACCCACGTGGGCACGGCCGTCGGCTCACCCGGTTTCCTCGCCCCCGAGCAGGTGCGCGGCGCGGCCGTCACCCCGGCCACCGACGTCTTCTCGCTCGGCGCCACCCTGGCGTACGCGGCGATGGCCGACTCCCCCTTCGGGCACGGCAGTTCCGAGGTCATGCTCTACCGCGTGGTGCACGAGGAGCCCCAGCTGCACGGGGTGCCGGACGCGCTGGCACCGCTCGTCAGGGCCTGTCTCGCGAAGGACCCGGAGGACCGTCCCAGCACCCTCCAGCTGTCGATGCGGCTCAAGGAGATCGCGGCGCGCGAGGCCCAGGGGCTGCCGGCCTCCCGGCCGCCGGCGCAGCGGGAGCGCGTCGAGGAGCGGAGCGCCGTCCGGCCCACCGAGCGGTACACCGACCGGGACGTGCCCGGACGCGGCCCGGAGCGTGAGCGGGGCGCCGAGCGCGGTACGGAACGGGGACGGGCGGCCGGTCCCTCGTCCCGGCCTTCTGCGGGGCCCCGGACCGGTGGCTCGCGGGGACCGCAGTCCCGTCCCGGGACCCGGCCCGGCGCCCGCTCCACCTCGACGGGGCGCCGGCCCGCCAATCCCCGGCTGCTGCGGCAGCGGCTCTTCGTCTTCGTGGTCGTGACGCTCGTCGTGGCCCTCGGGATCGCCGCCGCGCAGGCCCTGCAGGGGTAGGACCGCCGGGTCTCAGGACTCCGGGCGGCCCGTCGCCACCGCGTAGAACGCGACGGCGGCCGCCGCGCCCACGTTGAGCGAGTCGACGCCGTGGGCCATCGGGATGCGGACCCACTCGTCGGCGGCGCGCAGGGCCTGCGTGGACAGGCCGTCGCCCTCCGCCCCGAGCATCAGCGCCACCCGGTCCAGGCGGTGCGGGGCGGCCTCGTCGATCGAGGTCGCCTTCTCCGCCGGGGTGAGGGCGAGGAGCCTGAAGCCCGCCTCCCGTACGGCCTCCAGACCCCGGGGCCAGGTGTCCAGGCGGGCGTACGGGACCGAGAAGACCGCGCCCATGGAGACCTTCACCGAGCGGCGGTACAGCGGGTCCGCGCAGTCCGGGGACAGCAGGACCGCGTCCATGCCGAGGGCGGCGGCGCTGCGGAAGATGGCGCCGATGTTGGTGTGGTCGTTGACCGACTCCATGATCACCACCCGGCGGGCGCCGGCGAGCAGTTCGGCGGCCTCCGGGAGCGGCTTGCGCTGCATCGAGGCCAGTGCGCCCCGGTGCACGTGGTAGCCGGTGACGCGCTCGGCGAGGTCCGGCTGGATCGCGTACACCGGCGCCGGGACCTCGTCGATGACGTCCCGCATGACGTCCACCCACTTGGCGGAGAGCAGCATCGACCGCATCTCGTACCCGGCCTGCCTGGCGCGGCGGATGACCTTCTCGCCCTCCGCGATGAACAGGCCCTCGGCCGGCTCGCGCCTGCGGCGGAGCTCGACGTCGGTCAGGCCGGTGTAGTCGCGCAGGCGCGGGTCGTCGGGGTCGTCGATCGTGATGAGTTCGGCCACGAGGTGATACTGCCTTGTCCGGGGTGTGGTGCCAATGTGCGCGGCGGGGGCGGGCCGTCGTCCGGTCGCTCCCGGTCGCGCGCTTGTCGTCGTGCGGAGGGGTGGGGCTACTTCGTCAGTCTGTCGGGCCCTTCGGTGACCACCTCGCCGATGACGATGACCGCCGGCGGGCGGACCTCCTCGGCCCTGACCGTCTCCGCGACGGTCGCCAGCGTCGCGTCCACCCGGCGCTGGGTCGCCGTCGTGCCCTCCTGGACCAGGGCCAGGGGGGTGTCAGGGGACTTGCCGTGGGCGATCAGCGTCTCGGCGATCCTGCCGATCTTGTCGACGCCCATGAGGATGACCAGCGTGCCCGTGAGCTTCGCCAGGGACGCCCAGTCCACCAGCGAGCGCGGGTCGTCGGGGGCCACGTGGCCGCTGACCACCGTGAACTCGTGGGCCACCCCGCGGTGCGTCACCGGGATGCCGGCCGCTCCGGGGACCGAGATCGAGCTGGAGATGCCCGGGACCACCGTGCAGGCGATGCCCTCGGCGAGCAGCGCCTGGGCCTCCTCCATGCCCCGGCCGAAGACGAACGGGTCCCCGCCCTTGAGGCGGACCACGGACTTGCCCTGCTTGGCGTGCTCGACGAGCGCGTTGTTGATGGCCTCCTGGGCCATGAAGCGGCCGTACGGGATCTTCGCCGCGTCGATCACCTCGACGTGCGGCGGCAGCTCGTCCAGGAGGTCGCGGGGGCCGAGCCGGTCCGCGATGACCACGTCCGCCTCCGCGAGCAGCCGGCGGCCCCGGACGGTGATGAGGTCCGGGTCGCCGGGGCCACCGCCCACCAGGGCGACGAAGGGGGTGCGGGAGCGGTGCGCGGGAGCGGCGATCGAGCCGTCGCGGAGGCCCTCGACGATCGCGTCGCGCACGGCGGCGGAGCGGCGGGGGTCGTGGCCGGTGAGCACCGCCACCGTGACGCCCGCGTCCCTGCCGGTCGCCGGGGTCCAGGCCGTGGCCGCCTCGGCGTCGTCCGCGCGCACGCACCAGGTCCTGGTCCGCTCGGCCTCGGCGGACGCGGCGGCGTTCGCGACCGGGTCCGTGGTCGCCACCAGGGCGTACCAGGCGTCGGCCAGGTCCCCGTCCTCGTACCGGCGCCTGACCCAGGTGATCTCGCCCGTCTCCGCCATCACGTCCACGGACGGGGTCGCCGACGGGGAGATCAGGGTGATGTCCGCACCCGTGGCGATGAGGGCCGGGAGCCGGCGCTGGGCCACCTGGCCGCCGCCGAGGACGACGACGCGGCGGCCTGCGAGGCGCAGTCCGACGGGGTAGGCGGGGTGCTCGGCGTTCTTCTCGGCCATGGGTGAGCGGCTCCTCGGAGAGCGGGGCGGTGCGGGCGAGGGTGCCGCTGCGGCGGTGGAGCGGCTCGTGCACGATCACGATAGCCGTGACCTGGGGTTTGCAGGGTGTGACGGTCGTCCCCCCGCCGGTGGGCGGGGGGCGTGTGACGCGCCGCGGCCCTACTTCTCGGTGACTCCCGCCGAGTCGAACGTGGCCACCTCGTGCATCGCCCGGGCCGCGCTCTGGACCAGGGGCAGGGCCAGCAGTGCGCCCGTGCCTTCGCCGAGGCGGAGGTCCAGGTCGACCAGCGGGCGCAGGCCCAGCTTGTTGAGGGCCGCCACGTGGCCCGGCTCGGCGCTGCGGTGGCCCGCGATGCACGCCGCGAGCGACTCGGGGGCGATGGCGCGGGCGACGAGGGCCGCCGCGCCCGTGGAGACGCCGTCCAGGATGACCGGGGTACGGAGCGAGGCCGCGCCCAGGACGAGGCCCACCAGGGCCGCGTGCTCCAGGCCGCCGACCGCCGACAGGACGCCGATCGGGTCCGCCGGGTCCGGCTTGTGCAGGTCGAGGGCGCGCCGGACCACGTCCACCTTGCGGGCGTGCGTCTCGTCGTTGATGCCGGTGCCCCGGCCCGTGACCTCGGCGGCGTCCGCGCCGGTGTAGACCGAGATCAGCGCGGCGGACGCGGTGGTGTTCGCGATGCCCATCTCGCCGGTGAGGAGTGCCTTGTTGCCCGCCGCCACCAGGTCGCGGGCCGTTTCGATGCCCACCTCGATCGCGGCCAGCACCTCTTCGCGGGTCATCGCGAGGCCCGTGGTGAAGTCGCCCGTGCCCGGGCGGACCTTGCGGGGCAGGAGGCCCGGGGTGGCGGGGAGTTCCGACGCCACGCCCACGTCGATGACGCAGACCTCGGCGCCCACCTGGTTCGCGAAGGCGTTGCAGACCGCTCCCCCGCCGAGGAAGTTGGCCACCATCTGGCCGGTGACCTCCTGCGGCCACGGGGTGACGCCCTGGGCGTGGACACCGTGGTCGCCGGCGAAGATCGCCACGGCGGCCGGCTCCGGGACCGGGGGCGGGCAGACGCGGGAGAGACCCGAGAGCTGCGCGGAGATGATCTCCAGCATGCCCAGCGCCCCGGCGGGCTTGGTCATGCGCTTCTGCCGCTCCCACGCCTCGCCGAGCGCCTTGGCGTCCAGCGGGCGGATGTTCGCGACGGTCTCCTGGAGCAGGTCGTGCGGCTCCTCGCCGGGCAGCGCGCGGCGGCCGTACGTCTCCTCGTGGACGACCCAGGCCAGCGGGCGGCGCTTGGACCAGCCCGCCTGCATCAGCTCGGGCTCCTCGGGGAACTCGTCGACGTATCCCACGCAGAGGTACGCGACCACTTCGAGGTGCTCGGGAAGGCCGAGCGCACGGACCATCTCGCGCTCGTCGAAGAAGCTGACCCAGCCGACGCCGAGGCCCTCGGCGCGGGCCGCGAGCCAGAGGTTCTCGACGGCGAGCGCCGAGGAGTACGGGGCCATCTGCGGCTGCGTGTAGCGGCCCAGCGTGTGGCGGCCGCCCCGGGTGGGGTCGGCGGTCACGACGATGTTCACCGGGGTGTCGAGGATGGCCTCGATCTTCAGTTCCTTGAACTGCTTCGCCCGGGCCTTCGGCAGCGACTTGGCGTAGGCCTTGCGCTGACGCAGGGCCAGCTCGTGCATCGTCTGCCGGGTCTCGGCGGAGCGGATGACGACGAAGTCCCAGGGCTGCGAGTGGCCGACGCTGGGGGCCGTGTGCGCGGCCTCCAGGACGCGGAGCAGCACCTCGTGCGGGATCGGGTCGGAGCGGAAGCCGTTGCGGATGTCGCGGCGTTCGCGCATCACGCGGAGGACGGCCTCGCGCTCGGCGTCGTCGTAGCCCGGGGCCGGGGTGTCGGGGCGCGTCTCCGTCTGCTCCTCCGGCTGCTCCCCGGCCGGGGAGCCGGGCGTCGGGGCCACGGGCGTCGGCGGGACGGGGCGGGACTCCGGCCGGTCGTCGGCCGGGGCCTCCGCCACGGCCTCCTGCGCCGGTGCGGCCTCGGCGGCCGGCTCCTCGGCGGTCGGCTCCTCCGCGGCCACGGGGGTCTCCTCGACCACGGCCTCCGCCGGTGCCTCCACCGGCTCCTCCGCCGGGATCTCGGCGGGCACTTCGGCCGGGGCCTCCGCCACGGCCTCGACGACGGGGTGGTCGACGGCCTCGACGACGGGCTGCTCGACGACCTGCTCGACCGCGGGTTCCACGAGGACCTCCGCGACCGGCTCCACGGCCTCGGGCGCGAGCTCGGCCGGGACCTCGACGGGAACGGGCTCGGCCTGGACCTCGGCGGGCGCGGCTTCGGGGGCCTGGACCTCGGCGGGCGCGGCTTCGGGAGCCCGGGGCTCGACCGGCTGGGTCGGGGCGGGCTCCTCCACGGGCTCCACGGCCTCGGGCGCGGGCTCGGCCGGGACCTCGGCGACGGGCTCGGCCACCTGCGCCGGTTCGGCGACGGCCTCGGCCGCCTGCGGCTCGGGGACCTGCGCCGGTTCGGCGACCGGCTCGCCCTCGCGGGGCGCGGGCACGGTCGCCGGGGCGTACACGACCTCCGCCACGGGCTCCACGGCGGGCTCGGCGGGTTCTGCGGGCTCGACCGCGTCGGCCGGGGCCTCCGCCGCGGCCTCCACGGGCGTCTCCGCCACGGGCTCGGCCGGCTGCGGCAGCTCCTCGGCCGGGGCGGTCTCGGCGGCCGGGACCGGGGCCAGGTGCGGGGTCGTCGGGACGGAGCCCTCGACCTGGACGAACTGGGCCGTCGGCGGGACGACCGTTTCTGCGGGTGCCTGCGGTGCGGCCGGCTCCTGCTGCGGCTGCGCGACCCACGGCTCGGCGCCCTGCGGGGCGAGCTGCTGGTCCTGCGCGATCTCGAAGTACTCGGGGCCGGTGGTCGGCGGGCCCGGGTTCCGCACCGGCATCGGGGCGGGGGCCGTGGCCACGACCGGCTCGGGGGCCGGCACGGGCTGCGGGGCCGGAGCGGGCGCGGTGGCCGGGCCGCGGTCGGCGAGGGAGAGCACGACGCCGCCGCCGGCGTCGGGCACCGGCGGGCCCATGTGCAGCGGGCGGCGGGCCGGCGGCGGGGTCGGGGCCGTGGCCTGCTGGGGCATGCGGACGCCGCCGAGGTCGACGGAGCCGGAGTCGCGGCCGGCCGCCTCGTGGGCGCCGGTGTCGAGGATGCCGGGCTCGTAGCCGTGCCCGGTGGCCACGGGGACGCCGTGCGCCGGGGTGCCGAGCGGCACGCCCTGCGGCGGGGTGTGGCCCTGCGGGGCGGTCAGCACGTCGGCGAGCGCGACCCCGTCGGGGAGCGGGCCCGTGAGCGGGTCCGGCAGCGGGTCGGTGAGCGGGTCGCCCGTCGGGGCCTGCGCCTCCGGGGCGGTCGGGTGCGGCACGCCCTGGTCGGGGACGACGGGCGGGGCCGGCACGGCGACCGGCGGCGCGGGCGCGACGCCCGGCGGGTGCTCGCTCCAGGCGCCCTGGGCGCCCGGCATCAGGAGCAGGTCGTCGTCCTCGGTGGTGTGGCCGGAGGGGTCCAGGAAGGTGTAGGCGTCCGGGGCGGGGATGCCCGGCTGCTCGACCGTGCCTGCGTTCTCCGGCAGCCCCTCGCCCGGGACCTGGCCGGTGTCCGTCATGCGTACCCCTCGCCCATCGCTTGTGCTCCTTCAGACCTGCGCCCGTCGACAAGAACGAGCGCGCGCGCCGCGCGGCACGAAACACGCGCGGACACCCACACATTGTCGCGGCCTTCGGCCATCGTGGCAGGGAGATCTGCCACGGTGCGCTGTGGACTGCGCCACGTCGCGCGGTCCCCCCTTGTCGACTACCACATCAGTGACACAAAAGGGCCACCCATTCGGGACATTGGCGAACAGACTGCCGAACGTTCCGGTGCGGTACAACAATCGGCCAGCCTACCCTGCCCCGGCGGAGCGGGCCGGTCGCGGGTGGGGCCCCGGCGGGGCCCGGGAAGCCGCGAGCCCGGCCCGACCGGCGGGTCCTAGGAGTTCGCCCTGCGTCCGGACAGCAGGAAGACGACCGAGCGCTCGCGTTCCGACCAGTCGTCCGGGTCGAGTCCGACGGTCTGGAGGAGGACGGTCTCGACGACGTAGCCGCCGTCGGCGAGGGCGGTGCCGATCGCCTCCGCCTCGTCCCGGGTGGAGGCGTGGACCACGATGCGCTCCGGGCGCCGGTCGGTGCAGGCGGTGACGACGGGGACGCCACCGGCCGCGATCCGTACGACGTCGG
This sequence comes from Streptomyces sp. NPDC107498, assembly GCF_055582805.1. Lineage (NCBI taxonomy): Bacteria > Bacillati > Actinomycetota > Actinomycetes > Kitasatosporales > Streptomycetaceae > Streptomyces > Streptomyces sp. NPDC107498. The sequence continues at coordinate 6,022 of NZ_JBVJPE010000037.1, read as the reverse complement.
GTTCGGGCAGGCTCTCCAGGACGTGCGGGGCGCGGCCGGGGACGGTCTGGAGGAGGACCCCGTGGCGGCGGGCGGCCCGTTCGGCGCGGGCGCAGGCGGCCGGGTCGAGGTCCACGGCGATGACGGCGGCGCCGAAGCGGGCGGCCTCGACGGAGAAGGCGCCGCCCGCGCAGCCGATGTCCCAGACGAGGTCGCCGGTGCGGGGCCCGAGGCGGGCCAGTTGGGCGGCTCGGAGGGCGGGGTCCGCGCCCGCGCCGGTGTGGACCGGTCCGGTTCCGGGGCCCTCGCCCTCGGAGTCGTACTCCTCGGTGGGCAGTCCCCAGCCGCGGACCGTGCGCGCGGCCGGGTCCCGGCCCATCAGCCAGGGGGCGGCGGGGGTGCCGCCGGGCGCGCCGCCGATGACGAGGACGACGTTCGGGTCGCGCCAGGTGTGGTCGGCGGCCTTGTCGGAGGTGAGGACGGAGACCTGTTCGCGGTCGGTGCCGAGCTCCTCGCAGACGACGAAGGTGCGGTGGACGCCGTCGAGGAGGAGGGCGAGTTCGGCCGGTCCCGCGCCGGGCGAGGTGAGGACGGCGACCTTGGGGTGGGCGCGGCAGACGTTGACGGCGCGGCGCAGGGTGCGCTGGTGGGCGGCGACGATCCGGGCGTCCTCCCACGGCATGCCGGCGCGCGCGAAGGCGGTGGCGACCGACGAGACGGCGGGGACGACTTCGACCTCCAGGCCGTGCTGGGGGGCGCGCAGGGTGCGGACGACGCCGAAGAAGCCGGGGTCGCCGTCGGCGAGGACGACGGCGGTGCCGCGGTGGCCGGCGATGCGGCGGGCGGCGAGGTCGACGCTGCCGAGGCGGATGCGCTCGGCGTCCGGCGGCACCTCGGGCAGCGTCAGGTGGTGGCCGGCGCCGGCCACGAGGGTGGCGGCGGAGAGCGCGGACCGGGCCGCCGCGGTGAGGGGCGAGCCGTCCCAGCCGATCACCGTGACACGGTCGGCCATCGTCCTCTGTCTCCCTGGTGTCGTCGCAGGTCGGGGGCGTGCCGAGCCTACCCCGGGATCGTCCCGGGAGCTCAGCTCCAGTCGGTGTAGGAGGAGTAGCCGGCCTCGGCCATCTGGTCGGCGACGCCGTCGAGGTCCTCGGGGAGGAGGCCCCAGACGATGAAGTCGGTGCGCAGTTCGGTCCAGCTGCCGTCCTCGGTGCGGGTGCGGGCTATGCAGGCGTTGCGCAGGACGCCTTCGCTGATGCAGCCGATCTTCTGGGCGACCTGCTGGGAGGCGGTGTTGTCGGCGGCGGTGCGCAGTTCGAGGCGCTCGAACCGCTGGTCCCCGAAGAGCCACTGGGCGGTGGCGAGCGCGGCTTCGGAGGCGTAGCCCTCGCCGCGGGCCCAGGGGGCGACGATGTAGGACATCTCGGTGGAGCGGACCCGCCAGTCGGTCTTGCTCAACTGGACGACGCCGACGAGGCGCTGGGTCAGGAACTCGGTGACGGCGAGGTCGAGGCCCCGGCCGGCGGTGCGTTCGGCGGGGGCGTACTCGGTGATCCAGTGGCGTGCGGCGGTCTCGGTGAAGGGCTGGGGCACGGCCGTCCAGGCGGCCACCATCTCGTCGTTCATCATCTCGGCGAGGGCCGGGGCGTCCGTCTCCTCGAGCGCGCGCAGCACCAGCCGGTCCGTGTTGATGGAGATGTCCGGGAAGGTGGTAGTCATGCTCAGCTCCATGCCGTGGACCGTCCGAATCGACCGTGAACGCACAGCATGCAGCATGCGACCGCCGGTGCGCATGGCCGGGTCGGGTGTGCCGGGGGTGTGAGGGGGGCGGGCGCGGCGAAGGCCCCGCGCACCGGACGGGGTGCGGGGGCCTTCTGCCCGAGGACTGTACGGGGGAGCCGGTCTGACGGCCCCTCGGACGGGGATCTCGTCCGGTGGGCCTTACTGGGCGGTGCCGAAGGCGGGGACGACCGAGCCCTTGTAGGTGTCCTCGATGTACTTCTTCACCTCGGGCGAGTCGAGGAGTTCGGCGAGCTTCTGCACGCGGGCGTCCTTCTCGTTGCCCGCCTTGACGGCGAGGAAGTTGGCGTACGGGTTGCCCTCCGCCTTCTCCAGGACGAGGGCGTCCTTCGCCGGGGAGAGCTCGGCCTCGATGGCGTAGTTGCCGTTGACGACGGCGGCGTCCACGTCGTTCAGGGCGCGGGGCACGGTGGCGGCCTCCAGCTCCTTGAACTCCAGGCCCTTCTTGTCGGTGATGTCGGAGAGCTTGGCGTCGGTGCCGACACCGGACTTGAGGGTGATGAGGCCGTTGTCGGCGAGGAGGTGGAGCGCGCGGCCCTCGTTGGTGGTGTCGTTGGGGACGGCGACGGTCTGGCCGGCCTTGATGTCCTTCACCGACGTGACCTTCTTGGAGTAGAGGCCGAGCGGCTCCAGGTGGACGTTCACCACCGGGACGATGTGGGTGTTGTTCTTCTTGTTGAAGTCGTCGAGGTACGGCTTGTGCTGGAAGAAGTTGGCGTCGACCTGGCCGGTCTCGGTGGCGGTGTTCGGCAGGACGTAGTCCGTGAACTCCTTCACCTCCAGCTTCAGACCGGCCTTCTCGGCCAGGTTGTCCTTGACGAAGTTCAGGATGTCGGCGTGCGGCGTCGGGGACGCGGCGACGACGAGGGGCTTGTCGGCGGCGCCGGCCGAGTCCTTGGCGGAGGACGGGTCCGAAGAGGTGCCGCAGGCGGTGAGGCCGAGGGCGAGGGCGGCGGTGGCGGCGACGCCGGCGGTGAGCTTGATGTTCTTGCGCACGAAGAGTGCCTCTTTCCGGTGGAGCGGTGGACGCCTGGACAACAAGTCCGGGCTGTTCTTCGAAAATCGAAGTCTGGGGTGGCCGGGGGGCGTTACGCGGTACGGCCCCGGCGGGCGAGGAGTCGGACGACCCCGTCGCCGATGAGCTGGACGACGGTCACGACGAGGACCAGGACGACGACGGTGACCAGCATGAACGTGGTGTCGAAGCGCTGGTACCCGTAGGTGACGGCCTTGGAGCCGAGGCCCTCGCCGCCGACCGCGCCGGCCATCGCGGAGTAGCCGATGAGCACGATCACGGTGGTGGTGACGGCGGAGACCAGCGAGGGCAGGGCCTGCGGGAGCAGCACCTTGCGGACGATGGTGGGGATGCCGCCGCCCATGGCCTGGACGGCCTCGACGAGTCCGTGGTCGACCTCGCGGATCGCCGTCTCGACGAGGCGCGCGAAGAAGGGGATGGCGCCGATGGCGAGCGGCACGATCATCGCGGTCGGGCCGATGAAGGTGCCGACGACGAAGGTCGTGAAGGGGATCAGGGCGATCAGCAGGATGATGAACGGCAGCGAACGCCCGACGTTCACGATCGCACCGACGACCTTGTTCACCGGCCGGTTCTGCAGCAGTCCGCCCTTGTCCGTGAGGACGAGGAGGATGCCGAGCGGCAGGCCGCCGACGATGGTGACGACGGTGGCCCACAGGACCATGTAGAGCGTGTCGACGGTGCCCTGCTCCAGGAGGGGCTGCATCTCCGACCAGGTCACTTGGCACCTTCCTTCACCAGCACGGGCGCGGCGGCCGGCTGTGCGTCGTCTTCCACGCGTTCGACCTGGAGGCCCTGCTCCCGCAGGAAGCCGACCGGGACGACGTTCTCCTCGTACCGTCCGGAGAGCTCGATCCGCATCCGGCCGATCTGCTTCCCGCCGACGGTGTCCATCGCCGCCCCGAGGATCGAGATGTCGATGTTGTACGTGCGGGAGAGCTGCGAGATGACCGGCTGGGTCGCGGCCTCGCCGTGGAACGTGACGTCGACGACGGTGCGGTCGGGGCCCGTGGGGGCGCCGCTGACCGGGAACAGTTCGGCCGCCAGCTGGGAGCCGGGGGTGGCGAGCAGTTCGCCGACGGTGCCGGACTCGACGACGCGGCCCTTCTGCATGAGCGCGGCGGAGTCGCAGATCGTCTTGACGACGTCCATCTCGTGCGTGATGAGCAGGACGGTGAGGCCGAGCTGACGGTTGAGGTCGCGCAGGAGCTGGAGGATGGAGCGGGTGGTCTCCGGGTCGAGGGCGCTGGTGGCCTCGTCGGAGAGCAAGACCTTGGGGTTGCCGGCGAGGGCGCGGGCGATGCCGACGCGCTGCTTCTGGCCGCCGGAGAGCTGGCCGGGGTAGGCCTTGGCCTTGTCGGCGAGGCCGACCAGGTCGAGGAGTTCCAGGGCCCGGCGGGAGCGCTCGGCGCCGGGGACGCCGAGGATCTCCAGGGGGAGCTCGATGTTGTCCTTGACCGTGCGGGAGGACAGCAGGTTGAAGTGCTGGAAGACCATGCCGATGCTGCTGCGCGCCCGGCGCAGGTCCTTGCCCGCGCGGCGGCCCCTCCCGGCCAGTGCGGTGAGGTCGACGCCGTCGACGGTCACGGTGCCGGAGGTGGGGCGCTCCAGGAGGTTGACGCAGCGGATGAGCGAGGACTTGCCGGCGCCGCTCTGGCCGATGACGCCGAACACCTCGCCCTCGCGGACGTGGAGGTCGACGCCGTCCAGAGCGGTGACCTGCCGGCCGCGCGACTCGTAGACCTTGGTCAGGCCCGAAGTGGTGATCACAGGGGTTTCCGTCACTGTCGAGTGCGCGACGCGGGGTCCGTCGCGCACGGGGCATTCGTCTTCGGACAGTCAGGCGCACGGGGGGCTGTTCCGGCCGGCTGGTGGCCGGTGGGCAGCGGTGCGCGGGGCGGGCACGGCCCGGCGCCGGGTGGCGGGCGGATCGGCTCGGCCGTCGGGGTCTCGCTTCGGGGCGCGAGGCTCAGGCGGGGGCCCTCAGATGGCGCACATTCGACACGTACAACGAGCACCGGGCGTCGTGTTCGCCTCGGTCGCAAGGGTGCGGCTGCTCGTCGTGGTCATGGCTGCAAGTAAAACATGCGCAGCTGCGAAGGGAAGCGCCCTGTCCGAATAGCGGACGTCGCTGAGACGCCAGGCGGACACGCGCGGGACGGCTCGCGGCGCCCCTTCCCGGGCGCGGCGGGGCGCGCGCCGCCTCCGCTCCGGTCGTGACGGGGACCGCCGGGGGACGCGGGATGTGGCCAAGGCCACGTGGCGGACGGGGCCGCGAGGGAGCGGGGGGCGAGCGCATCGGGGCGTTCGGGCCGTAATACCCTCGGGCGCATGCTTGACGCCCTGACGGTCGCGGTCTCCGTGGCCGCGCTCGCCCTCGCCGCCTGGTGCGGCTTCGCCGCCTTCCGGGATCAGCCGACCAAGGACTGGCACTTCATCGGCATGGCCGTGGTGACCTTCCTCGTCCTGGTCCAGCTGATCGTCGGCATCGTGCAGCTGGCGCGCGGCGAGAAGGCCGAGGAGGGCGCGACGATCTTCGTCGCCTATCTGCTCGGCGCGCTGTGCGCGGTACCCATCGCCGGTTTCATGTCGCTCGCGGAGCGCAGCCGGTGGGGTTCGGCGACGGTGGCGGCCGGCGCGGTCGTCCTGGCCGTGCTCGAAGTGCGTCTCTACGACATCTGGACGGTGGGCTGACCATGACCGAGACGCAGGAGAAGGCGGCGGGCGCGAAGACCCGTCTCGTCACCGGCCCGGGCATGCTGCTCGTCTGGCTGTACGGCGTGATGTCGGTCGGCGCGGTCTCCCGCTCGATCTACCAGATCGCCACCGAGTTCGACCGCGCGCCGCTGGCGTACGGCCTGTCGGCGGTGGCGGCGGTCGTCTACGTCTTCATCACGTACACGCTGGTGCGCGGCGGGGAGAAGGCCCGCAGGGCGGCGCTGGTGTGCTGCGCCGCCGAGCTCGCGGGCGTGCTGGTCGTGGGGACCTGGACGCTGGTGGAGCCGTCCGCCTTCCCGGACGCCACGGTCTGGTCGGACTTCGGCTACGGCTACGTCTTCATCCCGGTGCTGCTGCCGCTGACCGGCATCTGGTGGCTGCGGAGGTCGAAGGCCGCCTAGGCCGTTTCCTTCGGATCATCTCGCCGACCAGATGAAGATGGCGGCGATGTGGAGTCCGGCGAGGTAGATGGTGGCGGTCTTGTCGTAG
>NZ_JBVJPE010000036.1:0-49967 GCF_055582805.1 Streptomyces sp. NPDC107498 | reverse complement strand
GCGTCACCATCGACTGGCCCACCCTCCTTCGGCCCTATCGCGCCCACACCGTCGAACTGCCCTCCTACCCCTTCCAACGGCAGCACTACTGGTTGCGGAACGAGCCCGTCGCCGTCCCGCGCAGCGAGGCCCGGCCGGTGGAACTCCCTGGCGAGCGGGGGGATCTGCTGGGCGCACGACTGCCGTCGTCTCCGCTCGCGCAGGCGCAGTTCGCCCCGCGGCTCGACGCGGTGGCGCACCCCTGCCTCGGCGACTTCGTGGTCGGCGGGCGGCCGGTGGTCAGCGCGGGTGTCCTCGTGGAGTCGTTGATCGAGGCGGTCACCGAACTCTCCGGGCCGGGGCCCGTGTCCGTCGAGGACCTGGACCTCCCCGTCGACCTGGTGCTCGAACCGGTCGGCATCGACCGGTCGGCGGCCGGCGGCGGGCGCGCCGCCCAGCTCGTCGTGGACGCGGACCTGTTCCGCTACTACGCGCAGGACCCGGCGGGCGGCTGGCAGCTGCACGCGCAGGGCCGGGCCGCCTCCGGTGCTCCGGCCGCTCCCTCGGTGGCGTTCGCGTCGGTGGGTTCGGGTCGTGAGCTGACGGGCGACGAGTTGTACCGGATGCTGTGGCAGCGCGCCCTGTACCTGGGCTCCGCCGCCCGCTGGGTGGAGCGGATCCGGCTCGGCCGGGGCGAGGCCACGGCCGAGATCCGGTCCGCCCTGCCCGGCGAGGCGGAGCGCTACCTGATCCACCCCGGTCTGGTCGACGCCATGTTCCAGACGGCACTGGCCTGCTTCCCGATGGACGGCCCGGCACTCGTGCCGGCCGGTCTCGACCGCTTCGTGCACTACGACCGCGGTGGAGCCCGGGAAGGCCTTCGATGTCACGCCGAACTGTTCGAGGACGGCACCCGGGTGCGCATCCGGCTCGTCACCGCGCAGGGCCGGTTGGTCGCCGAGGCCTGCGGCGTGCGCTTCGTCCCGGCCCTGAGCCGGCCGGCGGCGGAGCCCGCCGCCGTGCCGGTGCCCGCGGCCGCACGCGTGACCCCGGCCGTGGCCGAACCGCAGCGGCGGACCACGGTCCCGACGGCGCCGGCCCCGGCACCGGTCGAGGAGCCCGAGACCGCGCCCGCACCGGCGCCCGAGGCGGTGCGCGCCCTCGTGACGCGGACCGTCGCCCAGGCCCTCGGCACGGTGGCGGCCCGGCTGGACACCGGGCAGTCGCTGCAGGCGCTCGGCCTGGACTCGCTGATCGCGATGAAGATCCGGACGGCGCTGAACCGCGAGCTCGACGTCCTGCTGCCGATGACGGCGTTCCTGAACGGCCGCAGCACCGAGGACATCGCCGGGGACGTGCTGGCCGCGCTCGGCGCCGGAACCGAGGCGGGGACGCCGGAGACCGACGGAGGCACCGACGCGGAGGCCCCGCAGACCGGTGCCGCGGCCGACGCCGCGGCCGGCGTCGAGACCGGTGCCGAGACCGGCGGTGACGTCGACGCGGAGCGCTACGAGCCGTTCGGCCTGACCGATCTCCAGCAGGCGTACCTCGTCGGCCGGGGCGACGCCTTCGAGCTCGGCAACACCTCCACCTACTTCCAGATCGAGATCGACCTGGAGAAGGTGGACCTGGAGCGGCTCGGTGCGTCCTTCCGGGCGATGATCGAGCGTCACGACATGCTGCGGGCCGTCTTCACCGCCGAGGGCGAGCAGCGCGTCCAGCGCGAGGTCCCGGCCTACGCGATCCGTGAGACGGACGTCTCCCACCTGGCCGAGGACGAGCGCGAGGCCGCGCTGACCGCCGTCCACGAGGAGATGCGGCACCAGGTCTTCGACACCGCCCGCTGGCCGCTGTTCGACGTGCGGGTGACCCGGATCGACGACCGGACGATCCGGCTGCACGCCGGCTTCGACGCCCTGGTCATCGACGGCTTCAGCACGTCGATCCTGTTCAAGGAGTGGGCCGCGCACTACCGCGGCGAGGAGCTGCCCGAGCTGGAGCTGCGCTACCGGGACTACGTCCGCCAGGCCCGTGAGCTGGAGTGCGGTCCCGAGTACGACCGGGCGCTCGCCTACTGGCGGGACCGGCTGGACACCCTGCCGCCCGCGCCCCAGCTGCCGCTGGCGGTGGCTCCGTCGAGCCTGGACCGGCCGGTGTTCAACCACCGTGGCGCGACGCTCCCGAAGGAGGAGTGGGACCGCTTCAAGGAGCACGCGGCGGTGGCCGGGGTCAGCCCCTCGGCGGCGCTGTGCACCGCGTACGCGCAGGTGATCGCGGAGTGGAGCGCGACGCCCGACTTCTGTCTGAACCTGCTGTACTTCAACCGGCTGCCGCTGCACCCGCAGGTCGGCGACGTCATCGGCAACTTCTCCACCACGCTGATGCTGGAGATCCGCGACTCGGCCGACGACGCGTTCGCCGTCCGTGCGGGCGAGGTGCAGGCCCGGCTGTGGAGCGACATGGAGCACAGCCAGGTCAGCGGCGTGCAGGTGCTGAGGGAGCTGAACCGGGCGCGTGGCGCCTCGGTGCGGGCCGCGGCGCCGGTGGTCTTCACGAGCCTGGTGAACTTCGCGGGGCAGCAGGACACCGAGCGGCGCGGGGTCGTGCAGTACCTGGCCGGGATCGGTGAGAACGGCCGTCAGGTGAGCAGCTCGGTGCGCACGCCGCAGGTGTGGCTGGACCACCAGGCGGTCGAGGAGGCCGGTGAGCTCGTCCTGAACTGGGACGTGATCGAGGAGCTGTTCCCGGCGGGTTGCGTGGACGCCATGTTCGCCGCGTACCAGCGGTTGCTGCACGAGCTGTGCCGTGACCCGGAGGCCTGGCGGCGGCCGAGGCCGGCGCTCGTGCCGGCGGCCGACCTGGACGTACGGGCCGCGGCCAACGACACCGACGGGCCCGTGCCCGACGGCCTGTTGCACGACGCGGTGCTCGCCCAGGCCGCGGCCACGCCCGACGCGCCCGCCGTCATCTCGCGGGCGCTGACCCTGACGTACGGGGAGCTCGACCGCAGGTCCAACCAGGTGGGGCACGCGCTGCGCGCCCAGGGCGCCGGGCCCGGCGACCTGGTGGGCATCGTGATGGACAAGGGCTGGGAGCAGGTCGTCGCGGCGCTCGGCATCCTGCGGGCCGGGGCGGCGTACGTCCCGATCGACGCCCGCGTGCCGGTCGAGCGGCTGCACGTGCTGCTGGAGAGCGCCGGGATCACCCGCGTCGTCACCCAGCCGTGGGTGGAGGACACGGCGGACTGGCCGCAGGGCGTGGCCAGGACCGTGGTGCGGGCCGACGACGAGGGCGAGGAGGCCCCGCTCGGGGAGTCGGGCGCCAAGCCCGGCGACCTCGCGTACGTGATCTTCACCTCGGGCTCCACCGGGCTGCCCAAGGGCGTGATGATCGAGCACGGTGCGGCCCTGAACACGGTGGTCGACGTCAACGAGCGCTACGGCGTCACCGCGGCGGACCGGGCCCTCGGACTGTCCGCGATGCACTTCGACCTGTCGGTCTACGACGTGTTCGGCCTGCTGTCGGTGGGCGGCGCCCTGGTGCTGCCGGAGCCGGCCGCGCACCGCGAGCCCGCCCGCTGGGCGGAGCTCGTCACGGAGCACGGGGTGACGATCTGGAACAGCGTGCCCGCGCTGATGGAGATGTTCACCGAGCACGCCCTGTCGAACGGGCTCACCGGGCTGCCGGTGCGGCTCGTCATGATGAGCGGCGACTGGATACCCGTGTCGCTGCCCGGCCGGATCCGGCTGCTGCTGCCGGAGGCGGAGCTGTGGAGCCTGGGCGGCGCCACGGAGGCGTCGATCTGGTCGATCCTGCACCCCATCGGCGACGTGCCGGACGACTGCGCGAGCATCCCGTACGGCAAGGCCATGCGCAACCAGCGCTTCCACGTGCTCGACGGCGCGATGCGGCCCTGCCCCGTGTGGGTGCCCGGCGACCTCTACATCGCCGGCGTCGGGCTGGCCCGGGGCTACCTGAACGACGAGGTCAAGACCCGGGCCGCGTTCCTGCACCACCCGGTCACCGGTGAGCGTCTCTACCGCACCGGCGACATGGGACGCTTCCTGCCGGACGGCACCATCGAGTTCCTCGGCCGGCTGGACTCCCAGGTGAAGATCCAGGGCTACCGGATCGAGCTGGGCGAGGTGGAGGCCGCGCTGACCCAGTGCGGGGGCGTGCGGAGCGCCGCGGTCGTCGCGGCGGGCGAGCAGCACGGCCCCAAGCGGCTGATCGCGTACGTCGTCCTCGACGAGGGGCGCGACGACACCGAGCAGCAGATCATCGAGGCGCTGCGCCAGGTGGTCCCGTCGCACCTGGTGCCGCAGCGCGTCCTCGTCCTGGACGAACTGCCGCTCAGCGACAACGGCAAGGTCAACCGGGCGGCGCTGCCCGCTCCCGAGGAGGTCGCCGCGGAGGGCGCCGGCTTCGTCGCGCCCCGCGACGAGGTGGAGCGCCGGCTCGCGGAGATCTGGGCGGAGTTCTTCGGAGTGTCCGAGATCGGGGTGACCGCGAGCTTCTTCGACCTCGGCGGCGACTCGCTCCTCGCGGTGCGCCTCATGGCCAGGATCGCCCGCGGTCTGGGCCGCAGCCTGCCGCTGTCCACCCTCTTCGCCCGGCCGACCATCGAGCTGCTCGCCCGGGCGGTCCGGGAGGCCGGCAGCGGCGAGGAGGGGCGCACGGCGCTGGTGCCGGTGCGCACGGGCGGTTCGCGGACTCCCCTGGTGTTCGTGCACCCGGTCGGCGGTGACGTGCTCTGCTACGCGGAGCTCGCCGAACTCCTCGGCGACGACCAGCCGTTCTACGCGCTGCAGCTGCCGGACACGGAGCTGACCAGTGTCGGGGCCATGGCCGCGCACTACGTCGCGGCGGTCCGGGAGGCGCTGCCGGAGGGTCCGTACCGGCTCGGCGGCTGGTCGATGGGCGGCGTGATCGCCCTGGAGATGGCGAACCGGCTGACCGCGGCGGGCGCCGAGGTGGAGCTGCTCGCCGTGGTCGACCTGATGGTCGAGCCCGGGCCGGCCGAGGGCGAGCCGGTCTCCGACGAGACGCTGCTCTCCTGGTTCGCCCGGGACCTGGCGGGGCTCGCCGGGGTGGACTGGGAGCTGCCGGTCGAGGCCTTCGACGGCCGTCCGCCGGTGCGGGTGCTGCACGCGGAGGCGCGGGCGGCGGGGGCGCTGTCCGAGGACATCGACCTCGACACGCTGAGCGGCATCGTCGACCGGTTCCGGAACAACTACCGGGCCCTGTTGAGTCACACGCCCAGCGGGTTCACCGGCCGAGTGGTGTCGCTGCGGGCGGCGGACGGCGGTGCGACGGTCGAGACCGCGTCCCGCTGGATGCGGTACTTCTCCGGTGACGCCACCCTCGTCGACGTGCCCGGCGACCACTACACGGTGATGCGGGGCGAGCGGCTGCGCGTCCTGGCCGGCGAGCTGCGCCGCGCCCTCGACGCGCACTGACCCGAACCGGCCGGGCCGCCCGCGCGGGCGGCCCGGCCGGTCCACCCCGGACCGGTCCTGCGGATCCGGCGGGGTCCAGGTACGAGAAGTGAGGACAATCGGAATGCGAATTGATCAGGCCGGCCGGAACAGCGCCGGAGCGAGCCGATGAGCGCGTTGCCGGCCACCGTGCCGGTCGCCGTCGTCGGAGCGGGCCAATCGGGGCTCGCCGCCGCGTACCACCTGCGGCAGGCCGGCGTGGGGTGTGTGGTCCTCGACGCCGGCAGCGAGGTCGGCGAGACCTGGGAGCGGCGCTGGGACTCCCTGAAGCTGTTCACCTCCGCGCAGTTCTCCGGGCTGCCGGGCCTGCCGTTCCCCGGGGCCGGGGCGCACTACCCCGGCAAGGACGAGGTCGTGGCGTATCTGCGGGACTACGCCGAGCGGTTCGACATCCCGGTGCTGACCGACCACAGGGTGCTGTCGCTGCGCAGGGACGACGACGGCTATCTGCTGACCACCGCGCACGGCGACTGCCGCGCCGAGCAGGTCGTGATCGCGACCGGCCCGTTCGGCGCCCCCCGGCTTCCGGAGTTCGCGGCCGGGCTGAGTGCGGACGTGCCCACCCTGCACACCAGCGAGTACCGCGCGCCCGCCCAGGTGCCGCCGGGCACGGTGGTGGTCGTCGGCGACGGCAACTCCGGCCGGCAGATAGCCGCGGAGCTGTCCGCGACCCACAGCGTGGTGCTCAGCTGCAGCGACAAGGTGTCGCCGCCCCTGCCGCAGACCGTCGTCGGGCGGGACATGTTCTGGTGGATGAGCGTCATCGGCGTGATGAGCCTCCCGGTGAACATGCAGGCGCCGGACCCGATCGTCGGCGACCGGGTGCCCGAGCTGGTCGCCGCGGGCGGGGTGCGGACCGTGGGCCGGATCACCGCGGCCGAGGGCGCCGAGCTGGTCACCGCCGACGGCGAGCGCGTCAAGCCGTCCACGGTGATCTGGGCGACCGGCTACCGCACCGACTGGAGCTGGCTCGACCCGGCGATGCTCGACGAGGACGGGCAGCCCCGGCACACGGAGGGCACGGGGGTGCTGCCCGGCAGCCACTACCTGGGGCTCTACCGGATGCGCACCCGCGGCTCGGCGCTGATCGGCTTCGTCGGCCGGGACGCCGAGCGCACCGCGGCGGCGATCACCGCAGCCGCCCAGAGCACCACGACCGTTCCTCCCACGGCAGAAGGCGAGCCGTCATGACCACCACCGCCACCACCACCACCACCGAACTCGACGTGCTGGGCGCGCTGTTGGCGTTCGACTTCATCGGGTTCGCGCAGAAGTCCGCCGCCCTCGACCCCGCCGGGCCGGGGTACGGGCAGGCGGTCGGCGCCGCCTTCGGGCTCGCCGCCCGTCGCCGCTTCCCGCAGGGGGCGGCGCCGCGGGAGATCAGCGCGTACGTCGCGGAGTTCCTCGGCTCGCTGGAGGCCGGCGCGGAGGACTTCGACCGGGCGGCCCTCGAAGGCCTGTTCGCCGAGGGGCTGCACGGGGCCGCGGCGTCCGGTGGCGAGCGGCTCGATCCGGAGGCGAGGATGCAGGCCCACCTCGTCCTGTCGCTCCGGCTGGTACGGGAACTGGGCCTCGGCCCCGACGAGCAGCGGGAGCTGCTGACCGAGGCCGCGCGCGCGACGTCGGCCTGAGGCGTACGGAAGGAGGCGGCGCCCCGGACGATCCGGGACGCCGCCTCCTCCGTTCGCCTCACTCCGCGGGCGGCACCCGCGCGCCGGACCCGCCGGGCCCGTCCGGCCCGTCGGATCCGCCGGGCCCGCCCGGGGCCCAGACGTCGAGCGTCCCTTCCCCGTACGAGGCCCGCACCGCCCGCTTGTCGTACTTGCCGACGCTGGTCTTGGGCACCGCGTCGACGAAGGACCAGCGCTCCGGTATCCACCAGCGCGCCACCCGTCCGGTCAGGAACTCCCGGAGCTCGTCCCCGCCGGTCCCCGCGCCCGGCACCAGTGACACGCAGGCCAGGGGGCGTTCCTCCCAGCGCGGGTCGGGCACGCCGACCACGACGGCCTCGAGCACGGCGGGGTGCTCGATGATCGCGTTCTCGAGCTCGATGGTGGAGATCCACTCACCGCCGCTCTTGATGCCGTCCTTGAGCCGGTCGCTGACGACCACCCAGCCGCCCGGTTCGATCACTCCCAGGTCGCCGGTGCGCAGCCAGCCGTCGTGGAACTTCTCCGCGGAGTCCTCGGTGTTGAAGTACGAGCCGGTGACCCACGGTCCGCGCAGCTCCAGTTCGCCCACCGACCGGCCGTCCCAGGGCTGTTCGCTGCCGTCCTCCGCGATCAGCCGGGCGTCGACGAAGGGCATGAGGCGGCCGCTCTTGGCCAGCCAGTCGACCTCGTCCTCGTCCGGGGTGCCGTGCGGGGGGACGGCGAAGGTGGCGAGGGGGCTGGTCTCGGTCAGTCCCCAGCCCTGCTTCAGCCGGACCCCGTAGCGGTCCTTGAGCTGCTTGAGCAGGGCGCGCGGCGGGGTGGCGCCGCCGCAGCCCGCGAGTCGTACGCCGCTCAGGTCCAGCGGGTGCTGCTCGCCGTGGTGGACCAGGCTGTTCCAGATGGTGCAGATCGCCGCGACGGCGGTGGGCCGTTCCTCGTTGATGATCCGGGCCAGGTCCGGGGTGTGCAGACGGCGGCCGTTCATGATGAGGTCGGAGCCCGCCAGCCAGGCGGCGTAGGGCCAGCCCCAGGCGTTGGCGTGGAACATGGGCACGATCGGCAGGACGCGGTCGCCGTCGTGCATCGCGAACCCGGCGCCGGCCGAGACGCCGAGCGTGTGGAGGGTGATCGAGCGGTGGCTGTAGGCCACGCCCTTGGGGTTGCCGGTGGTGCCGGTCGTGTAGCAGAGCGCCGCCGCTTCCCGTTCGTCCAGGTCGGGCCAGTCGAAGCCGGGCCGCTCGGCCGCGAGCAGTTCGTCCCAGCGGTGTACGGCGATGTGCGGGGGCAGCTCCACCTCCGGCGCGTCGCCGATGACGACCAGGTGGCGCACGCTGCCCAGCCGGTCCCGTAGGGGCGGGAGCATGTCCAGGAGGGTCGCGTCGACGAGGAGGACGGCGTCCTCGGCGTGCTCGACGATGTAGCCCAACTGGTCCGGATGGAGACGGAGGTTGAGGGTGTGCAGCACCGCCCCCATGCTCGGTACGGCGAGGTACGCCACCAGGTGTTCGGGGGTGTTCCAGGCCAGCGTGGCGACCCGTTCGCCGGTCTGCACGCCCAGTCGGGAGAGCGCGGCGGCGAGCCGTTCGGCCTGACGGGCGATGTCGGCGAAGGTCTGCGAGGACCGTGCGGTCGACCCGTCGGCACATCGCACCACCCGGCTGTCCCCGTAGACGCGTTGTCCGTGCGCGAGGATGTCGCGAACCAGCAGCTCGCGGTCCTGCATCGTGCTCTTCATGGTGCGCCCCCTTGCGAGTACGCGGTCAGCGGTCGGGATCAGCCGAGGTACTGGATCTCTCCCAGCAGGGAGCTGCTGACGTGATCGTGGTCGAGCAGGTTGACGCGGGCGTTCATCTTGCCGCTGCCGGCCGCGAACTCGTAGTTGCCGGAGCCGCCGATGATCTTGAAGGTGCCGGTCGGGTAGACCAGGGTGTCCGACGTCAGCGGCGCGGTGAGCGCGTAGCTGATGTTGAGCCGGTCACCGTCGGGCTCCGTCATCGTCGCCGTCCCCTTGATGTCGTACTTGCCGGGGATGGTCGCGGTGCACACCACTTCCTTCTGCGCCCAGGTGGCGGTGGTGACCGGCCTGCCGGTGGAGGTCCCCGTGCCGGTCACGTTGTAGCCGTTGCAGCCCACGGTGTCGGGGTGCGTGGTCGCGACCACCGCGAAGTTGCTGGTGATCTCGACCGTGGGAAGGTAGGTCGCGGCCGCGGCGGCCGAGGGGGCGGTCCCGGCGGCGTACGTGACGCCTGCCGTGCCGCCGGCGATCAGTACCGATCCGGCCACCACGCCCGCTATGCGCGCGGACCAGTGACGGGCAACTCTTGCCATGTTCTCCCCCGAAGTGTCAGTTCTGTCTCAACTGAGCCCGCATGAAGGGCTGTTGGGGACAGCTTCCCTGATCGAGGAGTCTTCCGTCGAGACGTTCGACGCACGCGCCGCGAACAGAAGGAAGGAGCCGGCCCCGCGCACGGCGGGGCCGGCTCCGGGGGCGGACGACGTCGACGGGACGTCATCCGCCGGGGACCGGCCTCAGGTCAGATCTGCCACCGGAAGCCCATGGATCCGGACAGGGAGGCCGTGACGTGGTCCTTGTCGAGCAGGTTGACCGTGGCGTTCATCTTGCCGCTGCCGACCGCCTCGTCGAAGGCGCCGTCGCCACCGGTGATCGTGAACGTGCCGGACGGGTACACCATGGTGTCCGACGTCAGCGGCGCGCTGAGGTGGTAGGTGAAGTAGAGGTGGGAACCGTCGGTCTGCGTGACCGTCACCTTGCCGTTGATGTCCCACTGACCCGGGACGGTCGCGGTACAGGCGTCCTCCGTCTGCGACCAGGTGCCGGTGCCGGCGATCCGGTTGCCGGTGACGGTCCCCGACCCGACCACCTTGTAGCCGTTGCAGCCCACGGTGTCCGGGTGCGTGGTCGTGACCACGCCGTACTTCCCGAGGGCGTCGAACGGGCTCGCCCCGGGAGGAGGCGTCACGACGGCGTTCGAGACGCCTGCCGTACCCCCGACGATCAGCGCCGCTCCGGCCATCGCGCCCGCTATGCGCGTCGACCAACGCCGAGTGAGTGTTGCCATGTCATCCCCCGCACTTGTCGTTGTTTGACCAACTCAGGCCACTCGATGGCCTGTTGCCGATCAGTTTCCATGATCGAGGGCCATTCCGTCGACCCGTTCAGGCCAATCGCTTTCACCGACCGCCACCCGGACCCTCACGGATGCTTCACAGCCGCCGGACGCGCGGCACTCCGGCCTGCGCCGGAAGGGTGAACTCGCCGTCGGCGGTCTCCGGCCGGCCCGCGGTGAACGCTCGGATCCGGCCGAGCGGGAGGGCGGCCCGCTCCGGCGAGCCGAACCGGACGGTCCCGCCGGCCCTCGGGAGGTGCACGTCCGCCGTGGCCCCGCCGGTCCCGTGGGTCACGGCGGGATCGTCCCGATCGTGTCCCTCAGGCGGTGCAGCGCGTCCCGGAGCCCGTCCGGGGGCGGGGTGGCCAGTGCCAGCCGGAGGGCCCGGGGGCGGTGGGGGCCGACGGCGAAGGCGTCCGCGGTGGACACGAGGACGCCTTCCTCCGCGAGCAGGGCCGCCACGTGGTCGGGCCGCTGGTGCGGCTCCAGCCCGAGCCAGACCGTGTACGAGGTCGGGTGGGCCGTGACGTCCATGCCGGTCAGCACCTCGCGGGCGATGCCCTGCCGGACGGCGGCGTCCGCGCGACGGCCCCGCTCCAGGCGCGTCACCGTGCCGTCGGAGAGCCAGCGGGTGGCGAGCGCGGTGACGATCCCCGGGGCTCCCCAGGCCGCCGCGCGAAGGCTCCGGGTGACCCGCTCGACGTGACGGCCGGGCAGTACGGCGAAGCCGAACCGCAGGCCGGGCGCCACGTTCTTCGACAGGCCGGCGACATGACAGGTGCGTTCGGGCGCGAGGGCCCGGAGCGGCGGGGGCGGCGAGGGGTCGAGGAACGCGTAGGTGCCGTCCTCGATGATCAGGCAGTCCCGCGCCCGGGCGACCGCGACGAGGCGGTCGCGCCGCTCCCGGTCGAGGACCCAGCCGAGCGGGTTGTGCACGGTCGGCTGGGTGTAGACGGCACGGACGGGCCGGTCGCGGCACAGTCGGTCGAAGGCGTCGAGGTCGGGGCCGGTCGGCGTGACCGGGACCGGGGCCAGGTCGAGGCCGTGCGCCGAGGCGAGGAGCTTGACGCCCGGGTAGCCGAGCGCGTCGACGGCGAGGACGTCGCCGGGCCGGGTCAGCGCCCGCAGGACGACGTCGAGCGCCTGCTGGGTCCCGCCCGTCAGCAGGACGTCCTGCGGCGGGACGTCGATCCCCCGCCCGAGCAGGTACGTGGCCACGACCGCCCGGTCGCGCCGACGTCCCCCCGGCGGGTGCTGGCGGAGCAGCGCCTCGGCGTCTCCGGTCGTCGCCAGCGCGCTCAGGGCCTGCCGCAGCAGCTCCGTCTGCCCCGGCGCCAGCGGCTGGTTGAACGACAGGTCCGCCACCCGGGGCACCGGCAGCGCGCGTGACGGTTCGAGCCCGTCGTAGCCGGAGCGCTCGCGGACGAACGTCCCCCGGCCCGGCTCCCCCACGACCAGTCCCATGGCGGCGAGTTCGGCGTAGACCCGGGTGGCGGTGGCCAGCGCGATCCGCCGCTCGCGGGCGAGGGCGCGGTGCGTCGGGAGCCTGCCGCCCGCCGGGATCGCGCCGGAGCGGATCGCGGCGGCGAACTCGTCGACGACGGCTTTGTAGGAGGGCGGTCGCATGCGGCACCTGCGTCGGGCACGGATCGGACGGGACGGGACATGTATCCAGGACAATAAATGGAGCGTCCCGGACCGTGACTCCTAGCCTCGGTGACGTCCGCACCCAGGCGAATCGGAGGACCCGGCATGGCCGTCCGCACCGAGCGCGACGACGACGTCGTCACGCTCACCATCGACAGGGAACACAAGCTCAACGCCCTCGACTACCCGACGATCGACGCGCTGCTCGACGCGCTGGACCGCGTCGACTCCGACGACCGCGTCCGGGCCGTCGTCCTGACCGGCGCCGGACGCAGGGCGTTCAGCGCGGGGGCGGACATCCCGTCCCTGGCGGACAGCATCGCGGGCGGGCCCGAGCGCGCGCTGCGCGAGGTCGTCCGCCGGGGGCACGCGTTGACCCGGCGGATCGAGGAGTTCCCCAAGCCG
This sequence comes from Streptomyces sp. NPDC107498, assembly GCF_055582805.1. NCBI lineage: Bacteria > Bacillati > Actinomycetota > Actinomycetes > Kitasatosporales > Streptomycetaceae > Streptomyces > Streptomyces sp. NPDC107498. The sequence continues at coordinate 37,658 of NZ_JBVJPE010000036.1, read as the reverse complement.
GTGATCGTCGCGGTCAACGGCCTGGCGTACGGCGGCGGTTGCGAGATCACCGAGGCCGCGCCGCTCGCGATCGCCGCCGAGCACGCGACCTTCGCCAAGCCCGAGGTCTCCCTCGGGTTCCCGCCGCCCTTCGGCGGATCGCAGCGGTTGCCGCGTCACGTCGGCCGCAAGCGCGGCCTGGAGATGATCCTGACCGGCGATCCGGTCCCGGCCGCCCGGGCCGCCGAGCTCGGTCTCGTCAACGCCGTCGTGCCCGCCGGTGAACTCCTCGGCGCCGCACGGGACCTGGCCGCTCGCATCACCCGGCACGCGCCGACGGCGGTGGCGGCCTGCCTGCGCGCGGTCACCCGCGGGATCGGCCTGCCGATCGACGAGGGCCTGGCCGTGGAGGCGGCCTGCTTCGCCGCCACCGTCCCCACGGAAGGCGTACGGACCGGACTGCGGCGGTTCCTCGACCGCTGAGCCCGCGGCGCCCCGCCCTTCCGGCTGTCGTACGGGCGGGCCCGCGCCCTGCCGGAGGAGCACAGGACCGTCGGCGGGGTCGCCGGTGCCGACCGGGACCCGCGCGAGTACCGGCGCTCCGGGCTCACTCGCCCCGGCGGGGCCGGGGCCGGCCCGTGCCCGTGCCCGTGCCCGTGCCCGTGCTCACGACGACAGCCGCCCACGGACGTGATCGAGCCGGGTGCCCCCTCCCCTGTTCCCCGGCCCTCGGCCGCCCTCAGCGCACCCCCTCCCACAGCAGCCGTTCCCGCGCGCGCGGGTCGTCGACCGGGGCGGTCCCGGGCGTGGTGGTGAAGGTCATCGTCGTGCGGGTGCCCCTGTCGTACGCCTTCCAGCCGGGGCTGCCCGTCTTCGCGAAGGAGACCCACGCCCCGTGCACGGCGTCCGCGAGTTCCTGGGGCGGGTGGGCACCGAGCAGCGGCGCGTACGAGGGGTCGTGGAGGCGGTCGAAGACGAAGGGCAGTTCCAGCGCGTGGCAGGCGCCGAGGGCACCGTCGTACCGCGGGGAGCGCCAGGCGAACTCGTAGAGGTACGAGCCCGGGACGGCCTCGGCCAGGCGGATGGCCGGGATCCGGTAGAACCAGTCGGTGGCCACGGCGTCGAGGAGTTCGCCCGGCACGGCGTCCGGGCGGCCGGCCCGGTAGACGGGGAGGGCCTCGTCCGGGTCGAGGCCGTAGGCCGCGGTCACGGCGCGGAGCGAGGACGCGGGGAAGACGTGGAGCCGTTCCGTGGGGACCAGGAAGAGGCGGTACTCCTCGCGGTTGCTGCCGATCATCAGGTCGACGCCGCAGTCCGGGCCGGGGAGGGCCAGGTCCGGCCGGACCGGCTCGAAGGGCATGACGTTCAGCACCGCCTCGCCCCACCGCGCCGGATCCGGGTCGGCGCTCACCTCCGCGCGCAACGCGGCCTGGGCCGGGAGGAGTTCCGGCAGGGGAACGGCCTCGAAGGCCTCCGGGGTCGGCTCGATCCCCAGCTTCTCCGCGAGGCGGGCCGCGATCAGCCGGGCCGACGACGGGCGCAGGAAGTGGTGGCAGGCTCCGCTCTGCAGGATCGCCCGGTGGAAGAGCCCGCGGGCCGACCCGGTGGTCAGCAGCGCGCCGATGCTCATCGCGCCCGCCGACTCGCCGAAGACGGTCACCCGGTCCGGGTCGCCGCCGAAGGAGGCGATGTCGTCCCGGACCCAGCGGAGCGCGGCGATCTGGTCGAGCAGGCCCCGGTCGTCGGGACGGCCCGGGAGGTGGAGGAAACCGTCCGCTCCCAGGCGGTAGTTGAGCGTGACGCAGACGACGCCGTCCCGGGCGAAGGCGCTTCCGTCGTAGCCGGACGCCGAGCCGGAGCCGTTGGTGAACGCGCCTCCGTGCAGCCACACCATCACGGGCAGGCCGGCGCCCGGCCCCGGAGCCGGGGTCCAGACGTTGAGGTTCAGGCAGTCGTCCCCCGGGACGGCGTTCTCCGGGACGAGGGCGTCGAAGGGCGGGGCGTAGGGGGCGTGCGGCGCCGTCGGCCCGTGGGCCGTGGCGTCGCGCACCCCCGTCCACGGTTCCGGCGGGGCGGGCGCCCGGAACCGTCGCGCGCCGAAGGGCGGAGCGGCGTACGGGACGCCGAGGAAGCGGGTCACCCCGTCGGGGGAGGTCAGACCGCGGACCTCCCCCTGCCGGGTGCGGCACACCGTCACGCCGCGAGGACCTCCAGGAGCGCCTCGCCGAACTCCTCGGGACGTTCGAGGTGGACGGCGTGCCCGGCGTCGGCCACGGCGACCTCCCGCACCGCGCCGCCGGCCGCCGCGTAGCGGTCCAGGACGTGGCGCGTCTGCGCCAGCATCGGCTGCGCGGGGGTGCCGTCCCAGCCCGGCACCACGCCGACCGCGCCCAGGTGCGCCAGGTCGAACATCGAGGTGTCCGAGACGATGACGTCGTCCTCGCCGCGTATCCAGAGCACGGGCGGCTTGGGCTCGATCAGGTGCAGGTCGTCGACGCGGAAGTGGGTCGGGGCCATGCAGTTGAGGACGCCCCGCGTCCCGGGCGCGATCCCGGGCCAGGCGTCGGACGCCGTGCTGTCACCGGGATAGTGGTCGTCGCCGAGTCGCGTGGTGAGCATGGACTCGACGTACGCGTCCTCGTGCTCGGTGCGGAACGGCGGCTTGACGTAACAGGCCGTCAGGACGGAGCGCGGCGAGAGCGGGGAGTCCGCGCCGCGGTCGCCCTCGGCGAGCAGCCGGACGAACTCCGGGTTGGCCGTGCCGCCGCCCGATCCCGCCCCGTCCGCGGAGTTGAGGATCCCGTCCGCTCCGTGGGTGCCGCCGAAGCCGTACGGGGAGACGGGGCTGACCAGGGTCAGGGAGCGCACCGCGGCCGGGTGGTCCCGGAGGTACTGCATCACCACGCCGCCGCCCATGGACCAGCCGACCAGGTGGGCCCGGTCGATGCCGAGGGCCGTGAGCAGCTCGGCGAGGTCGTCGGCGTAGTCCCGCAGGCCGCGCGTGGCGTCGACGGGCAGCGGGTCGGTGCCGCCGAAGCCGCGCAGGTCGACGGCGAGGGGGCGGTAGGGGGGCGGCAGCGTGGTCAGGGTGGAGTGCCAGAAGGCGGAGGAGGAGACGTTGCCGTGGACGAGGACGACGGCCTCGCCCTCGGTCCTGGCCTCGGTGATCTGCTGGGTGAGCCGGCCGGTGGCGACGCGACGGGTGCGGAGCGCGGTCATGTCCTTCTGGTCCTTCGGTCCTCGGGCGCTTCAGGAGAGCCAGGCGGCGACCTGGGCGGCGACGGTGCCGTGCCAGCCCAGTTCGAGGTGGTTGGCGCCGGCGACGGTGGCCTTGCCGCCGACGGTGGGGATGCCGGTGGTGTCGAGCGCGCTGGAGACGAAGACGACGCCGTCGCTGGGTCCGCGGTTCTCGTTGAAGATGCCGAGGACGTCGGCGGACCCGCCGGCCAGGAGGTAGGCGGTGACGGAGGCCGGCACTCCGGCACGGTGCAGCGGGCCGATGAGCGATCCGGCGTCGACGGCCGCCTGGATGCCGCCGCCGGCGGTGGAGAAGCCCTGGCCGCCGTAGTACGTCGTGTACCAGTCCTGGGCGGAGCCGTCGACTCCGTACGCGCCGTCCCAACGGGCCAGCATCTGGCGCTGGCCGGGGTAGTTGTCCTGGCCGCCGGAGGGCGTCATGGAGAACTCGGGGTGCGCGGTGTACAGGCCGTAGCAGGTCATGTGGGAGTGCGGGGAGGGCGCGTTGATCTTGCCGCCGCACTCCGGCCAGACGGAGAAGTCGTGGGCCCAGCCGTGGGCGTACGGGTAGTCGTAGCCGCCGTTCGGACCGCCGAGGGTGATCAGCCGGCGGACGTCGCCGGCGTAGGGCCGGCCCCAGCTCGGCTTCAGAGACGACACGTACGCGCGGGTCGACATCTGGCCCTTGCTCCAGCCGACCAGGTCGACCTCGTCGACCCCCAGCTTCGCCTTGATGACGGCGACGGCGTCACCGACGACCTGCGCCTGCATCAGGTTGTCGCCCTGCTTGTGCGCGAAACCGACGGCGAAGACGCGGTGCCCGCGCCCGGCGAGGTACTGCATGAGGCCGGTGGAGGGGCAGGAGGCGGCGCCGCAGCCGTAGCCGCCGGATTCGCCGGGATCGGCCCAGGCGCGGTCGGCGGTGTCGTTCGCCCCGTGCACGAGGAGGACGGGTGTGGTGCGGCTGCCGGTGTTCCAGCCGGGGGCCGAGTAGAGCAGGAAGCGGCCGGAGGAGGGCCGGGAGACGCCGCCGAAGTACGTGACGCGCGTGCCGTCCTGGTCACCGCGGCCGTCCGCCGGATAGCCCTCGGTCCGGAACCCGCCGGTCGTGTCGAGATATCGCTCGACCCTTTCCCAGCCGTTGGTGACGGTCCCGGCCCCGTAGCTCGCTTCCAGGGTGAGGTACGGAGGAGGCGCGGCGGCGACCGCGGGCGGCCCCAGGAGGGCCGTCGCGACCACCCCCGCCACCGCGAGGACACGGGCCGCGCGCAGTCGCCACCGCCGCCCCGGACTCCGTCCTTCGGCCATGGCCCGGCCTCCCCCGCTCGTGCGCTCTCGACGCGCCCTTCCGGCGCCCGTCCCGGCATCGGGAGCTGCACACGTTAGGCGGGCGGGGAGCCGGCGGGGCATGGGGTCGAGCCACACAAAGCGAGAGGTGGGCATGATGTCCGACTACGTGTCCGGGCAGGACGTCCGCCTGCGTGCCATCGAGCCGGAACCGATCGTCGCCGACGTCGGGCCGCTGTTCGCCGGACGCCGGCCTGCCGGCTGCCGGCTCGGAGGCCACCGGGCTCGGTTCGCACTCCACGGTCCCCGTGTCGACGTGGACCGTGGAGTGCGAACCGGGCCCGTGCCGGCGCCGGGTCTCCCGCGGCGCCCGGCCACGGCGACCGCGGTCCTCAGCCGTGCTGGGCGAGCGCCTCCGCCGGGGCCGTGGTCCGCGTGAAGCGGAGGTAGCGGTCGACGGACCGGGCCAGGACCTCGTTGCCGCCCCGGGGCACGACCCGGTTCCACCAGGCGCCGTAGATCCGCTCGAAGCGGTGGCCGGCGAGCAGGTCGGCGGCGGCGCGGACCGCGTGGGGGCGCTCCGGGATGTGGTTGGCGTAGCTGTACATGAGGGTGACCCAGCGGTTGTCCGGACAGACGTTGACCACGTCGCCGGTGAACAGCGCCCCGTCGCCCGCGCTCCAGTGCAGCACCGCGCTGCCCGGGAAGTGCACGCCCGGGTTGATCAGGGTGAGCTCGTCGGTGAGTCGGAGCGTGCGCCCGCTCCAGAAGCGCACGGCCGGGTCCGGCCGGCCCACCCACCGGCGGTCGGCTTCGTGGAGGTGGACCGGGGCGTCGAAGGCGTGCGCCCACTCCACCATCGAGGAGTAGAAGTGGGGGTGACTGATCGCGATGTGGTCGATGCCGCCGAGTTCCTCGACGGCCCGCACCATCGCGTCGTCGAGGTAGGGCACGCAGTCCCAGAGGACGTTGCCGGCGGCGGTGCGCAGCAGCAGGGCCCGCTGGCCGATGGCGAACTGGGGGGTGACGCCGACGCCGAGCACGCCGGGGCCCTGCTCCTCGAAGCGGCCGGTGCGGCCCTCCTCGCGCAACTCGGCCAGTGTCGTCCACTGCTGGCCGTCCGGGCTCACGTACTGCCGCTCGTCCAGGCAGACCGGGCAGTCCGGACGCGGGGCGGCGTACTGGGTGCCGCAGGTGCGGCAGATCGGGGGCGTCGGGACGGCGGTGTCAGCCACGGGTGCCTCCGGCGAGCTCGGTGAGGACGGACGGGCGGCTCGGCCGCCAGCCCAGCTCCTCGGCGGCGCGCCGTCCCGACACCACCTGGTCGAGCGCGAGCGCCTCGGCGAACGGCTCCCCGAGCACCTCGGCGGCTTCCGCGCGCGGCCACGACTCGGCCCGGCCGGTGCCGCCCGCGGCGACGTCGGCGGCGGCCGCGATCGCGGCCGCCGGGACGGACTCCCACGCCACGCCGTGCAGGAGGTCGCCCGGATGCCCCTTGGTCAGGGCGAGGACGTAGAGGTCGGCGAGGTCGTCGACGTGCACCATCGGCCAGCGGGTCGTGACGGGGCCCACGTAGCGACCCGTGCCGTGCTCGCGGGCCCAGCCGGTCATCAGGGCGGGGATGCCGCCGTCACGGCCGTACACGATGCCCGGGCGTATCACCACGGCCCGCACGTCGTCCCCGGCGCCGGCCAGCACCCGCTGCTCGATCCGCGGCCGGTAGCCGACGATCGCGATCGGGTCGGTGTCGGCGTCCTCGTCCAGCGCGGCGTCCCCGGTGGCGCCGAGCACCCACACGCCGCTGGTGTAGACGAATGCCCGGCCCGTGCCGCGCAGCGGCGCGAGCAGTGCCTCCAGGGCGGCGGTGTCGACCGCCTCGTCGCCGGTCGGCGTGGCCAGGTTCACCACCGCGTCCACGTCGTCCGTCACCGCCGCGCGCAGTGACGCCGGGTCGGTCAGATCGCCGACCCGAACCGGCGCGTCCGGGGACAGCGCGGCCGCGTCCTTGACCAGGGGCACCACGTCGTGGCCCTCCAGCGTCAACCGCGACACCACCGCGGAGCCGATGTAACCGGTGGCACCGAGTACCAGGACCTTCATGAACCCTCCCATGCGGACGTTCCTCGAACAGGAGAACCGTAGGAAACGCGCCCCGGCCCGCGGATCCGTCGAACGACCGGGTGTCGTACCGGCGTTCGTGCGCGACGGGGCCGGAGGAGTGACCAGGTCGACGGGGGTGACGGGGGAGAGGGGCGACGGGGGTGACGGAGGGCGGAAGGGGCGACGGCGGTGACGGGGAGGATGTCGGGGGGGGACGTCAGCCCAGGTCGAGCACTCCCAGCGCCGCCCGCGACGTGACACCGAGCTTCGGGTAGGCGTTGGACAGGTGGTAGCCGACCGTGCGCGGGCTCAGGAACAGGCGTGCGCCGATGTCCCGGTTGCTCAGTCCCGTCGCCGCGAGCCGGACGACCCTCAGTTCCTGCGCGGTCAGCCGGTCGACGGGGTCCGCGCCCGCCGTCGGAGCGGCCGGGGCGGCGCCGACGGCCCGCAGTTCCGTGCGGGCCCGGTCCGCCCACGCGGCAGCCGGCATCCGCTCGAACGACTCCAGGGCCACGGTCAGCGCCTCCCGGGCGGCGGCCCGGCGTCTGGTCCGGCGCAGCCACTCCCCGTACAGCAGCCGGGTGCGCGCCTCCTCGAACGGGCGGCCGTCCCCCTCGTGGGCGGCGAGCGCCCGCTCGTAGAACTCCCCCGCCTCCGCGTCGTCGGCGGCGAGCAGGGCGCGGCAGCGCAGTTCCACCGCTCCGGCCCACGCGGCCCCGGTGGCCCCGGCCCAGCGCGCGAAGCGCTCGGCGGCCGGCCCGGCGTCGGCGGCCCGGTCGCTCCGGGCGGCGGCCTCCACCTGGTCGGGCAGGCTGTGCACGGAGACCATGAGGTGCCGGTGCGGACCTCCGGTCAGGGCGGCGAAACGCTGCAGCGCCCGGTCGTGGCGGCCGAGCCCGAGGTCGAGCAGGCCCTGCGCCCTGGTCAGCCAGATAGGGATCGGCGCGACCCCGGTGCACGGGTGCCACCCCGCCCGCCCGGCGGAATCCCGCCGGTCCCCGCCGCCCCGCCCTTCGGTCCCTCCCTGCCCCTCCGTGCGGCCCGGTTCCTCGCCGTCGAGTGCGGCCAGCACCGCCAGGACGCCGCTGAGCATCGTGGCGAGATGGCGCTGACCGGTGTCGCACGCGATCTCCAGGCCCTCGACCGCCGTCGTGTACGCGTCCCGGTGCCGCCCCAGGAACAGCCGCAGTCGCGCCAGCCGCAGCAGCACCCGCGCCAGCACCCCGACGGCCCCCTCCGCACGGCACTCCCGCTCCAGGGCCACGGCCTGGTCGTGCACCGTTCCGTACTCCCCGAGCAGCATGTCCCAGCCGTGCAGTCGCACCTGATCGATCAGACTGCGCTCGGGCCGGGTCCGCACGACGTACCCGGCGAACTCCCGTACCGCCGCCGCCCCGCCCGCCGGGTCGCCCGCCAGCATGTCGAGCACCCCCGCCGCCCCTCGGTGCACGGGATGCCCGCCGAAGTCCAGACCGGCCGTCCGCGCGCGGGTGTCCCGGGCCGCCGCCACCGGGTCCGGCGCGTCCCAGGCCATCGCGGCCGACTCGAACAGCAGCCACGCCCCCGTGGCGGGGCGGTGCGCCGTCACCTCGGAGGCCGCCTCGACGAGCAGCAGCCGCGCCGACTCCGCGCGGCCCTGTCCGTGTTCGATCGCCGCCCGGACGCTGGCCAGCCGGGCGGCCGCCTGCGGGCTGTTCACCGGCCCCGCCTCGTCGGCGAGCGTCCCCGCGAGCTCCACCTGTCCGGCCTCGGCCGCGGCGGCCGACGCGGCGGCCAACCGCAGCGACCTGGCCTCCTGGTCCTCGGTCAGCCGCGCGGCCCGTCGATAGGCGGCGGCGACCGCGGCCCGGCCGCCCCGGGAGCGGAACAGCTCGGCGCCACGCTCCAGTTCGGCCGCGACCGCCTCGTCGTAGCCGACGGTCGCCGCGGCCAGGTGCCAGGCCCGGCGGCCCATGTCCCCGGCGGTCGAAGCCGCTTCGGCGAGCGCCCGGTGCGCGGCCGTGCGCCCGGCCAGCACCGCCCCCTGGTACGCGGCGGCCCGCACCAGAGGATGGCGGAACGCCAGCCGGTGTCCGGACACCCTCACCAGGTCCGCCGCCTCGGCGGGCCCGAAGTCCCCGGCGGCCGCGCCCACCCGCTCCCCCGCCGCCATCACCAGCGCCACGTCACCGGTGTCGTCCGCCGCGGCGACCGTCAGCAGCAGACGGGTCGGCGCGGGCAGTGCCCGGATCCTCTCGTCGAAGATCCGCCGCACCCGCCACGAGGCCGGCAGCACGGCGATCTCCCGCGCGTCCAACGGCTCGCTCCCGTTCCGCTGGGCCGCCGTCAGAGCCCCCACGAGCTCGACCAGGGCGAGCGGATTGCCCTGCGCGAGCCCGAGGATCCGGCGGCTCACAGCGGCATGCAGATCGGGCGCCCGGCCGGCGAGGAGCGCCGCCCCCTCCTCGTCGGTCAGCGGCCCGAGGTGCAGCACCGGCAGGCCCGGCGCACCGTCGAAGGCCGCCGCGTCCTCATGCGCGGCGAACACCATGACCACCCGCCCCCGCCCGAGCCGGCGGGCCGCGAACAGCAGCGCGTCCACGGTCTCCAGGTCCAGCCAGTGCGCGTCGTCGACCAGGACCACGACCGGACGTTCCTCGGCCAGCCCGTCGAGCAGGCCCAGCGTCGCGGCCCCGACCAGGAAGCGGTCCCCCGGAGGCGCGTCGTCCAGGGCGATCGCCCCGCGCAGCGCCCGCATCTGGCGCTCCGGCAGGTCGCTCGTCCGGTCCAGGGTGCCCCGGAGGAGCACCTGCAGACCGGCGTACGGCAGCGCAGCCTCCGACTGGACACCGGTGCACCGCAGCAGCCGGGCTCCGTCCGCGGCCACCGAGGCGCACCGGTCGAGCAGTGCCGTCTTGCCCGAGCCCGCCTCGCCGAGGAGCACCACGGCTCCGCCCCGGCTCTCCGGGGCTCCCGCCAAGAACCCGTCGAGGACGTCCCGTTCGTCGTCCCGGCCGCTGAGACCGGCGGCCCCCCGGCCGGCGGCACCTGCCTGGACCGTGTCGGTCATCGGTGCTCTCCTCCTCTTCACGGACGCCCCGATCTCAAGGCGGGCGTGGCCGACGATGTCATGGGCCCCCCGGTCGTGGACCGCGCTCCGCCGGGCGGGTCGGCCCGCCTCACGGAGCGGGCCGTGTCCGGCCTCCGGTGACGCGGCCCGGTGGGCGGCGGGATCCGGTCGACCGCCGTCGGCGCCGGCGGATCCGTACGCGTGGCACAACCCCCGGGCGGCCGACCGTGCGCACGCTCGGGCCATGGGCGGTCGGGGAGGACACGACCCGTTCCCCGCCTGCCGGGCGGGCTCTCCGCCCCCTTCGACGGCACCGGGCGAGAACGGAGCCGGACGAGCACGATCAAGGTCTTCCAGCCGTCGAGAACGATCACCATATACTTCTGCGGCTCGACGGCCGCGGGGGACGTCGGGCGGGACGGGGGCGTCATGGAGTTGCGGGACATCGAGATCTTTCTGGTGTTGGCCGAGGTGTTGCACTTCGGCCGGACCGCCGAGCGGCTCCGGGTCTCCCAGGCCCGGGTCAGCCAGGCCATCAGGAAGCAGGAGCGGCGCATCGGCGCCGCGCTGTTCGAGCGCACCAGCCGCACCGTGCGCCTGACCGAAGTGGGCCGCCAGCTGCGCGACGACCTGCAGCCGGTCTACGCGGGGCTGCACGCGTCCCTGGAACGCGCCCGGCTCGCCGCCCGCGGCGTCACCGGCCGGCTCCGCGTCGGCATGATGCCGTTCAACGTCGCCGACCTGCACTTCTACTGGAGAGCCTTCCGGTCGCGGTACCCCCAGTGGGAGCTGGAGGTCCGCCAGCTGACGTACATCGACCCGTTCGGCCGGCTCCGTGAGGGCGACCTGGACGTCCTGGTCGTCTGGCTGCCCGTGGAGGAGCCGGACTTCACCGTCGGCCCGGTCCTGATGACCGACCCCCGGATCCTCGCCGTGACCGCCGACCACGAGCTCGCGCAGCGGACGTCGGTGCGGCTGGAGGTGCTCGCCGACTTCCGGCACACCATGCCGCCCGACATCCCGGACTACTGGGAGGACGGCTACCTGCCCTTCAACACGCCCCGGGGCCGGACGATCGAGCGCGGCCGGCCCACGACCAACGCCGATGACCTGATCAACCAGGTCGGCATGGGCGAGATCGTCCACGGCTTCCCCAGCCACGTCGTCCGGCACTGGGGCATGCCGAACATCCGCTGGATACCCGTCCCCGACCTGGCGACCCTGTCCTACGCCCTGGTCTGGCGGACCGAGGCCGAGAACGAGCCGATCCGCGCTCTGGCCGACACGGTCCGCGAACTCGGCGCGTTCCGGTTCTGACGCGCCGCCGCGGTGCCCGGCGGAGGCGCCGGGACGGCGGCCCGGACCGCTCCGGCGCGTCCCCGGACCGCTCCGGCGCGTCCCCGGCCCGCGGCGGTGCACCGTCTGCCGAGCGGGCGGCCACGTCACCCGCCGACGGGGCGCGTCGACCGCTGGGCGACCTCGTCGATCGCGGCGGCCACGATGCGGGCGTCCCGGGTGCCCCACAGGTCGAGCGCCTCGTACGCGGGTCGCCATCGGTGCGCGTACGCGTGGTGCGCGCACTCCGGCAGGAGCTGGGCCAGGACGGAGGCGACGGTCCGTTCGTCGACGCCGTCCAGGAGCCAGGGCACGAGACGTGCCGCACACGGTTCGATCCGGCGGGCGTGGGCACCTCCGAAGAGATCCCACTGCTCCTGGCCCAGGACGGCCTGAACGAGCGGGAGGACGGCCTTCTCCTCGTGGTCGAGGTGCTTGTCGAGGCCGGTGACCAGGGAGTCGGCGAGCTCGCCGAGAAGGTCCGGTCCGACTGCGGCGTCGGCCAGTCCGTCGTCGACCGCCCCGAGGAGGAGGGCGAGAGCGGCGTGCTCGGCCTCGATCGCCTCCAGCCGCGTCAGGTCGAAGGGACGACCGGCCAGGGCCCGGCGCAGCAGGGGCCACAGCGCCTCGTCCTCGGCGGCCTGGTGGGCGTGCAGGGCGCTCCGGAGCATCCCCCAGCCCGGGGCCGCGCGCAGGACGCGCCGGAGACCGACGCGATCCCCGGCGGCGGCCCGGGCGAGGTTCCGCAACTCCCTGCGCAGCGCGTTGTGCACCGCGTAGGTCACGGTCATGTCGAGCCTGTCGCTCACGTCGGTCCAACTCCCGGGTCTTCATGGCTGGGTGAGTGCGTGCCAGGAGTGGACGACGCGAGTCGTCCCCGGCACGGACCAGCCTCCTCCGGGGCCGTCCAGGGATCAACGCGGACCTGATGCACCGATCGATAACCCAGCGGTTATCGGTGCCCCGCCGGCGAGGGAGCGCTCGCTCCTACCGGCCGTCGGGGCGGCTCGTCGACATCGGGCTGACCGGACCCCACGGAGGGCCGAAGGCGTTCGGACACGCGATCCCACCGGGACGGGTTCGGACAAGGGGCTGTGGCCTGTATGTCAACGCCTGTCTGCGGGCTTGGCGGAAGTCGAGCGCTGGCGCGGCTGGACGGGAAGTCGGCGCGGGGCGTGGAGCTCCTTGTCCGCCTTGCCACCGATCCCTTCCTGCCGGGCCACAGCCGTGGATCGGCTGTCGCAGCCCTCGACGTCCACGGCGATGAGCGCGCCGCTGCCCTCCTTGCGCGTCTCCCCGCCGACCTCGTGCCCTTCGACTTCCGCCAAGCCCGCAGACAGGCGTTGGCATACAGGAACAAGAGGGTGCAGGCCGTAGTGACAGCCCGCATCATGTGCGACACCGCCCTGAACAGCTGCCGTCAGGACATGGCCGCCCGGCTGCTGACACGTCTCATGGGCAGGCGTCACGCCGGCTAGCCGGCGGGGGGGGGTGAACCACGTCCACCCCCTACTGCAGCACCTCGACGCTCCACTCCCGCCGGCGCAGCGGAGCCGCACGCCCCGCACGCCGGGCGTTCCTCGTCTCTCCGAGCAGGGTGGGTGTCCCGCGACCCATGCCGGAACGGCCGTGTCACCCGGTGAGACAGTGGTGTCCGTGATTCCCGCAGAGGTGCCCGACGCGCCTCCCCTGGTCCACGCCGACGGCTTCGACGTACCCGTCCTCTTCCGCGACGAGTGGCCGCAGGAGTCACGCCACCGGCCGACGCGCGTGCGCCGCCCCGTACCCGCCGTCACCGCGCCGCCTTCGCCGCCGTGACGACCAGGTTGTTCTGGTACCCGCCCGCGTCGGGCCGGTAGGGACCGGTGCAGGTGATCAGCGTCAGCACCGCCCGGCCGTCCCGGCGGAACGCCTGCGAGTCGGCGAGGGCCTCCTTGTCCACGGTCCGGCGCGCGGTGACCTCGTAGGCGATGCTGCTTCCGTCCTCGCGTCCCACCAGCACGCGGTCCCCCCGTCGTACCTCGTTCAGGGCGTTCAGCACGCCAAGGCCCCGGCCCTTGGCGTCCACGTGACCGACGATCACGGAGGAACCGGCGGTGGAGCCCGGCGCGGGTGAGAAGCGGTACCAGCCGACCCGGTCGGGGTCCGGCGGAACCTCCGTCCGGCCGTCCTCGGTCACGCCCACCGCGTCGACGGGAGCGCGCAGGCCCAGCCGGGGGATCGACAGCTCCCGCGGCTCGGGGACGCGGGCCGATCCGGGACGGTCCGATGCGGCGGTCGTGTTCGTGGGCGCGGCCGCGGGCGGCGTCACCGGTTCCGGTGACCGGGGCGGAGTCGTCGGTGCCGTGGCCGTCGTCGTCGGCGGCGGGGAACCGAAGTCGGCGGCCCGCGCGGGCCCTTCGTGCCGGGCGGCGACGACGACGAATGCCGTGGAGAGGATGACGCCGATGAGCGCCACGACCGCCCCGAGGACCCTGCTGTGTCCTGTCCGGCGCGTGCTCATCGTGGTCGGCCTTCCGGCGTGGGGGATCTCCGGGTGCGCCCGCCCCGCCCGGGCTGGGTGGGCGCACCCGGAGACCCGTGCACGGTCGTGGAGTGGGTCGTGCCGTGGGTCAGACCTCGTCGGTGCGTCGGCGCAGGAGGTAGACGCCGGTGCCCAGGGCGAGGACCGCGCCGGCGGCCAGGGCGCCCAGGGCGTCGTCGTTGTTCCCGCCCGCGGCCTGTCCGGTCTCGCCGGCGGGCACGCCGTTGGGCGCGGAGTGCATGCCGGTGACGGTCTGGGTCTTCAGGGCGAGGTCCTTGTCCGTCGCGCTGCCCCAGGCGTAGACGATCGTGTTGCCGCCTTCGGCCAGGTCGAGGTCTGCCGGGCCGATCGCCACGGTGTCGGTACCGGCGAGGACGACGTCGGCGTTGACGGTGCCGGCCGCCACCTCGGCCATGGCCTCCTTGGGGTTCTCCAGGCCCTTGAAGACCGTGGCGCCGTCGGCCCGGACGTCGACGGCGGGTGCGGCGGCGACATGGCGGACGGTCAGGCGCGCCTTGCCCGCCGGCACCTTCGAGGTGTCGTTGACGAACGCGTCGAGAGTGGGCTTGCCGTCGGCCGTGAGGTGGGCGACCACCGTCGCGTTCGCCCCGGCGGGCACCTCGACCGTCTTCTCGATCGCCGGAGTGCCCGGGGGGCCCTCGCCGTCCTTGAAGACCTTGATGTCGTAGGAGCCCGCGTCCCACTTCATCGGATCGGTGAGCGTGCCGGGCTTGAAGTCCGGCAGCAGTTCCTCGTCCCCCGCGAACACGTCCACGGTCAGGCCCGGCACCGCGTGCAGCACCGACACCGTGGCCTGGCCTTCGGAGGTCTGCGACTGGGCGAACGCGGGAACGCCGGCGGTGACGGACAACGCGACGGTGATGCTGGCGGTGAGAGCCGCGCCTGCGGTACGAACGGTCATGGCGATCATCTCCATCATCCGGCCGAGAGGGTCTCGAAGCCCTGTGTGGAGAGGTGTTCCGCCGTCGTGGGCGGATCGGTTTCACCCGGTGGTTGAAATCTTCACTTCGCTTCGGCCGGGGACCCGACGGGACGACACGTCGAGGGCCTCGCCGTTCGACGCGGGCGAGGGGGACGACGGGGCTCCTTTCGCGTCCGGCCGGCCCCGCCGCGCCTTCGCCCACAGCGCCACCGCCGCGACCACGACGACGAGTACGGTCACGGCGGGCACGCCCAGGGTGACCACGCGCTGGAGAAGGCCCGCGGCCGCGTAGCCGGCGCCGGTCTCGGCCGCGGCCCACAGGAGCGCGGCGACCGCGCTGTACGGGGCGACGGTGCGGTAGGGCAGCCGGAAGGCGCCTGCCAGGTGCGGGGTGAGGGTGCGCATCAGGGGCACGAACCGGGTGAGGAAGAGCGCCCGGCCCCCGTGGTGGACGATCATCCCTTCGACGCGCTGCCAGGCGCCGACCGGGACGCGGCGGGCGATCCTCGTGGTGCGCAGGCGGGTGCCGAGCGCGCGTCCGGTGCGGAGGGCGAGGAAGTCGCCCGCCACCGCGGCGCCGGCGGCGGTGGCCATGACCAGGAGCAGGTCCAGCCGACCGGTGCGGGCGAGGGCCCCGGCGGTCAGCAGGAGGGTGAGGGTGGGGACGAACGCACCGATCAGCAGGACCGACTCGGCCAGGACGGCGACCGCGAGGATCAGGTGGGCCGTACCGGCGGGCACCTCGCCGAGCACCGTGGACAGGGCGTTCACCGCAGCGCTTCCGCGGCGCCGGAACGCACGGCGTCCGCCCGCCCGGCGGGCCGCTCCAGCTGCCAGACCCTGGCCGGGGGGAGGTTGGCCCAGACCGTCCAGCAGCCGGTGGCGTACCGTCGCCGGTAGGAGGCCATGACCTCTTCGACGGCGTGGTGGCGGCGGGTCTCGGCCCGGGTGGAGAGCAGATCGCGCGCCTGTCGGGTGCCGAGGTAGGCGAAGTAGGTCAGGGTGCCGCCGGGATGGAGCAGCTCCAGGTATCGGTTCATGATCGTCTCGACTCGGTCGGGCATGAAGTTGGTCAGCGGCAGACCGGAGACGATCGCGTCGTAGCGTCGGTCGGTGTCCAGCTCCTCCACACAGCCCTGGTGGACGCGCACCTGATCGGGCCTGCCGGCCAACCGCGGGGAGGTGCGCACGAGGCGGCGCAGACGGTCGGCGAAGCGGGGGTTCGCCTCGACGACGTCGAGGTGGCTGCCCGGAGCGAGCTGCCGGACGAGGGCGCGGGTGACCGCTCCGGTGCCCGCTCCGGCCTCCAGTACGGACAGGGAGTGGGGCGTCCGGGCGCGAACGGGTTCGGTGAGCGCGTGGGTCAGGGCCCTGCCGCTGGGCGCGACGGCACCGACGGTGCGCAGGTCGCGTGCGGCTTCGATGAGGAACGTCCAGCCCTCGGCGTGGCGCTGCGCGAGGACGCGGTCGTGCGAAGAGGTCCAGTTGTCCATGCACTCGACGCTAGGGAGGCCGGTGGACCTGTGAATCGGCCGATCTGCGCGCGCCCTCCCCTACGAAAGTAGGGGGTGACCGTGGCTGATCGTCGTAAGCCCGTGCGCCGGCCGCGGCCTAGGCTCTGAGGGGTGGACTGGAGAGAACGTCCCTCCTGGAGGGAGTACGGACGCTGGTGCCTGGTCGTGGTGCTCACCCTGGTGGCCGTGCAGAACACCGCCTCGGTCATGGGCGGGCGGTACGTCACCACGGCCGCCGCGGCTGCGGTGGTGTGCGGTACGGCTCTGCTGGTGCGCCGGCCCTGGCCTCTCGCCCCGGTTCTGACCACGGCGTCGGTCGCGATCTGGGGATGGCCGCTCCTGTCGTTGCTGCTGGTGGCCCTGTTCGACCTGGCCGCTCACCGTCGCACCTGGGTCGCCGTCGGCTGTGCGGTGGTCGTCCAGGCGGCGAACGCGTTCACTGATCCGGTCGTCTCGTTGTGGACGCCCCAGCAGTACGGTTCCTCCTTGTTCCTGCTGTTGGCCGTGGTGGCCGGGCTGTGGCTGGGCAGCCACCGTCGCCTGGTGGAGACGCTGGGTGCCCAGGTCGAACACCTGCGCGTCGAGAGGGAGTTGCGGGAGCAGGCCGCCCGGGCGGCCGAGCGGTCCCGGATCGCCGCCGAGATGCACGACGTGCTGGCCCACCGCCTGAGCCTGATCGCCCTGCACACCGGCGTGCTCACCACGAAGGCCGACACCGTGCCCGAACCGGTCGCCGAGCGGCTGGCCCTGCTGCGGACCGCGTCCACCGAGGCCCTGGCCGACCTGCGCGACGTCCTGGGCGCGCTGCACGACGCGGAGAGCTCCTCGGCTGCCCCCGCTCCCGTCCTGCGCGAGACGAACGAGCTCGTGGAGGAGGCGCGCGCGGCCGGGCAGCACGTCGACCTCCACGTGACGGGACTGCCCGGACAGGCTCCGGCCGCTCACCGGCTGGCCGTCCACCGGATCGTCCAGGAAGCGCTGTCCAACGCCCGCAAGCACGCACAGGGCGCGCCGGTCACCATCCGCCTCGGCTACGCACCGCCCGCCACCACCGTGGAGATCGTCAATCCCGCCGGCGCCCGGTCACCGGGGCTCGTCGAATCCGGCTTCGGCCTGGTGGGCCTCCGGGAACGGGTCACCGCTCTCGGCGGCCACCTCTACGCCGGGCCGGGCGGGGCGGGCGCCTGGAGACTGTCGGCCCGCATCCCCCACCCGCCCGCCGTCGGGCAGAACGGTTCCCTCGCATGATCCGCGTCCTGATCGCAGACGACGACGCCCTGGTCCGGCTCGGCCTCGCCGATCTCCTCGGCACCGACGACGAGATCGAAGTGGTGGCCCAGGCGGACGACGGGCTGCGCGCCGTCGAGCTGGCCGCCGCCCGTCCCGTCGACGTCGCCCTGGTCGATGTGCGCATGCCGCGCATGGACGGCATCACCGCCACGGCGCGCCTGCGCGCGCTGCCCCGTCCCCCGAGGGTGATCACGCTGACCACCTTCGACCTGGACGAGTACGTCTACGACGCGCTCGCGGCCGGCGCCGACGGGTTCCTGCTGAAGGACACGGACCCCGCCGAGATCCTGCGTGCGGTCCATCTGGTCGCCGCGGGGTCCGCCATGCTCCACCCCCGTGCCGCACGGCGCCTCATCGACCGCTACCACCGCTCCCACCAGCCGCGGGCCGAGGCCGCCCGCGCCCGTCTCGAACGCCTCACCCCCCGCGAACGCGACGTGCTGGCCCTGCTCGCCCGGGGGGAGACCAATGCCGACATCGCCGCCCGCCTCCTCATGCGCGAGAGCACGGTCAAAGCCCACGTCAGCCGCATCCTCACCACCCTGGAGGTCACCAACCGGGTGCAGGCGGCCCTCTTGGCGCGCGACGCCGACCTCGGCGGGTAGGGAACCGCGGGAGGGGATCGGCCCACGCCTCCTGCCGCGGACGGCGCACGGCCCGTCAGGAGGATCCGGGTGAGCCGAATCCCGTCAGCAGTGCCTCCGCGTGGGGCGAACCGCTCTCCTCCACCACCTCGTCCACCGTCTGCGGCGTCCGTACCGGAGCGAGCACGGCGCCCCCGTCGCGGTGGAGGACTCCGTACACCCCCGGCCTCGGCAGACTGTTGTACGCCCAGGGCGCGGAGAAGTAGTAGGCCCCCGTGTCGTGCAGCACCACCAGGTCGCCTTCGGAGAGTTCCGGCAGCGGACGTGCGTGCGCCACCACGTCCCCGGCGAAGCAGAGGGGGCCCGCGACGTCCTGCGGCACCGCGGGAGTCGTCTTCGGCCGGCCGTCCGGACCGTGGGCGGTGACCCTCACCGGCCAGGCGTCGGGCATGAACACGGTGCGGGCGGCCACCTGGGCCCCGACGTGGGTGACCGCGATCCGGCGGCCCCCCGCCTCCTTGACGTACTCGACCACCGCCGCGGTGAAGCCGTTCTTGGCGAGCAGCGACCGGCCGAATTCCGTGACCACCTGGTAGCGGCCGTCGAGCAGGGCCGGTTCGGCGTCGGTGAGGACCCGGACGTAGTCCCGGTACGTGGGCGTGACCGTGTCGCCGGAGAAGTTGACGGGCAGCCCTCCCCCCAGGTCCAGGCTGGTGACCTGACGCCTGCCCACGTGCTCGTCGATCTCCTCGGCGAGCCGGTGCAGCGCGGCGAGGCCCTTCGCGATCAGTGGCAGCGGGCACCCCTGCGAACCGACGTGGGCGTGGAGGCGGGTGAGCCAGGGACGCCGCAGGAAGGCGTCGAGCACGCGTGCGCGGGCTCCGGGGTCGTCCAGGGCGACACCGAACTTGGAATGCGGCGTCGCCGTGCTCATCGCCGCGATGGAGCCGCCCCCGACCTGCGGGTTGACGCGAAGGCCGACGACGGACCGGGAACCCTCGGGGCGCAGGGCGTCGACGCGGTCGAGTTCGGCGAGGTTGTCGGCGTTCAGCGCGATCCCCAGGGTGAGTGCCTCCCGGATCTCGGCACGGGTCTTGGCCGGCGAGTCCAGGACGATGCGGTCGGGTGCGAACCCCGCGGCCAGTGCCAGCCGGGTCTCCCCCGGGCTCGCCACCTCGCAGCCCATTCCGGCGTCCGCGAGCAACCGCAGCACCGGGACGAGGGGGGACGCCTTGACCGCGAAGGCGTGCAGGACGTCCGGTACGTGGGCGAAGGCCTCGTGGAGCGCGGTGACGCTGTCCCGGACCCCCTGGACGTCGATGAAACCGGCCACGGGGTGCTCCCGGCCCAGGACGCCCTCGGCCGTCGCCCGTCTCAGTGCGGTCGCGACCTTCTCCTGGTACGACATGCGTTCCTTCCTCGCTTTCGACGGTGCGGTCGTCTCCGGGCGACCGGTCACTCGACGTCCGTGCGCAGGACGTCGTCGATCGTCTCCCTGCGCACGACGGCGCGTGCCGTGCCGTCGCGGACGGCGATGACGGGCGGACGCGGCTGGGAGTTGTAGTTGTTCGCCATGGAGCGGTGATAGGCACCGGAGGCGGGCACGGCGAGGAGGTCCCCGACGGCGAGGTCGGCCGGCAGGCGGGCCGAGTCCACGACGATGTCGCCGGACTCGCAGTGCCGGCCGCAGACCGTGACCGTCTCGTCGGCGCTCCTCGCCGTGGTCCGGCCCGCCCGGGAAGCCGTGTAGGAGGCGTCGTACAGGGCGGGGCGGATGTTGTCGCTCAGGCCGCCGTCGACGGACACCCACGTCCGCAGTCCGGGCTGGCGCTTGATCGTGCCCACGGTGTACAGCGTCACCGTGGTGGGCCCCGCGATCGCCCGCCCCGGCTCGACGGCGAGCCTCGGCATCGGGATGCCCGCCCCGGCGCACGCCTTGCGGACCCGGTCGATGACGACGGGGGCGAGGTCCCGCACGTCGAGGGGCTCGTCCTCGGGAAGGTAGGCGATGCCCAGCCCTCCACCGAGGTCGAGCCGCCTCAGCAGCACGCCGTGCGTACGCGCGGTGTCGGCCATCAGGCCGACGAGCCGGTCGGCGGCCGACTCGAAGACGTCGGGGCGCAGGATCTGGGAGCCGAGGTGGCTGTGCAGACCGACGAGCTCCAGGCCGGGTGTGCTCAGGACGCGGGACACCGCACGGTGAGCGCTGCCGGTGGACAGCGAGAAGCCGAACTTCTGGTCGTCGGTGCCGGTGGTCACGTACGCGTGGGTGTGTGCCTCCACGCCCGGCGCGACACGGACGAGGACCTGCTGGCGCACGCCCCGCCGGGTGGCGATGTCCGACAGCCGGGACACCTCGTCGTCGGAGTCGATGACGATCAGCGAGACGCCGTGGTCGACGGCCTCCGCCAGTTCGGCCGCCGACTTGTTGTTGCCGTGGAAGATCACGGAGGCTCCCGGTACGCCCGCGCGCCGTGCCGTGCGCAGCTCGCCCGCGGAGCACACGTCGATTCCGAGGCCCTCCTCCTTGAGCCACCGGGCGACCTGGCGGCAGAGGAACGCCTTGGCGGCGTAGAAGACGTCGTGGCCGGTGAACGCGTCGCGCCAGGAGCGGGCACGGGCGCGGAAGTCGTCCTCGTCGAGGACGAAGGCCGGGGTGCCGAACTCCTCGGCGAGATCGCTCAGGAGCACGCCGCCGATCTTCAGGCCGTCGGGGCCGCTCGTGGTCGTGGCCGGCCACAGATGTCGGGGGATGTGCACGGTGGTTCGCCCTTCGGAAGGAAGCTCAGTAGGTGGTGAGAAACCGGTGGAGGACGCGGACGCCGAAGGCGAGGCCGGACAGGGGCACGCGTTCGTCCACTCCGTGGAACATGCCGAAGTAGTGCAGGTGGGGGTCGAGCAGGAGGGGCGCGAAACCGTAGGTGCTGATGCCGATCTTCGCGAAGGCCTTGGCGTCGGTGCCTCCGGACTGGACGAACGGCACGGGACGGGCGTGGGGGTCCTGGCTGCGGATCGCCTCGGCCATCGCGCTGAAGGCCGGCCCCTCGTGATCGGCGGCGACGGCCTCTTCGCAGTTGATGAACTCCCGTGTGACCTTCGGGCCGAGGAGCCGGTCGACGGTCTCCAGGAAGGCGCTCCGCTCGCCGGGAAGGAATCTGCCGTCCACCTCGGCGTGGGCGCGTGACGGGATGACGTTGACCTTGCCGCCGGCGGTGAGCACGGTGGGATGGGCGGTGTTGCGGACGGTGCAGTCGAACAGTTCCCCGAGTGGGCCGAGGCGGGCCGCTTCTTCCTCGAGCCGGGTGCGATCGATCCGGAACCCGAGTGTCCGGTCGAGTGCGTCGAGCAGGGCGCGGACGGCAGGGGTGAGGCTGGTGGGCCAGCGATGGGCGGCGAGCCGGGAGAGGGCGTGGACCAGTTCCACCACCGCGTTGTCCTGCCCGGGCCCCGATCCGTGTCCCGCCGTGCCGTGGGCGGTGAGCCGCATCCACGCCGTACCGCGCTCTCCGACGGCTATGGGGTACACGCGCGCGTCCGGCCCGGCGTGGATGGGTCTCGTCGTGATCGAGAAGCCGCCGGACTCGCTGATCGCCTCCTCGACGCCGGCGAAGTGGTCCCTGTGCGCGGTCGTGACGTGCCGGGATCCGTACGCGCCGGTCGACTCCTCGTCCGCGAGGAAGGCGAGGACCAGGTCACGTCGCGGCCTCTGTCCCGTGCGGGCCCAGGCGCGCACCAGGGACAGGGTCATGGCGAGGGTCCCCTTCATGTCGACCGCGCCGCGTCCCCACAGGCAGCCGTGGTGCAGGTCTCCGGAAAGGGGGTGCAGGGTCCAGTCGCGGGGCTCGGCGGGCACGGTGTCGAGGTGCCCGTGGACGAGCAGGGGCGGCAGGCGGGGGTCCTCGCCGTCGATTCGGGCCAGGACGCTGGTGCGGCGGTGCCGCGGTTCGGTGAGGGTGGCACGGACACCGGCCTCGTCCAGGGCTTCGGCGACGTACTCGGCGGCCTGCCGCTCGCCGGGTCCCGACCCGTCTCCCGGGTTGGCGGTGTCGATGCGCAGGAGGTCCGTGCACAGTTCGGCGACATCGGTGACATGGCCGTCGTGCGGGCCCGGCGGTCCGGGCGGTCTGGTGGCGGTCACGAACTGCTCCACGAAGGTAGGTCGGGCACGGGCGTCGGGCGGTCAGTCGAAGTGGTCCTCCATCGCCGTACCGGCGATGGAGGTGCACACTTTGAAGGTCCGGGCCCCGGTGGTCGCACTCGGTGCGGTGAAGGCGACGCCCAGCGGACCGTTGGGTTCGACGGTGGGGACGGCGAGCACCGCCGCCGCCAGGTGGGGTGCGTGGAAGTCGAGCTCGAAGCGGTGGGGCCGGGCGGGGGCGGCGCGCTCCCGCGGGATGTCCGCGTCCGCGCCGTCGCACCGGACACGGGGGAGGCGGGCGGCCTCGGTGGCCCGGGCGCGCAGCAGCTCGGCGCTTCGTGCGGGAGGAAGACAGATGGCGGCGTACCGGCTGACGCATTCCTTGACCGCCACGACGAGGGCCCCGGGGGCCCAGGTCCGGGCTGCCCCGCAGATGAGGTCGTCGCCGGTCACCAGGACGACGGGGACGCCGTGTTCCTCGGCGACCAGTGCGTTCATCCGGCCTTCGTCGGCCGGTTCGCCGTCGATGCGGAAGCCCGTCAGCCCGGTTCCGAGGTAGGTGTGCGAAAGCACTCCCTGCCGGCCGGCGCCCGTGTGGTAGCCGAGGAAGACGACCGCGTCGACCAGGTCGATCCCCGCCATCATGCCCAGCGGCTTGTGGCGGCCGGTGAGCAGGCGCGCGCGGGGGTCGAGGGCCTCGAGGAGCAGGTTGCGCTGGGTGTAGTGGGCGTCGTTGACCAGTACGTCGCTCGCGCCGCCGGCGAAGAGGCCGTCGACGACGGCGTTGACGTCGCCGGTGAAGAGCGGGCGCATGCGCTCCCAGGAGGGGGTGCCCGGTTCGACGTCGTCGGGGCACGTGACGCCGGTGGCGCCTTCCATGTCCGCGGAGACGAGAACTCGCGTCATTCCGTGGTCCTTTGCTGCGGGGGGAGGGTGAGGCGGCGCAGGCCCGTCTCGAGCACCGCGCGTGCCCCCAGGGGGAGGGTGAGCTGGCGTGGTCCGTGGCCGGCGGGCAGTCCCGCCGCCACGGGGACGCCGAGGTCCGACAGACGGTCGCGCATCAGGGCGTCCACCTGGTCCGGAGGGCCGCAGTCGGTGAAGTCGCCGAGGACGACACCGGCCGTTCGCTGCAGGACGCCGGCACGTCCGAGCTGGGTCAGGGACCGGTCCAGGCGGTAGGGCTCCTCGCCGACGTCCTCGAGCACGAGGAGGCGGCCGTCGGTGGCGGGCGCGGTGGGGGTCCCGAGCGACGAGGCGAGCAGGGTGAGGTTTCCGCCGGTGAGAATCCCCTCGGCACGTCCGGGAACGAGGACGGGTCCGTCCAGGGGCAGCGAGCGCGGTGACGGCCCGAAGAGGGCCGCGTGGAGGGCCGTGGCAGTGGGTTCGTCCTCGTGGACGGGCCGGCAGGCGGGCATGGGGCCGTGGAGCGTCACCAGGCGGAGCCCCTCGCCCAGTGCGTGATGCAGGCAGGTGATGTCGCTGGAGCCGACGAGGAACTTGGGACCCGCGGTCGCGAGGCGACGGGGGTCGAGGCGGTCCGCGATGCGCTGGGTGCCGTATCCGCCTCGTGCGCAGAGGACCGCTCGCACCTCGGGATCGAGCCAGGCCTCGGTGAAGTCGTCGAGGCGTTCGTCGTCGGAACCGGCGAGGTAGCCGCGGCGGGTGGCGGAGAGCCGGGGAGTGGTGCGCGGCCTGAGGCCCCACCCTTCCAGCAGGTCCAGGGCCATGGCCGTCTCGCGCTCGTCCACCGGCCCGGCGGGGGCGACGACGGCCACGGTGTCGCCCCTGCGGAGGAACGGAGGATGGGTGCGGTGCTGCTCGTGGGAGTTCCCCGCGGCGGCGTGCGGCGTGGTCACGGCCGTCATGACCGGTTCGCGGGAGCCGGTGGATCCGTGGGGCCGGCCGTCTCCGCCGCGGGTCCGCGAGGAGGGGCGAAGATCCGTTCGTAGAAGCGGATCTCGGCGTCGAGGGCCGCCCGGATCGTCTCGGCGTGCCGCCAGCCGTGGCGTTCCCCCGGGAACTCCACGTGCTCGCAGGCCGTGCCTGCCGCCCGCAGGGCCCGGACCATGGCGGACGACTGCGCGGGATCCACGATGGCGTCCTCGAGGCCGTGGAGCAGCAGGGCGGGGCCGCTGGCGTCGCCTGCGGCGAGGACCGGGGAGCGCTGTTCGTACAGTGCGGCGCTCCGCGGCAGGGGGCCGATCAGCCGGTCCAGGTAGCGGGACTCGAAGTCGTGGGTGGTGGCCGCCCAGGTGAGCGGGTCGGTGATGCCGTAGAAGGAGACCGCACCGGCGAAGACGTCCGTGTGCGTGAGGGCGGCGAGCGCGGTCCAGCCCCCCGCGCTTCCTCCGCGGATCGCCAGTCGTCCGGGATCGGCGAGGCCTTCGGCCACCAGGGCCCGCGCGACGGTCACGCAGTCCTGGACGTCGACGATGCCCCAGGCGCCGTTGAGACGCTCCCGGTAGGCGCGGCCGTATCCGACGGATCCTCCGTAGTCGACCGTCGCGACGCCGATGCCGCGGCTGGTGAAGTAGGCGATCTCGAGGTCGTGCACCATCGGGTGGTCGCCGGTGGGACCGCCGTGCACGAAGATCACCCAGGGCGGGCGCCGTCCTTCCGGCGTGGCGCGGCGGGGGTGGGTGGGAGGGTAGGTGTGGGCGTGCACCAGGGGGTCGGCGCTCGTGGGGCCGTCACCCGCCGGTGCCGTGGCGTCGCGGCGGAGGGCTCTGGCCGTGGGGTGCGGCAGCCAGGCGGGGTCGACCGGTGACGTCGGGGAGGAGAGGACCCGTGGGTCGCGGTGGTCGGCGGCGCCGGGGCGGGGGAGGTCCGTGGTGAAGACGCCGTAGGGGAGGACCGGGCCGGCCCCGGCGGCGACCAGGCGGCTCGCGTCGGCGTCGATGCTCTGGACGAAATCGGTGTAGGGAAGGCCGAGATCGGTGAGCACGGGCCGTCCGCGGTCGGCAGCGGGGTCCACGAGGGAGATGCGCCGCCCGGCACCCGTTCCGTGGACGGCCACGGCCCGGCCGTCGGGAAGGGGGGCGAACCACGTGGCGCCGGGCTTCCACAGAGCGCCGCCGAACTCCTCCTCGACGGCGGTGACGGCCCGGGCACGGCCCTCGTGGACGGGCACGACGTGCAGGGTCCACCAGCCGTCGGGGTCGGTGACCGCCCAGAGGCTGTCGCCGTCCTTCCATTCGGCCTGGACCACGGACTCCCTGGAGCCGCCCGCCCTCACCCTGTGCACGCCGGCGGTGCCGTCCCGCCTCATCGGGGCGACGCACAGCTCCGTGCCGTCCCACGGCATGTTCGGGTGGTTCCAGCCGATCCAGGACAGGTGACGGCCGTCCGGGGACAGCCTGGGGCACGTCATGAAGTGGTGGGTCGCACAGATCGTCCGTTCGGTGCCCGTGCCGAGCGAGACCGCCACGAGGGCACGCTCGACGTCACGCACTCCGTCGAGGCGCGTCTCGCGGACGGCCCAGACCTCGTCGCGTGACGGCGGTGCGTAGAGATCGCCGTAGGTGACGTTTCCGCGCGCGGGTGTGAGGGGCCTGGGCGCGTCCCCGGCATCCGGGTGGTGGACGTAGAGGCGCTGGTCGTGCCAGTGGGTGAAGACCAGGCCGGCGCCGGTGGGGCGCCAGGAGCGGCCGCCGTACTCGTGCAGACGGTTGCGCGCATCGAACCCCGGCGGAAGCGCGTCCTCGACCGTGCCGTCCGGTTTCGCGCGCACGACACAACGGCGACCGGACTCGTGGGGTCGTGGTTCGTCCCACCACACTTCGTCGCCGACGAGGGAGACCCACCCCGGCGTCCCGTCCTGGCGGGCGACGGCCGCGGCGCTGATGTCGGAGTCCCAGGCCCGGAACGCGGGGGGCGCATCTCGTGTGGAAGAGGAGTGGTTCATCGGGGATACCGCCTTGTGGCCATGCGAATGACGTCGATGGGGTCAGGAAGGGA
This sequence comes from Streptomyces sp. NPDC107498, assembly GCF_055582805.1. NCBI lineage: Bacteria > Bacillati > Actinomycetota > Actinomycetes > Kitasatosporales > Streptomycetaceae > Streptomyces > Streptomyces sp. NPDC107498. The sequence continues at coordinate 11,721 of NZ_JBVJPE010000036.1, read as the reverse complement.
GGGGTCACGGCCGGGAACGGACGCGATCCGGCCGGGCTGCGGCGTGAGCCGTCGTCATGGAGGTCGTCACGGAGGTCGTCACGGAGCGGGAGGCGAGCCCCGGTGCCGCGCCGTCGGCCGGACCGCGGTGCACGGCGGAGCGGGGCATGCGGATCAGTGGTGTGCGATCGCTTCGTACGGGGGGGGCCGTGCGTCCGGGAAGCGCCTTCTCGGCCCTGCGTGCGCCGGTGGCCCGGACGCGGGGCACCGGCCTCAGGGCCGCAGAGCCGGAACGACGGGCCGAGGTGGCCGGGGTGGCCGGACGGGGACGTTCTCGTCGCGCTCGTCCCGTGAACCGCACCGATGCGGCGGAGCCGTTCTCATGCCCCTCACGCTAGTGAGGCACGGTGGCTCCGGGCGATCAACAAAAGGTCCCGGCCGACGAAGCGGGGCACGACGTTTCGTCGTCCTCCGCGGAGGCCGGCCGGCCGTGCTTCACGGCCTACCAGTTGGGGTCCAGACCGGTCACGTTGGCGGGCAGGGGCAGATCGTGGGGACGGACGAGGTAGACCACTCCCCCGCCGCCCGAGGCCGACAGCCATACGCGCTCGAACTCGCCGCGCGGGTAGGTGCGCCGCACCTCTTCGTCGGTGGCCGAGAGCGGGTCGTTGACCACCACGTCGCCGTCGGTCGTGAAGCCGCAGACGATCTTGATGCTTCCGGCCGGCGAGTAACCCGCTCCCAAGAGCTCGCCGATGCGGAAACTCTGGGCCGTGGCGATCGGTATGCCCGCGCAGATGAACCGTTCGAGCTCGCTCAGCGAGCGCAGCCGCGTGACCATCCCACCGAGCCCGTAGCGGGCCGGGTGGGCGGCGTTGAAGGCCCAGTTGCCGCACCCTTTGTAGGCGTAGTCGTAGACGGCGCGAGCGGTGAAGTCGACCTGGGGCGCGGTGTCGGCGGGATCGATCCACGCCATCTCCCCGGCGTCCGGGCCGTGGCCGAAGTACTCGACGAGCATCGCGGTGCAGGTCGGGGCCGACCACGCTTCCCCGCCCCCGTCCCACTGGGGACTGTGGCCGGTGTGCAGTTCCTGGGAACGCCGGGGGACGTCGAGGATCTTGCCCCACGCCCCGGCGGGACCGCTGACCGCTCGGTGGTGGTCGGGGGGCGCCGACGACGCGGCGAGGTACAGGGCCTGGACGACGGGGCCCTCGGCGACGCCCCGGACGCGCGCGAGCCGGACCTCCAGTTCGTACGCCGAGACGGGCCTGCCGGGGGCCGCCACGAACACGTCCACGTCCGCCGTTCCGAACGGGCCGGTCTGACCGGGCACGGTGGTGCGGTGCACCACCGTGTCCTCCGAGGCCCAGTGCGCCATGACGTACCAGGGAGACGTGGCCCCCGCCGCGTCGCGCACGCGCAGCCGTACCATCAGCCGGGTGCCGGCCGGCGTGAGGGCCGTCCACGAGGGGATGAGCTCCTCGGCCGGGAACGGCAGGTCACTCCAGCCGGTCGAGCAGGAGGCGTAGTCCCACTCCAGGGTCGCGTGGCCGTGGTGGTCCACGAAGGCCTCACGGCCCTCGACGCTCCGCAGGCGCACGGCCCCGTCGGACCAGGCGGTGCCCCTGAAGACGGCATCGGTGAAGTGACGGGCCTCCGACCATCGGTGCAGCACCGCCTGCGGCATGAGGGGGCCGCTGCCTCGCCCACGGTTCTCGCCTGTCACGGGCTTCCTGCCGCTCTCTTGTAGCTCCGGGTACGGCCCGGCCTGACGCCGGTGCCGGGACGGGGCCCACATGGTAACGGCCTGGGGTTCCTGATCAGGACCCCCAGGCCGGTTCGGGTCGGTGCCGCGCTCAGTCCGGTACGCGAGGCGCCTCGACGGCGGTCGTGAGGACCGCGGCGCGGCCGGCGGGCTCGTCCTTCATCGCGTGGTGTCGACGGGGAAGTGACAGGCGGTCGGATGGTCGGCCCCGTCGCGTGTGCGCAGTTCGGGTTCCGTCAGGCACTGCTCGCGGGCGTGGGGGCAGCGGGTCCGGAAGCGGCAGCCGGACGGCGGCGAGGCCGGGGACGGCAGGTCTCCTTCCAGGAGGTGTGCCTCATCGGACGCGCGTCGCCCCGGGTCCGGTACGGGGGCGGCGGCGAGGAGAGCACGGGTGTAGGGGTGGCGGGGGGTCGTGTAGATCTGCTCGCGGGTGCCGGTCTCCACGATCTTCCCGAGGTACATCACCGCGATCCGGTCGCACAGGTGCTGGACGACCGCGAGGTCGTGGGAGATGAAGACGCAGGCGAGGTCGAGGTCGCGGCGGAGGTCCTGGAGCAGGTTGAGGACCTGCGCCTGGACGGAGACGTCCAGGGCGGACACCGGCTCGTCGCACAGGAGCAGTCGCGGTCCCAGTGCCAGGGCCCGTGCGATTCCCAGGCGCTGACGTTGTCCGCCGGAGAACTGGTGCGGGTAGCGGTCGCGGTGGGCGGGATCGAGGCCGACGGTTTCGAACAGCTCGGCCACGCGTCGGCCGCGATCGGCCCGGGGCACCGCTTCGGGGTGGACGACGAAGGGTTCCCCGACGATCTGTCCGGCCGTCATCCTCGGGTCGAGCGAGGTGTACGGGTCCTGCAGGACCATCTGCACGCGGCGGCGAAGCGCGCGCAGTTCGTTCCCGGAGAGGGAGAAGAGGTCCTGTCCGCCGATCGTCACCGTGCCCGAGGTGGGCCGGTCCAGGGCCATCAGGAGGGAGGCGAGGGTGGACTTTCCGCATCCGGATTCGCCCACGATGCCGAGCGTCTCCGCGCTTCGGACGGTCAGGTCGACGCCGTCGACCGCTCTGACCGCCCCGGTGCGGTGTTTCCACAGCACGCCTTCCGTGATCGGGAAGTGGCGGGTGAGCGCCGTGGCTTGCAGGAGGGGCGGAGCGGTCTCAGCCGACGGGGGCATCGTGGACCTCCTCGGCGAAGTGGCAGGCGCTGCGGTGTCCTGCGGGTGAAAGCGTCCGGAGGGGCGGTGCTTCGCTGCCGCAGCGCGGCTCGGCCCGCGGGCACCGGGGGTGGAAGGCGCACCCCGCGGGGATCGAGGACGGTGGAGGCGGAGCGCCGGCGATGGGGACGAGGGGTTTTCCCAGGCGGTCCAGACGGGGCACCGAGTCGAGCAGGCCCCGGGTGTAGGGGTGGCCGGGGCGGGCGTAGAGGTCTTCCGCCGACGCGGACTCCACCGTGCGGCCGGCGTACATGACGGTGATCCGGTCGGCCGCCTCGGCGACGACGCCGAGGTCATGGGTGATCAGCAGCAGGCCCATGCGGGTCTCGTCCTGGAGTTGTCCGAGCAGGCGCATGATCTGGGCCTGGACGGTGACGTCGAGGGCCGTGGTGGGTTCGTCCGCGATGACGACCTCCGGGTCGAGCGCGAGCGCCATCGCGATCATGACGCGCTGGCGCATCCCTCCGGAGAACTGGTGGGGGTAGTCGTGGACCCTGCGTGCGGCGGCGGGAATGCGGACGCGGTCCATCAGGGCGACGGCGCGCGCGAACGCGGCCTTGCGTCCCGTGCCCCGGTGCACCCGGTACACCTCGGCCAGCTGGTCGCCCACCGACAGCACGGGATTGAGCGCGGTGAGCGCGTCCTGGAAGATCATGGAGAGGCGCGTTCCCCGCACTGCCCGGTGGCGCTCCGGGGGCATGGCGAGCAGATCGTCGCCGCGCAGCCGCACGGCACCGCGGGTGATGTGCGCCGGAGGGGTGTCGAGCAGCCCCATGACGGCCTGTGCCGCGACGGACTTGCCCGATCCCGACTCTCCGAGCAGGGCCAGGGTCTCGCCTTCGCGCAGGGTGTAGGAGAGTCCGTTCACCGCCCGGATCGTGCCGCGTCTCGTGCGGAATTCGACGCAGAGGTCCTCGACCTCCAGGAGGGGCTGTGCGGCAGGGGACATGGTCGCTCATTTCAGACGGGGATCGAAGGCGTCTCGTACGGCGTCGCCGAGGAGGATGAAGCTCAGGACCGTCGCGGACAGGAAGAGGGCGGGGAAGAACAGCAGGTGGGGGTGGTCGAGGACGAAGGCCTGGGCCGCGTTCAGCTGGAGTCCCCAGGAGACCTGGGGGTACTGGAGTCCGACGCCGAGGAAGTCGAGCGTCGCTTCGCCGGAGATGACGGCTCCGACGTTCAGCATGGCGACCACGATGACGGGCGTGATCGCGTTGGGGAGGATGTGGCGCACCATGAGGCGCGCGGGGCGGGCTCCCAGCATGCGGGCGGCCCGCACGTAGTCGGCGTCGGCCAGGGCGATGGCCTGGGAGCGCATGATGCGCGTCATGGTCGTCCAGCCCAGCACGGTCAGGACGAGGATCATGGCGCCGAGACCGTGGTCCGGGAAGGCGACCAGGATGACGGTGGCTCCGAGCACGAAGGGCAGGCCGAAGAAGACGTCGGTCACCCGGGAGACGACGGCGTCGAGCCAGCCGCCGTAGAAGCCGCACAGCAGCCCGAGCACGACGGCGATCAGGAGGGAGGCGGCCGTCACGGCGAGGCCGGCGATCAGCGAAGGACGGGTGCCGCGGATGACCTGGGCCAGGTAGTCACAGCCTTGCAGGTCGAATCCGAAGGGGTGGCCGACGGAGGGGCCCTGTTGGGACGCGGCCAGGTCGCAGCGGTCTCCTCCTTCGGTGAGCAGCGAGGTGAGGACGTCGGGCGCCAGGGCCATGGCCGTCATGAGGAGCAGGGTGATCAGGGCGGCCCACACGGTGGGGCGGGCCCGCAGTTCGAGCCATGCGTCCTTGCTGAGGGAGGCCCGCTCCCGGGACGGCGGGCGCGCCGCGTCGGGTGCCGCGGTGTGCTCGGCGGCTTCGCGCGCGTCCTCCGGGGTCCTGGTGGTGTCAGTCATGGCGGATCCTCGGATCGAGCAGCCCGTAGAGCAGGTCCACGAGCAGGTTCGCGAGCAGGAAGACGAGAACGAGGGCCGTCGTGGTGCCCACCACGACGGGACCTTCGCGGAGCTGGATGGACTGGAAGAGCAGCTGGCCGACGCCCGGCAGGTTGAAGATGTACTCGGTGACGACGGCGCCGGCCATGAGGCCGCCCAGTTCCAGTCCGAGGAAGGTGACCACGGGGATCAGTGAGTTGCGCAGGGTGTGCCTGATCACGACGCGGCGTCGGCTCAGCCCCTTGGAGTGGGCGGTGCGCACGTAGTCGGCCCGCAGGTTCTCGATGAGGGAACTGCGCGTGAGCCTGGCGACGTAGGCGAGGCCGAACGAGGCGAGGACGAACCCGGGCAGGAGATAGGCCAGGGGCCATCCCCCTCCGGTGCCGGCCACCGGCAGCCAGCCGAGCTGCACGCCGAAGACGAGCTGGGCCAGGTATCCGACGACGAAGACCGGTATCGAGAGGATCAGGGTGGTGCCGAAGAGCACCGCGCTGTCGTCCCATCTGCCCTTCCGGAGACCTGCCCAGACCCCGAGGGCCATTCCGATGACCACTTCCAGGATCCAGGCGGTCAGGCCGAGTTGCAGCGTGACGACCCATCGGTCGGCGAGCAGGTCCCACACGTCGCGGCCGGTGAAGGTGGTGCCGAGGTCGCCCGTGAACAGGCCGGTGAGGTAGTGCGCGTACTGCACCCACAAGGGGTCGTCGAGGTGGTGGCGGGCGTGCAGCTCGGCGAGGACCGCCGGCGGCACGGGTTTGTCACCGGCGAGTCCCTGGATGGGGTCGCCGGGCAGGACGAAGACGAGCGTGTAGATGAGGAAGGTGGTGCCGAGGAGTACGGGAAGGGCGTGCAGCAGGCGACGGGTGACGAATCTCCACACGACGGACGGCCCCCAGGGGTAGGTCTGTGCGGAGCGCCGGAGGAGGTGCTCCACGGAGGGTCGGTTGCGGCGTCAGCCGTTGACGGTGACGCGGTCCAGGTGCAGGCCTGCGGCGTACGGGTCGATGACGACGTTCCCGATCCGGTCGCTCCACGCCGACTGGTCCTGCCAGTTCCAGAGCGGGATGTACGGCAGTTCGCGCAGGGCGATGTCCTCCGCCTCCTGGTACGCCGCGACGGCTTCCGCGCCCTGGGCGGCGTTGCCCTTCGCCACGAGGGCGTCGAACTCCTTGTCGCTCCAGCCCGATCGGTTGCCGGGGTAGTAGAGCCCGTCGAGGTAGTTCTGGATGCTGGGGTAGTCGATGACCCAGTTCTGCCGGAAGGGGCCCTTGTTCCTGCCGTCGTTGAGGAGCGAGGACAGGTCGGCGGGCGCCATCTTGCGGAACTTCACGTCCTGGATGCCGAGGTTGTCCTTGAGCTGGTTGGCGACCGAGGTCATCCACTGTTCGTACGTGGTGTCCGCATTGGAGAAGTAGAGCTCCAGGGGGCCGTCGAGGCCGCCGGCCCCGTCGAACAGCTTCTTGGCGGCGGCCGGGTCGTAGGCGCAGGTCCTGCCGCAGGCGTCGGGGCGGTGTCCGGGGATCATCTCGCCGACGATCGAGGTCGCGGGCTTGTAGACGCCGTTGTAGATGGCCTGGGTGATGCTCTTGCGGTCGATGGCCATGGAGATGGCCTTGCGGATCCGGGGGTCCGCGAAACGCGGGTCCTTCACGGGCAGTCCGAGGTAGTCCATGGTCCCGCTGGGACGGATGGAGAAGCGTTCGCCGAAGAGGCGCTCGGCCTGCGTCGAGTTGGCGGCGGGGACGGTCGTCAGGACGTCGACGTTGCCGGCCTGCAGTTCGGTGAAGGCGGTCTCGCGGCTCGTGTAGATCTTGAAGTCGATGCGGTCGGCCATGGGCTTGCGGGAACCGCGGTAGCCGGAGAACTTCTTCAGCTCGATCTTCTGGTTGCGTTCCCACTCCCCGTCGAGCCGGTAGGGGCCGTTTCCGATCGGTGCGACGTCGAAGGCGTCCGGCTTGGCGACGGCCGCCTTGGGAAGGGGGGCGAAAGCGGGGAAGGACAGCAGCATGGGGAACTGGCCGAAGGGCGCCTTCAAGGTGACCTGGAGGGTCGTCTCGTCGAGCACCTTCAGACCGGACAGGGTCCGCGCGGACGGCTCGGCGCCCTCTTCCGCCGGATTGAGCGCGTCGTAGCCCTTGATCTGGGCGAAGTAGTAGTTCGCGTCCCAGGCGTTCGGTCCGTAGGCGGCGGCGTTCCACGCGTCCGCGAAGCTGGCCGCCGTGACCTTCTCGCCGTTGTGGAAGGTGGTCCCGGATCTGAAGGTGACGGTCCAGACGACGTTGTCGTCGGTGGACCAGGAGACGGCGGCCAGCGGCTTCACGCTGCCGTCCTTCGGATCGAGCGCGGCGGGCGGGTCGAACAGCCCCTGCAGGACCTGGAGGGAGTAGCTGCTGGTGGTGCGGCCCGGCAGGAGGTGGTCGGGTTCCGTCAGCGCCACCGAGTAGGCGCCTCCGGGCTTGCCGGACGAGTCCTTCGCCTTCGCCGGCTCGGACGGACCGCAGGCGGACGCGGATGCGACGACGGTGAGAGCGGTGGCTGCCGCGAGGGCAGCGGACCGGATGTGATTCATGGTGCGCTGTACTCATTTCGGAAAGGCGGTCCGGAGGAAACGCCGTCCAACGGCGTTCGAACGGAAGGCTCTTGGAGTGAGGCCGGGGCGACACGGTAGGGATCCGTCCGACGGGGAGACGATCGACGGAACGTCCAGGCCCCCCGGGGGGTGGTGGACATCGAGTCGTTGCCACCGCGGTTGCGGGAGGATGAGCATGGGCCGCGGCACCTCGACCGTCACGCGTCCTTCCTCGCTCGTCGCCGGCGCTCGGCCGTCGGCGGAGAACCCGCGCACGCTCGTGCCGGAGACGGCCCGCACCGGCACGCCCCACCCTCGCCTTCGAAACAGAAGATACAGAGAACGATGTCAGGCATCCAGAGTTACGTACGTTACGGATGCGGCAAGCTCGCCGATCCCGGGGAACACCGCTCCCGCCCCGCCCCGCCGTCAGACCCACCGACGTGCTCCCCGCCCCTCGTCACGCCGCCCGCGGAGACAGACATGACACCGAAACGCACCGCTGGTTCCTCGCCCCCCTCAGCCCTCCCCCGCCGCACGCTCCTCGCCGCCGCCGCGGCGGCGGGCTGTGCCGCGGCACTCGCGTCGTCGCCGGTCCACGCCGCGGCGCCTCCCGTCGGTCCCGTCGGTCCCGTCGAACGACAGATGCGAGGGCTGTGGATCGCCTCCGTGGTCAACATCGACTGGCCGAGTCGCGCGGACCTGGACGCCGCCGCCCAGCGCGCGGAGTTCACACGCCTGGCGGACGAAGCCCTCGCATGGGGGTTCAACGCCTTGTTCGTGCAGATCCGGCCGACAGCCGACGCGTTCTGGCCCTCGCCCCTCGAACCCTGGTCCCAGTGGCTCACCGGCACACAGGGCGAGGACCCCGGGTACGACCCCCTGGGCTTCATGGTGGAGACGGCGCACGAGCGCGGCCTCGCGTTCCACGCCTGGTTCAACCCGTACCGCGTCTCCATGCAGGCCGACCCGTCCGCACTGGTGCCCGAGCATCCGGCCCGCGTCCATCCGGAGTGGAGCGTCTCCTACGGCGGCAAGCTCTACTACGACCCCGGGGTGCCGGCCGCGCGCCGCTTCTGCCAGGAGGCCATGCTCGACGCCGTCAGGCGGTACGACATCGACGGCGTGCACTTCGACGACTACTTCTACCCCTACCCGGTGGCGGGGTCCGACTTCCCCGACGAGGAGACGTTCCGGACGTACGGAGCGGGACACGCGGACAAGGCGGCCTGGCGCCGTCACAACGTGGACCTCATGGTCCGCGAGATGCGGGACGCCGTACGCGCCGTACGCCCGGACGCGCTCTTCGGAATCAGCCCGTTCGGCGTCTGGCGCAACGCCACCACGGATCCGCGCGGTTCCCGGACCGCCGCCTTCCAGTCGTACGACGGCCTGCACGCGGACACCCGCGGATGGGTCGAGCGGGGTTGGCTCGACTACGTCGCACCCCAGGTGTACTGGCACATCGGGTTGCCGGTGGCCGACTACGCCGTCCTCGCACCGTGGTGGGCCGAGGTGATCAGCGGCACGGACACGGAGCTGTGGATCGGACAGGCGGTCTACAAGTCGGGAGCCGCGGGGCAGCCCGCTCCGTGGCAGGACGGCAAGGAGCTGACGCGCCACTTGACGCTCAACGCCACGCTCCCCGACATCGGCGGCGACCTCTTCTTCAGCGCCAAGGACGTCCGCGCCGATCGCGTGGGGGACTTCGCCGCCATGCGGACCGCGCACTGGCGCCGACCGGTCCTCGGCCCCTTGCCGGCCCGGCTCGACGAGGGACCGCTTCCGCGACGGCCGACCGTCGAGGTCCGGCGGGACGTCCGCACCGGCACGGCCTCCCTGCGCATCAGCGCCGGGGCCCACGGCGACGAGCACGTCCCGTTCCGTTACGCGGTGCACCGGTTCCCGGAAGATCCCGGCCGTCACCCAAGAGGAGGGGACGCCTCCCTCGTCGCCGTGATTCCCGGCGGGAAGCAGGTCGTCCACCACGACCCGGACGCGTCGGGAGACTGCTGGTACGCGGTGTCCGCCGTCGACCGGGTCCAGCGCCAGGGCAGGCTGTCCCGCCCCGCGCACTGACCCTCACGGTGCGCGGCGACCGTTCCCCACGGGGGGGCGGTCGCCGCGTTCCCCCCTTCCCTCACGGATCCGTCGCCGGGGAACCCACTCCTGGACGAACGGTCGACAGGCGAAGCCGCTTCATGGACCATGCGTCCCATGCCTCTCACCGTTCGTGATCTCTTGGCCATCCCTTCTCTCCACCTTCGCCTCCTGGCGGGCGGTACGGGACTCGGCCGAGTGGTCGAGGCGGCACACGCGACCGAGAACACCCGGCCCGCCGCCTGGCTCGAAGGCGCTGAAGCAGTCATGACCAACGGGCTGTTGCTTTCGACCGACGAGCCCGGCTGCGCGGCTTACGTGAGGGAGCTCAGCGGCGGCAAGGCCGCCGCCCTCATCGTGGGAGTGGGCCCGGGGCTGCCCCTGCAGACGGTTCCGGCCGCTCTGAGCGCCCATGCGGAGCGGGCCGGACTGCCCTTGCTCACCGCTCCGCCGAACGTCCCCTTCGCCTCCATCACCAAAGCGGTCTTCGTGGCCAGGGCGTCCGAGGAGCGACGCCTGCTGGAACGGACCCTCCGCACACAGCGCCGACTGTCCTCGGCGGCCGCCTCCGGGGACGGGCTGGCGGGTCTCCTGTCGTCCTGGCACCAGGCGGTCAACTCGGGCGTGGCCGTGTGCGATTCCTCGGGAAGGCTCCTCGGGTCGGCGGGGACCGACGGGCAGGAACTGCTGGCGAACGCTACCGCGGTGATCGAGACCGTCGCCCTGCACGGCCTCCGGGGAAGCGGCGGCGCGGACCTGCCCTGCGGGAGGCTCGTGGTCCAGCCCCTCGGAACGACCCGCCCGCGCGGCTTCCTCGTCCTGCTCGACGCGGACTCGCCGGAGGCCCGGCTGCTGATCAGCGTCCTCGTGTCACTGCTCTCCGTCGAACTGGAACGCCGTCACCTGGCCGACGAGCCGCAGCGCCGTCGCCGTGCGGCCCTTCTGGCCAGGCTCTTCCATCCCGACGTCACCGCGGACCAGGCGAGATCCCTGCTGCGGACGGCCGACGTCGCCTCGGCCTCCGTCCGGGCCATCGCCGTGCGAGCGGCCGGCGAACCGGTGGAGCTCGCGGCAGACCTCGCCCTGGCGGTGCCCGGAGGACTCGCGCGCGTGACCGGCGAGACGGTCGAGATGGTCGTTCCGGAGGATGTGGACACGTCAGCGGTGCTCCGCCGCTTCGCGACGGGCCTTCCAGCGGGGATAGGTCCGGCCGTCGCCCCGCAGCACGCGGCGCTCTCGCTCCGGCAGGCGATCGCCCTGCTGTCCTCCAGCACCGAGCTGGGACGGCCCGTGAGCGCCTCGGAGGCGGGGTCGGTCAGGCTCCTGCTGAGCCTGGGCAGTCCCGCGACCCTGGCGGCCTTCGCCGACACCGTCCTGGCACCGCTCGACGCCGCGGACCCGGGCGGGGAACTCACCGAGACCCTTCGCGTATGGCTCGAGACGAACGGCTCCTGGGCCGAGACGTCTTCCCTGCTGGGCCTGCACCGGCACACCGTCCAGAACCGCATCGAGAAGGTGGCCAGGCTGACGGGGCGACAGCAGGACCGGGCGGAGGACCGGGTCGACCTCTGGCTGGCGCTGACGGCGCGGGCGGTGGGCAGGCCCCCCGCCCACCAGCAGAAGTACAGGAACGCCGTTCCCTCAAAGGGCTAAACGGTCCAGGACGCCTCCGGACGGATCGACATGACGTCCATTTCGAGACAGGCGTGCCTGTTCCTACCGTACGCCTGTCGGTCGGGCCTGATGGCGGACGCTCGCGGAGGTCCTCCCCTCACGGGAGCACCGACCCCGCCGGGGATCACCGAGGCCGGCAGCCACAGGAACAGAGAGGACCGTCCATGATCCCTCCGCCTGCCGGGGCTCGCGCCGAGATCGACCTCGGTGCGCTGCGTGCGAACGTCCGCACGCTGCGCGCCCGTGTCGCCCCCCACGTCCGGCTCACGACCGTGGTCGAGGCCGGCGCGGACTGGGCGGCACCCGCACCGGAGGACCGCCCCACCCCATCCGTTCAGACAGGAGAACCCGTATGAGAATCCGGTCCGTCCTCACCGCTCTGGCGCTCGTCACCGGCGCCCTCTTCGCCCCCGGCGTCGGCGTCCTCACCGCCGCCGGCGAGGCCCACGCCGTCACCAAGATCAGCCACGCCACCGCGACCTCGATGTT
>NZ_JBVJPE010000035.1:0-51708 GCF_055582805.1 Streptomyces sp. NPDC107498 | reverse complement strand
GGGTCCGCTGCGCTCCCCCGCCTGACGGTCCTTCCGGCTGCGCCTCCAGTCCCTTGGGGCCCGCTGGCGCGGGCCGGGCTGGCTACGAGGGGGTGGGGGGTCGCTCGTTCGTGTGGGTTCCAGTGTACCGCGTGCATCCGTGAGATGCAGCATGTACCGTTGGCGGAAACACAGGACACCCCCAAACTACCCGGGGACCTCCCTCAATTCCGAGAGGAACGACCGCAGATGACCGGTCACCAGGAATCTACCGGACCCGATCCCGCGCTGAGCAGCGATTCTGTGCGCCGGGTGACGCAGTACCAGACGGCGGGCGTGAACGCCCGGTTGAGGCTGTTCGCGCTCCTGGAGGCGCAGGGCGTGGCCGCCAGCGAGGCGGACGACCTGGTGGCCGCGCTGGAGGCCGGGGCGGTCGCCGGGGCGCAGTGCCAGGTGGTGGAGCTGGACGGGATGGCGCCGGCCTCTCGGGGCGAGCTGTTCGAGGACGGCTGGGACGAGGGCGTCAGGACCGTGAGCGAGGCCCTGGTGGGCATCGCGGACCGGGAATGGTCCCGGCGCGGCGGCCGGTCGGCTGGGGCCGCTGAGCTGGCCGTACATATCGCGGACGTGAGGCAGCGTGAGCGGGCCGACCTGGTGCGCCTGGAGAGGTTCGTCCGGGAGGCCGTGCTGCCGGGCACCCACCCGCACACCACGGCGCGGCGCCGGGTGCTGGAGGCGCTGGGCGAGGCCGGCGGTCTGTGCACCGCGCGGACGCGGAACGCGGACGGGGACGTCATCGTGTGCACGCTCGCTGCCGGGCACTACGACCCGGACGACAAGCCGCCCTTCAAGGACGGGAAGCCGGGCGGCTGGCACAAGGCGGATGCGTCGATCTGGAACGACGCGGGCGCGGCCTGCATTCCGCACGCGGCCATCTGAAAGACCACAGGAATTTAGGCTTAGGGGAGGCAAGGAAATGTCAGCGATTCCGCTCAAGGAACACCAGGTAGACCAGCGCGCCGCGTTTCGCGGGTGGGTGGGATTCCCTGCAAGGTCATCTGTGCCGCCGCAGGGTGCCCGTGCCACGATCGTGTCAGCGACCGGCTCGGGCAAGACGATCATGGCCGCCGCGTGCGCGCTGGAGTCGTTCGCGGACGGGCGGATCCTCGTCACCGTCCCGACCCTGGACCTGCTCGCGCAGACCGCCCAGGCGTGGCGAGCAGTCGGCCACCGGGCCCCGATGGTCGCGGTGTGCTCGCTGGAGAACGACCCCGTGCTGAACTCGCTGGGGGTGCGCACCACGACCAACCCGATCCAGCTGGCCTTGTGGGCCGGGCACGGACCGGTCGTCGTGTTCGCCACGTACGCCTCTCTCGTGGACCGTGAGGACGTGGACGCTCCCGAGGGCCAGCGGAAGGTTCGCGGGCCGCTGGAGGCCGCCCTGGCAGGCGGGGAGCGGCTCTACGGCCAGCGCATGGACGGCTTCAACCTCGCGATCGTGGATGAGGCCCACGGAACCGCTGGTGATCTTGGTCGGCCGTGGGCGGCGATCCACGACAACGCCAGAATCCCGGCGGACTTCCGGCTCTACCTGACCGCGACCCCGCGCATCCTCGCCGCGCCCCGCCCGCAGAAGGGCGCGGACGGCCAGGAGCTGGAGCTCGCGACCATGGCCGACGACCCGGACGGGACCTACGGCGCGTGGATCGCAGAACTCGGACTCTCGGAGGCGATCGAGCGCGAAATCCTTGCCGGATTCGAGATCGACGTCCTGGAGATCCGCGACCCCTCCCCCGTCCTCGGGGAGACCGAGGAAGCCCGGCGCGGCCGGCGCCTGGCGCTCCTGCAGACCGCGCTCCTGGAGCACGCCGCCGCGTACAACCTGCGCACCGTCATGACGTTCCACCAGAAGGTCGAGGAAGCCGCGGCGTTCGCGGAGAAGCTGCCGGAGACGGCGGCCGCGCTGTACGTCAACGACGCCACCGACGAGGACTTGGCCGCCGCCGACAAGCTCCCGAAGTCCTCCATCGACGCGGAGTTCTACGAGCTGGAGGCCGGCCGCCACGTCCCGCCGGACCGGGTGTGGTCGGCATGGCTGTGCGGCGACCACCTCGTCAGCGAGCGGCGTGAGGTCCTGCGCCAGTTCGCCAACGGCATCGACGCCGCGGGCCGCCGGGTGCACCGCGCCTTCCTCGCCAGCGTTCGCGTCCTCGGAGAGGGCGTGGACATCACCGGCGAGCGGGGAGTCGACTCGATCTGCTTCGCCGACACCCGCGGCTCCCAGGTCGAGATCGTCCAGAACATCGGCCGCGCGCTCCGGCTCAACCGCGACGGCTCCACCAAGGTGGCCAGGATCATCGTGCCGGTGTTCCTGGAGCCCGGCGAGGACCCGACCGACATGGTCGCCAGCGCCAGCTTCAAGCCGCTCGTGGCCGTGCTCCAGGGCCTGCGCTCGCATGATGAGCGCCTGGTCGAGCAACTCGCCTCCAGGGCGCTCACGAGCGGGAAGCGCAAGGTGCACGTCCGGCGTGACGAGGACGGGCGGATCGTCGGGGCCGGCGGCGAGGGCGAGGACCAGGAGGACGACGACACCCAGGCCGCCGCCGAAGCCGCCCTGCTGCACTTCTCCAGCCCGCGCGACGCGGCGACCATCGCGGCGTTCCTGCGCACCCGGGTCTACCGGCCCGAATCGCTGGTGTGGCTGGAGGGCTACCAGGCCCTGATCCGGTGGCGGGCGGAGAACGAGATCACCGGGCTCTACGCCGTCCCGTATGACGTCGAGGTCGAGGTCGGCGTCACCAAGGACTTTCCGCTTGGCCGATGGGTGCATCAGCAGAGGAAGGCGCTGCGGGCCGGGGAGCTGGAAGAGCGGCGCAAGACGCTGCTGGACGCGCCGGAGGCCGGGATGGTGTGGGAGCCGGGCGAGGAGGCGTGGGAGAACAAGCTCGCCGCGCTGCGGTCCTACCGGCGGGCCATGGGGCATCTCGCGCCGCGTCAGGACGCGGTGTGGGGCGAGGGCGAGGCGATGGTGCCCGTCGGGCAGTACATGGCCAACCTCCGCCGCAAGGGCACGAAGAACGGGCTCGGGAAGGACGAGGACACCGCGGCCACCCGGGCCGCGCAGCTCGCCGAGATCGACGAGGACTGGAACTGCCCGTGGCCGCTGGACTGGCAGCGGCACTACCGCGTCCTCGCCGACCTGGTCGACGCCGACGGCGTCCTGCCGGCCATCGAGCCCGGGGTGCTGTTCGAGGGCGATGACATCGGGCGGTGGCTCCAGCGGCAGAAGAACCCGGGTACCTGGGCGCAGCTTCTGCCCGAGCAGCAGGAGCGGCTGGCGAAGCTGGGCGTGCAGCCCGCTCAGGCGCCCGCTCCCGCCCCGGCAGCCGCGCGCACGACGAAGGGCCCGAGCAAGACGCAGGCGGCGTTCCAGCGGGGCCTGGCGGCCCTTGCGCAGTGGGTGGAGCGTGAGGGCGACCGGCCGGTGCCGAGGGGGCACAGCGAACAGCTCGCCGTCGACGGTGAGGCGGAGCCGGTGACGGTGAAGCTGGGCGTATGGATTTCGAACACGAAATCGAGGAGGGACCGGCTGGACGCCGACCAGCTCGCCGCCCTCGCGAAGCTGGGCATGGACTGGGCGAAGCCCGTGACGGTCCCCCAGGTCGCCCCGAACAGCGTCTGACCGCTCCAGTGCCGTGACCAGACCCCGGGCCTCTTGGACGCTCGGGGTCCGGTGCTGTTCCGAGAGTGCAACGCGCTCCCCTACCCCAGCTCGGATCGGGTGTTTCCGCAGACCAGGGGTGCAACACGGCTCTGTTGCACCCTCCTTCTGTTGCACGGGGTGTTGCAGTCGCCGTGGGCCGGATGGATGAACGCCGGCTCTCTGGGCGTACCCGGGTGATCGGGTTGTCGGTTGTGGGTTGAGCGGACCATTCGGCCCGTGCATGGAGTCACTTCTGCGAGGCACATCATGGGACGTCACAAGCAGCACAAGCCGCGCCGCTCGCACGGTGGAAGCGAGCAGCCTGTCACGGGTGAGTCGGCCACGGAGTGGTTCGGCACCGCGTTCCACTCCACCGCGGGCATGCAGCACCTGGACGTGAGGCAGTCCGGCAACGGCATCCTGATCACCAGCACCCCGGCCGAGGTCGACGGCGTGCTGGCCGGGTGGCCGTTGCGGATCCGCAACGACGACGACGGCCAGGGGCTGAGCGAGCTGGGCACGGCGCTCGCCTCCGGTCGGCCGCACGGCGTCGTCGGGGAGACCGGGCCCGGGTACGAGCGGGTGCTCATGTTCATCCCGAACCATCCCGAGGAAGCCGTCGGCACCCTGGCCCGGCTCCGCACCGAGACCGGCCCCGACGGCGCCATCGTCTTCGAGCGGCGTGCGGAGCGGCCGATGGCGCTGTGGGCCGAGGCAGGGGAGAACCTGATCCGGATCGTCCCGCTCCTCGGTCCGGACGCGCCGCCGGCCGACGAGCCCGAGGAGAGCACACCGTGCCCCGGCTGCTACCGCCCCGTCTACGAGAGCTCCTCTTCCGGCACGCTCATCGGCGCCGGCCCGCTCCCAGTGATCGGCCTGTGCAGGCTGTGCGCCAACGGCACGACGCTGCGCTCCCTGCGCCAGGCCGACGTACCGCTGGACGCAAGGCAGCGCACCGTACTGGAGAGCGTGGCCGCCGCCCTGGTGTAGCAGCCGGGTTCCCTGGTTGGTCGGACTTCTGTGGATACCCGGGTCTCCCTGGGTGTCTAACAGAAGTAGTCGGCGTGATTTCCACCCCTTGACTAGCCCTCTGACGTGCAGGTTCACACGTATCCGGGATGCGCTGGGGGCAAGTTGTAGAGCAAGTTGAAAGGCAAGTTGAAGGGCTAGTTGTAGAGCAAGTTGAAAGGCAAGTTGTAGGGCAAGCTCCGTTGCCGCCCCTGATTGCCACCGCTCCCGGGCAGGCGTCCCGTCCGGGATGCCTGCCCGGGAGGCCGGCCGGGGCTTGCCTGGGTCACCTGCGGAAGCGGGAGTACCAGCGGCCCTCCGCCTTCTGCTCGGGCACAGCCGGCTCCTGCTCCTGGTCGCGCTCCTCCTGCCGGGGGCTCACCCCCCAGGCCCGGTCCAAGTCCTCGAACCGCTGGTCGCAGTCCCCGCACAGCGACGGGTTCTTCGCCGGGGAAGCAGTCCAGCCGACACGCTTGGTCGCCTTCCACCGTTCGTCGGTGAACGCGGCACCGCACTCGGTGCAGACGGGACGCTCGGGGGCGGGCCAGAAATCGTCCGACCCTGCCTCGCCGCGTACCGGCTCCTGGCGCTCCTGCGTGA
The DNA here is from genome assembly GCF_055582805.1 of Streptomyces sp. NPDC107498. Lineage (NCBI taxonomy): Bacteria > Bacillati > Actinomycetota > Actinomycetes > Kitasatosporales > Streptomycetaceae > Streptomyces > Streptomyces sp. NPDC107498. Next base: position 46,418 of record NZ_JBVJPE010000035.1, on the reverse strand, counting down.
CAGCCGCTGGGCTGACGACGGTACCGGCCTTGCAGGTGTCGCACAGGTGCGGGTGGGAGTCCTTCGTGGCTCCCCAGTCCTTCGGCTGTACCGCCTCCCAGCGGGCGTCGGTGAACTTCGCTCCGCAGGCGGTACAGACGGGACGGCGTGCCTCGCGCTCGGCTGCCTGCTTCGCGGCCTGCTCCTGGGCTGCCCTCCGCAGGTCCGCCTGGTACGCCGCCGCGCGTGCCTTGGCCTCCTCTGCCTCGCGGGCTTCGGCAGCCTCAAGGCGCGCGTTGCCGATCGCCTCCAGGAGGGTTTGCGGGCCGCTGCGTCCGAAGCGGGCGAACACCTCCCCGGCCGGGCCGTGCTGGCGCAGCTGGTTCAGCCCGACCGCGATGATCGGGATCTTCCGGTCGTAGAGGTAGTGGCCGCCGCGCTGCCGCTCCCCCTGCCACAGGTGGCGGGTCAGCTCTTGCAGGCGCGGGACGGTGAGGTTGGGGTTGCGCTCACCGACGCGGTTGAACACCAGCAGCACGGGCGGGTGCGGCGTTTCGTACCGGCCCTCGGGGGCCGTCCAGCGCGTACGCCACATCGGCCGCTCACGGCCGTCGGTGTCCTTCACCTGCCGCTTGAAGAAGCGGGCGTACTTCTCCAGCTTGGCGGCGAGCTCCTCGGCGGTCTCGTGGCAGTTGTCGACCTCGATGAACAGCAGCGGCACCCCGTCCTGCGGGGCGGTGAGCACGAGGTCGGCCTGGGCGCCGCCCTTGCCGGGCGCGTTCCAGGTGCCGGTCGCCGGGAGCGGGACCTCGGTCCAGTACGAGGCGATGGTGCCGATGCCGTCCGGGGAGTCGACGGCGGCCTGGGCGGCGGCCTGGACGTGAGCCGGGTCCTTGGTGAGCCTGGCCATGTTCGGCTTCGGGCGCAGCATCGCGATCACGGTCTCGTTGACGGCCATCGGGTGAGAGGCCCCTGAGGAGCCCGCGCCGCGTGCGGTGGAGCCCATCTCCGTCACCGGCCGGTTCAACTCGTAGGAGGCAGCCTGCAGGCCCTTGGGGGTCAGGTTCCGCAGGGCGTCGCCCGTCTCGGTGGAGCCGCCGTTCTCGGACAGGCCGTGCGCCCGCATGTCGGAGAGCGCAGCCGTGTGCGAGGCGGTGCGGGCCTGCTTCTGCTTCGACGGGGTCTCCTTGTCGGCGTGCCGGAACGTCAGGTGCGGAGCGCCGATCCGCTGGATCTGATCCGCCGTGGCGACCTTCAGCGCTCCGAGCACGCGCAGCACGTCGCCGCGGTAGCTGTTCGTCGACCCCGCCGGGTTGGTCTTCCGCTTCCCCGCCATCAGCTCTGCTCCCTCGTCGCTCGCGACCGGCCGCCGGCCAACCGCCGCCGCCGCCGCTGCTGCTGCTGCTGCCGCTGGCCGCGCCCGGCCGGGGAGGGCATCCGGGCCCCCCGGAACCCGATGCTCTCCTCCAATGCGGACATCAGGAGGAGAGAAGAGGGTTGTGACGGCGCAATTTTCGCGGTCATTGTGGCCCTGACAAGGGGTTTTCCTCCGGCCTGGGGTGCCGGGCACCAAAGGGGGTTCCCAAGGGCCCTCCCAAGGCGGCACCCGGGGATCCCCCTTGGGCCTGCACCACGCGGGCCGGCCTTCCGGGAGGATCGGCCCGACCGGCGGTGCTGCCCGGCCTCCGGATAGGTGGTCGTCATCGTCTGGTCTCCTTCGCCGGCCCCGGCCGGGGTGGTCGGGGCGAAGGAGCAGCGTGCAACCGACCCCCTTGTCCGCGGTCTGACCGGTGCCGGTAGCGGACGCTGTCCAGGGGAAACGTGGCTGTGGCCGGGGCGGTAGCAGAGGTGGACAAGGGGTCAGAGCCGGATTCGAGCTCGGGCCGACCCTGCCGGACAAGGGGGCCACGTTTGCCCCTTGCAGTGCCGATTCGTCCGGTTCGATCTGAGGGGGAGAGTTCTCCCCCGTCGGCGGCCGGACTCTGTCCACAGGGCCGCAGATCGAGGGTGTCTTCGAGGCCGCCGCGATCAGCGGGGCGGCCCGACGATGAGGAGCCACCCATGCCCGAGAACACCGTCACCACTCCGCTCGCCCCGATGGGGCCGGAGGACGTCTTCGACGCCTTCGCCTACATCCAGGCGATCCATGCCGACGACATCGACACCGCCGGCGCGGTCGCCGACGACATCGGCCCGGAGCAGCTGTGCCGGATGCTCGTGGACGTCGCCGCGCGCGTCTTCATCCCCATCACCGCCGAAGACGACCACGACGGGGAGCCGTGCGCGCACTCCTTCCTGGCCGCCGCGCTCGGACGGCTGCTGCTGGAGCTCGTGTGCCACGGCGTGTGCCTGGCCAACGCGCGGAACGTCGCCCGGACCATCATCCTGTTCACCGAGAACATCCTCACCGAGGACCACGGCGACGTCGCCGACGTCCTGCGCCAGCTGGAGGCCGCGGGGATGAAGCAGGCGATGGAAGCGCACCCGGCGCACCGCACCACCGCGTAGCCGCACCTCCGGGACGGTGGTGGTGCGGTGCGCGTCCCCGGCGCACCGCGCCACCGTGGTGCGCTCCACCCGCACCACCGCACCGCACCACTCCACCGTGGTGCGCTCCACCGCACCATCGAGACCGCACCGCCGGGCGTCGGCGGTGCGGTCTCCCGGCATCACCGCACCGCGCCGGGGCGCGCCCCGACCGGGCGGGCTCCTCTATCACACACCCCCTTGACCGCGACCTGATCGCAAGCCGAAACCGGCGATGGCAAGGAGAAACGTCGCGTTAGCAGAGGTGGTCAAGGGGGGAGTGTGGCGGAGCCGGACAAGGGGGTCGCGGCGGCGGGCGCACCGGTGCGGTGCGGAGCCTCGGGTGCGGCGCACCGGTGCGCGCAAGAGTGCCGGGCATCGTCAGAGTGGTGCGGTGCCGGGCGCGGTGGCGCACAACGCGGTGCGCACCACGGTGGAGTCGATCGTCGTCCGGCGCACCGGAGTGGACTCCACTCGGTGGAGTCCACCCGGTGGAGTCCACCCGGTGGAACCCACTCAGTGGAACCCACCGAGTGGAGCCCACTCGATGTTCTGCATCTGGTGGCGATGCGCGACATCGGGTGGACTCCATCGAGTGGACGGTGCCCGACCTCGTCACCACAGCCAGGCGTTGGAGTGCCGCACTCGGGACAGTGCGCGAGCATCGCGGCGCGCGGCCGCGTTGCCGATCCGGTTCTGCCGGGAGCAAGGCCGGCGCGAGTTCCTCGCGGCGAGGCGGCGCTTGGCGGCGTCCTGGAGTCGCTTGCGCTGCTTGCGCAGCTCCGCCTTCTTCGCCGCCTTCGACTTCGGCTTCCGCGGACGCTTCCAGATCGGCTGCCACCCCACTGGCTCGTCGGCTTCGAGCTCCTGGTCCTCGTCGAGCGCGGCGGCCATCTGCTCGCGGGCGGCACGAGCACGGGCGAGGGCTTCGTCGGGGTTGGGGCGTTCTTCCGGTGTGCTCACGTGACTCCTCCTGCGGTTCGGCCCGGCATGTGATGGGTGCCGGGCTGTTGGGTGTGCGGCGGCAGGACTGCCGCCGGGGCGGGTTGCGGGCGCAGGTTGTGGGCGGCTTCGCGCGCCCGCCGGCTGTCCTGGAGCGTGGCGGCCACCTGCGCGGCGGCGGCTTCCAAGGTCTGGCGGGTCCGCTCCACCGTGTCGACGCCGGTCTCCTGCTCCAGGACGCGGCCGTCCTTCCGGCCGTCGCGGAACGGCCGCGGGCGCGACCTCGAGGTGGCAGGCACGGCGACGGCGTACGGGCGGGGGCGGGAGCCCAGGCGTTCCGCACGGCGCGCAGCGTGGACCCGGGCGGCCAGGGCGTCGGCGGCGAGGCGTGCCCGTTCGTACTGAGTCGCCGTGCGGTTGCGGGTCAGCGGGCGCAGCACGGCCTGGTCCTCGGTGTCGCGCGGGTACAGGGCGCGCAGGTCGGCGGTCATCCTGCGGCCGCGCCCGACGGGCCGGGTGTGGTCGTCGACGGCCGCCTGCACGATCCGTTCGTCCAGGCCGGGTTCGTGGCGGCGGCCGCGCAGGACATAGGAGAGGTGGCGGCGGGCCTCGGCGAGGAGGTGATGGCGCGCGAAGGCGCCGCGCATCACGTACACCACGGCGACGACGTCGACGGCCGCCAGGGCGAGGTCGACCACCGGCCGCACCCGCGCCCACACCGCCGCGGCTGCCGCCCGCGCCCGCTCGGCGAGCCGGTAGACGGTGCAGGCGCCGAACGCCCGGATCGCCGAAGCACGCCATCGCGTCCGCAGCTCGGTCAGCGACAACAGCTCGGTGCGCTTCGGCGAGCGGGTCTGGTCGGCAGCCTGACAGGCCAACACGTAGCCGGCCCGCTCCCCTGGCTCGTGCCCCTGCCGCTCCTCGTACCTGGCGGTGATGACGGACAGCGCGTCTTCGATCTGCTGGCGGCGGGTCGACTGCCAGCCGATCAGCCGCCGATCGATCCCGGCGATGTCCATCACGGGCCGGCGGCCGGGCGTCACCTCGCGCGGCTCCCACGCCCACCCGAGCCGCGCCGTCACCTCCTCCATGAAGTGCAGGAGGTAGAGAGTGTCGGCCGCGACGATGTGGGTCATCAGCGAGTCGGCCGACAGGTTGCCCCACTTCCCGTCGTGCGGCCGCCGGGCGCGGACCGACACCACCGCGTGGCTGTGGAGCAGCGGCCTCGATTCCGTGGCCCTGGACTCGTAGTGCCGGAACACCGCGACGACCAGCCCGTCCTTGACCCGGGCCCGCTGCTTGCCGCCGGCCTTCCAGCGGATCTCGGCGACCGACTCCTCCAGCCACGCCAGGGTCTTGTCGCGGGCGATGCCGTCGCACAGCTCCAGGACCCGGCGGTGCTCGTCGTCCATCAGGGCCCACGCGATGTGTGCCGTCGGCGGGGGCCGGAACACCAGGTCGAAGGCCAGCCAGGGCGTGCGCTCCTTGGCCTTGTCGGTCTTCGGGGAGCGGTTGTGCTCGATGGGCCTGCCCAGCACGGTCGCCCGCCGCGCCTGCGCCGGGCTCTTGCCCTGCGCCAGGAGCTCGCGCTCGATCCGGTCGGCGTCCGGGTGCCGGCCTTCCCCCAGGAGGAGCTCGGCCTGCCGCTCGGTCACCACGTCCCCAGCCTTGAGGCCGAGGGCGGCCAGGCCCCGGCCCTTCCACACGCCGGGCGGGACACCGGCCTCGTCCTGGGCGTCGCGCAGCGACGTGCCCGCCCGGCGGTGGCCGTCGCCGACCATCACGCCACGGAAGAGGTAGCGCACCCCGGCCCCCGGGCGAACTGGCGACATGCTGATCATCGGCCCATGGAACCCCGGCTCTGACCTGCGCAGAAGTGTTATCCGGGGCCGGTCCCGCAGGGCGGGAGGGCATCACCAGATCTTTACCGGAGCGCCCGCCAGGCGGGCCGCGGGGACAGCCCGAGACGGTAAGCCGCCGGTGTGTGCACAGTCCGCCGCATGACCACCGAACTGCTCCACGGAGACCTCTGCCCGCTGTGCCACCGCCCTCTCAGGCTGGTCCCGGACGTCATCGTCTGCTCGGCCGGCGTGCCGTACCCCACCCGGACCGACTACCTGCCCCACTGCGACAGCTGCACCAGCGACCCGCTCAACTCACAGAAGTGGAACGACGCGATGAACGCCCGCGACGAGAGCTGACCCGGACCGTGCGAATGCTGCGCCACGACCTCATCAACACCACCCAGCACGACTGAGCACCACGTAACCGACGCCCTTCAACACGAACAGCCACCACCGCCCCCGGCCGACCGGCCGGGGGCTTCGTGCGTCCTGGAGGAGTTCGCCGTGCCCACGTACGAGACCCTGCCGCGCTTCACCGCCGACCTGGACCGTCTCACCCCGGAACAACGCCGCAAGTTCCGTCAGACCGTGGCAGCCTTCGTCGAGGACCTGCGCGCCGGAGGACGCTTCCGCGCTGGCCTTCGCATCAAGCGTGTTCAACGGGCGACCGGGATCTTCGAACTCACCTGGTCCATGGGCGCCGGCCCCGCAGGACGCGCCACGTGGCAATACGGACCAGCACGTCGCCCTGACACCCCGCACGTGATCTGGCGTCGCATCGGCACCCACGACATCCTCACCGGCCCGTAGCGCCTCACCGTCTCGCTGTCCGCGCGCACGGCACTGGCGCGTACGCGCGGTCCTTGCCTCGGGGCAGGTGAGCGTCGGCCTCACCCCGCAGGCGGCCCAGGCGGTGGTCGCGGCCCTCACCGCCCGGCCCGTTGTCGCAGCGCGCGGCAAGCGGCGGGGGCTCGGTCCGGGGTTCAAGGGTGTCGCCTCACGCTGACTGCCCGAGCTGCTGCCGCCAAAAATCGCGGGACTTCCCCAATTGGGGAAGTCCCGCTCAACCGCAGGGGTCAGTCCTCAACCAGCTCTGCGTCGACGATGCCGTCCTCATCGACGGCGTCAGCGTCGACGTTGCCATCGGGGGCGGCGTCCGCGTCCACCTTCACCTTGCTGAGGATCCGGCCGATGCGGCGGATGGCGTCCTGCTGCCGCTGGGCTTCTTCGCTGCTACGGGCCTTACGTGCGGCCTTGTCCTCCATGGCGTTCTCGATTGCCTGCCGCGCCACGTTCAGCAGCTCGAGTGCGCCGTCTACGGGATCTGGGCTCCGTCTGGGCATGCCGCCCTGCTCGGGTGCCGTTTCGGTCCGCTGCGTGGGCATCACCGGGTCGGGTGCGGTCGTCCAGGCGGCGCTGATGACCTGGCTGCGCTCCGCCGGGTCGGAGACTCCCTTGGCGGCCGCCACCGCCTTCTTCACTCGCTGCTGGACCTGGTTGGCGACAAGCCGGACCCCGCCTGCCTGGTGGGCCCAGTACAGCTCGGCGTAGGCACGCGCGGCCTCTTCGTCGCTGGTGCGTTCCGCGTACGGCTGCAGCTTTCGCAGGTGGCTGTCGGGCAGGGGTCGGCCGAGTTCCTTCTGTACGGTCTGCGCCAGGCGCCAGGTCTTCTGGAGACGGTCCGCCTCGCTGGTCGAGAGGCCGTCGTGCTCCTGCTGGAGGTACTGCTCCCAGGTGCGGGTGCCGTCGCCGCGGTACAGGCGGCGCCTTCGGACCACTTCCAGGGAGTAGCCGAGCATCCAGCGGGCTGTGCGGGCGTTGTCGACGGCGCGGTGCGCCTCGGCAAGGAGACGCTGCTCGTGCTCGTCGAGCGGGCCGTTCGCGGTCTCCGGCGTGGCGTCCACGTCGGGGAGGGTCAGTCCCCAGTGCTCCATCGTGAAGGGCTGAGCGCGCATCTGCGGAGGTTCGGCGGGCTGGTCCGGCACAGCCAGGCTCCCCGGCGTGGGACTCGCGCTGTCGGCGGGAGGCTGCTGGGCTCCTTTGCCGGCCGCCGCACGGAAGTCACGACGCTTAGACACTCTTGATCAGCCCCCGGTCCTGCAGCTCGGTGACCAGCTCGCCGAACGGTCCCCGGGCCGCGTTCTCCACCGGGAAGCCGGTGGCCTGCTTGATGTCGTCCAGGACCGGGATCTTCACCGTGAGCACGTTGTAGTCGTCGTCGGCGAGCAGGCCCCGGATCTCCTTCTCGCTCCGGACGTTGGGGCGGACTCGGTTGAGGAGCACCCACATCGGCGGGGCCGTGCGTGAGGGCCTGTCGAACGCGGAGCGGCCGACCATCGTCTTGACCGGGGTGGAGGTGCGCGGCTGATGGACGCGCTGGTAGTCGGCCATGGACGGTTCCATGTGGATGAGGACCAGGTCGGCGACCTTGAGCACGCTGTCCGCGATGTGCGGGTGGTTCTCGGTGTGGCCGACGTCGACGATGTCGATCCCGGCTTCCCCGAGCGGCGTGTACTCCTCGGCGAACTTCGCGGAGGCGTTGTGCTTCACCGGGAAGGGGAAGCCGGCGAGCTCGGACCACTGCGTGAGGTGTTCGGACTCGTCCGCATCCCAGAGCTGCACGCGGTATCCGGCCTCGTGGAATGCGTGTCCCATCATGCCGGTGTCGGTCGTCTTGCCCATGCTTCGTGGGCTGATGTTGGCGATGAGCACGGCGCGGCTCTCTCCTCATGCAGTGGCTACGTTCCGCAAGATGCTGCCACGTCTCCCCCGGCTCAGTGACCCGCACCACGTCACAAAGAGCTGCCCGGCGTTCCGGCGATCTTCAACTGGCGCGAGGGTGACCGCCGTAGGAGATCGGGCCGGAAACAAAAAAGGGCCCGTGCCCCGCCAGATCGGCGGGGCACGGGCCGTAGCGCTACCGGGTAGCGGTGTCGGTGACCACGAGGAACTCGTCGCTGCTGAGGTCCATGACGACGCGGGCGTCGGTGCCCTGGGCTCGCTGGGCGGCGGCGTACTCGTCGGCGGGCCAGGAGCCGCGGGGGTGGCCGGCGGGGAACCGTTCCAGGACGGTGCGCTGCGCGGGGAGGGCGGTCGTCATCGGAGGTCACCGTTCTCGTAGGCGTCGATGAGGTCGCCGATCGCGTCGGCGGTGGCGGCCTCGCCGACCCAGCGGCCGGACGCGGTGAAGACCGGGACCTGGTCGCGGTCGGCGTCGAAGACGACGACGTAGTTCCCGAACCGCTCCAGCACGAGGCCGTAGACCACGGGGGCCGGGGCGGCCTCGAGGACCTCCAGGCCGTCGACGGTGAAGTGGGCGGGCGCCTCGGGTCCGTCGGGCGGGACCAGGGTGCCGGTGACGCGTACGAGGTCGCCGGGCTGGATCTCGCGCAGCAGGACTTCGGCGATGCGCGGGTCGCCGGTGGTGCAGGCGTACACGGTGTCCGGGGTGTCGGGGGCGATCCGGTCCGCGTCGACAGGGGAGTGGATCAGGTCGAAGCGGGCGGTGCCCCAGCTGGTGCCGGGGGCCGGGATCGCGTCGACGTAGCCGTCTATGGCCAGGTGCTTGGTGTCCATCAGCTGGCCTCCGCCAGGGTCTCGGTGGAGCGAGGGGAGCGGGGTCGGGTGGTGCGCTGCGCGAGGACCAGGAGCTCGCGGTTGCGCTTGCGCTGTGCGTCGGTGAGCGGGCGGGCCTTGGCGCCGTGGCGGTGCCAGAGCGGGGAGGCCGGCGGCTCGGGATAGGCAAGGGTGTGGTCGACGTCGGGCTGGGTGCTGCTCATGGGGGCCTCCGTCTGGAGGAGAGGTCAGGCGTGGTCGGTCGTCGCGCCGCCCTTGGGCGGATCGGAGACGAACCGGGTTTCGCCGGGGTGCGCCGCGTTCCAGAGCTCCGCGCAGATCTTGTGAACGGCCTCTTTGGCGTGGGACCTCAGCGGGGTGGTGGTGCCGCACAGCACGCACGGGGCGGGCGGGCCGAAGTGCCGGCCGTCGCGCCAGTTCAGGAGCTGGACCGGCGCGACGGGTTGTTCCGGCTGTGCGGGCACCGCACGCAGGTGGCGGCGCCGGGCGGTCACGGTCGCAGGTCGGGCAGTTGCTGGAGGACCTGGGCGACGAGGTCCGGCGTCGGTCTCCACGCGGGGAGCGCGCCGGTGGCGGGCACCGGGAGAGGGAGCTCACGAACGTCGTCGAGGACCAGGTGGTGCGCGTCGCGCTGCGCCCAGGGGCTGGTGCAGCGCTCGGGCCCCAGATCGAGGTGGCAGTCGGTGAGCCGGGCGACGCCGATGACCGCGCCGCGGTGCAGCTCGCGGCCGCGGATCGCGGTGGCCACCAGCGGCTCACGCAGCAGGGCGGGGTCCGGCTTCGCCTTCCCGGCGTGGATGAGGACCCAGCCGCGCCACGGCCAGTGGGCGGACCGGTTCTCGATGTGCTTCCCGGCGAGGATGCAGGTGGCCCAAGGCTGGCGGATCGTGATGCCCCGCACCCAGGCGCCCGGGTCGGCGAGGAGGGTGGGGTCGCTCATGCCGCCCGTCCCCACACGGCCGTGCCGGGCCTGCCCGCGCGGCGCCCGTTGACGGACGGCACGGAGGCGTGCGCGGTGGTCGCCAGGACCGCCCGGCCGGAGTGCTTGCCGTCGTACAGGGCGGCGTCGGCGGCCCGCTGCAACGCGGACAGGTCGCGGGAGCCGACGGCGTCAGGGGTGGCGGCGCCGACCGAGGCGGCGACGTCGACGGTGCGGCCGTCGTCCAGGGCGACCGGGGTGTGCAGCATCCGGACCAGCTGCTCCAGGCGGAGAGCGCGGCGGTCGGAGGGCAGCTCCAGGACGACGGCGAACTCGTCGCCTCCGAGCCGGCCGACCGCAGCGCGCGGGCCCGCCCAGGCCGTGAGCCGTGCCGCGATCGACGTGAGGACGGTGTCGCCCGCCGCGTGCCCGAGCCGGTCGTTGATCTCCTTGAACCTGTCGGCGTCGACCATGACTACGGTCGTGTCGCCGCCGTGGCGGGCCAGGAGCCGGCAGGCGCGGGCGGTGTAGGCGTCGCGACGCATGAGGCCGGTCAGCGGGTCCTTCCGGGTCGCCGCGAGCTTGCGGTGCAGCGCCAGGGCGTGCACGGTCCAACCGGTCAGTGGCAGGGCGGCGGTGGTGATCAGGAGGGTGCGCGGGCCGAACCGGCCCCAGGTGTGCAGGACGGAGTCCATACTGAGGATCTCCCTCTCGTCTCGTACGGGTTGGGTGGGCCCGGGACAGCCGTCGAAGCCGGTCAAGCAGAGCGGCTGTCCCGGGGCAGAGCTACATCTCGAAGGGCGTGGAGTTGAGCCAGCTGTACGGGTTCCTCCAGGGGCCGGCCTTCGCGGCGGGCCAATCGAGCTCCCAGCCGGGCCGGTATCCGCAGGCCGACCAGCCGTCCGGGCTTCCGTGGGGGATCTCGCGGCCGGCTTCCGCAGCGGCGCGTGCCGCGTCGTAGACCTCCTGCGCGGCCTTCACGGCGGCGGCGCGGCTACTCGCCCAGCCGGTGAAGACGTGCACCCCGCGCAGGGTGGGCGTCTCGGTGCTCCGTATGGGGACGTCGACCTCGAAGTACGGGGGCTGGGGCTGGGTCATGACGTCCATCTCCTCTCGTGATCGCGGTGGTTGAGGGACCACCGCGACCGCCCCGGCCGCGGCGGTGAGCCGGGGACGGGGCCGGGGCGGCACGGAGGTCCGTCAGCCGTGGATCGCTTCGAGGGCCTGCGCCTCGAGGTCGGGGTCGTCGACCTCATCGTCCTGGTCGTCGTTGTCCGGGCCATGGACGGTGCAGACGATGTCGTCGCGGTGGTCCAGGTCGCCGGTGAGCGCCCGGTGGAGGCAGGTGACGCTGAAGGCCGGCGTCCAGGCGGTGGCGCTGCAGTCGGGGTCGAACGGGCACGGCACGCGCACGTCGAACCCGATGTCGCCCTCGCCGTCGACGTCCAGGCGCAGCGCGAGGGTCAGGGACTGCTGGCCGAGGCGGACCTCGCCGACACGGTCGCCGTCGGCGATGTCGGAGTCGTCCTTCCACTGCCACATCGGCAGGATCTCCTCGCCGAAGAAGCGGCGTACGAGGAGCAGGTGGCCCAGGCCGTCGCCGCCGTCCAGGCCGAGGTCGGCCTGGCGGGCCGCGCTCAGCCGCCGCAGGTACGGCTCCAGCCGGTTCAGGTCGTGGGCGAAGAGAACCTGGGTGAAGCCCTCCCGGGCGAGACTCTGGTGGGAGAAGGTCATCGCCTCGTGCTGACGCCGGACGACGACGTCGGGCACGCGCCGGTTGGCCGGGCGCGGGTGCTGGCGCTGGAGACACAGCGACAGCGGCGTGGAGACGACGACCGCGACCGTCGGCACGCCATACTTCTTCGCCGTCATCACCAGCTCGACCCTGATGGCCTCCTCCACGTTGGTGGCGTCGATGACCGTGTTCAGGCGGCGGGCCATCCGGCGTTCCAGGATGAGCTTGAGGACGTCGGCGGCGTCGGCGGTGGCAGCCTGGTCGCCCGGGTCGTCGCTGACCGTGCCCCTCAGAGTGTCGAGAGAGAGGACCTGGGAGGCCGGCCAGGTGCGGGCCAGGGTGCTCTTCCCGGCGCCGCTCGCGCCGATCAGCACGACGAGCGCGTTCTCCGGAAGCTGCGGCTGGGTCTGGCTCACGTGTCGTCTCCTTGCGGTTCAAGGGCGCGGGCGGCCCAGGTCATGCGCTGCCCGGCGTTGTCGGTGATCAGAGCGGCGGCCTCGTACAGGGAGCGGGAGGCGACACCGTCGCGGTAGAGCTCGAGCTGCTCCGCCCGGCGGGCGGCGGTGCTGACGAGCTGGGCGAGCGCGGGGAAGAGGCCGCCGGGGACGTCGATGTCCTCCTGGAGCTCGCGCAGGATCGCGGCGAGCTCGGGGGCGGCGATGTCGTCGGCGGTCAGGTCGTCCTCGATCTGCTGGAGGGCGAGCTGGGCGATCCCGACCGAGGCGCGGACGCGGTCCAGGCGGGTGCGGCTCACCGGCGGCCGCCGGGGCGGGTGGTGAGCCAGGTGGTGACGGCGGCGGCGCCGATGCCGATGGCGCGGTGGAGTGCCGCGTCCAGCTCCATCCACGCACTGCCCGGCCCGGTGATCTCCTTGGTGACCGCGCCTTCGTCGTCGAGCCGGACCGCCTGGCAGTGCTCGATGTAGCCGGTCTTCTTAGTCTTCTTCGCCAGCCACAGCAGTACGGCTCCACGGTCGATCGCGGCGTGCGTTCCGGCGTTGATGGCCGCGCCGGCGAGCAGCGCGCCGGGGGTGACGCGGTAGCCGAACGCGCGGGTGATCGCGACGGTCGCCCCGAGCTGCACGGCCGTGTACGACGCGACGTGGCAGGCCACCGCGCGCCTGCCAAGGGTGCTGGTGGTCATGGTCGGGCGGGTGGAGTCCGGCGTGGCGGGGGAGCCGTCGGCGTGGACCAGGTCCTTGCCGTACAGCCGCTTCCGCGAGGCCGTCTTGCTGCCCTGGACCCAGTGGTCACAGGCAGGATGCAGCTCGCCGAAGGTGGCCAGCAGGGTGCCGAAGAGGGCCAGGCGCTCGATGGTGAGGTGTCGGGGCATGCTGGAGTTCTCCTGATCTCGGATCTGGGTGAGGGAGCGGGTGGCCGGCCCTTTGCCGATGCGCGGCCATCCGAGGTCCGACCCCGGCCGCACCGGCCGGGGTCGGGTCGTTCAGAACGGGGGCTCGTCCGGCCAGGCCGGGACGGGCAGGAGCCGGATGCGCCAGGTGGGCCGGTTCGCCCAGCAGCCGCACGCCTCCATCTCCGGGTTCGCGCCGTCGACCCACCAGCCGCCCTCGCCCCGGCAGTCGGGGCAGGAGCGGCGGGGCAGAGGCGTCAGCTCGATGCGGTGCCGGTCAGCGTGCAGCCGCCGGTGCCCGACCCGGAGCGCGAGGGTGACGGCCCCGGCCGCGGCGGCCGGGACGGCGGCGAGCAGCAAGGCGGCCCGCAGACGGCGGCCGGTCACCTCAGCGGGATCGCGCGGCAGGCGGCGGCGTGGTTGTTGGCGTCCGGCCGGATGCGGAACAGGTAGTCCTCCTCGGGCCGGTCGGAGGAGTCGCCGCAGCCGTGGCAGTGCCAGCGGTTCTTCTCCGAGTGCTTGCCGGGGCCGGTGACGTCCACGTACGAGCCGCCGACGGTGAGGAACCTGATCAGCAGGTTCCTGGGGCGGTCGGGCTCGGTGAAGGCGGCGAGGGTGGCGGTGCTCATGGGCTGGGGTCCTCTCGGATCAGGCGGCCAGCAGGTGCTTGGCCGGGGAAGCGATGTACGAGGTGGGGTCGGCGGGCGTGCCGTCGTAGCACTCCAAGCACGACCCCAAGGTCCTCAAGGGAAGGCAGTGGAAATAGCGCCGGCCACAGGGCCCGGGACACGTCTGGCGAGCAGCCATCGCCTTGTCGAGCGCGGCCTCCTTCGCGAGGGTCATCGCGAACTTCGGCTTCGCCAGGTCGATCCGGTACAACCACGCGAAGCGCTTGCCGCCACGGCACTCGATCCGAGCGACGGGCTCGTGGCCTCCGGGGCGCAGGCCCATCGCGCGCAGCTGGCGGCGAGTCGCGAGGTTTTCGCGCCCGGCCTGCCTCCACCGGAAGACCGGTAAGGAGCCGTCGCCGGGGTCGTGCGGGTCGACGTCGACCAGGTCCTGGTCCTGGTCGTCCATCACCTGCTCCAGGTGCCGGGCAGCCGGGCGGGGCGCTGCGAGTAGCGGGGTCCGGGGCGCTGCGGGCGGGGCCGGCCGATCCGGCGGCGCGGGCGGGGGGTGAGCACGAGCGGTCTCCTCCAGTCGTCGGGCAGACAGCGCTGCGCCCCGCTGACGTCGTGCTGGTGTCGGCGGGGCGTAGCGGGGGTGCGGCTGGTTATGCGGCGAGGCCGTGGGCCGTGCGGGTGGAGTGCTCACCGGGCGCGGGCGTGCTGTGGTCCGGAGCGGGCGGGGCCGGCTGCTGCTCGGGGGCGCCTGCCAGGTGGGTGCCGATCAGGTAGCCGATCAGCAGCCCGCCGATGCCGAAGACCTTGTGGCGGTTGGCTTTCCACCAGGTCGGGGGCGGGGGCTCGGTGAGCACTCCTATGACGGTCGGCGCTTTCGCCAAGACGACGTCTCCTTCTCTCGGATGGGGTGGTGCGTGCGGCCGGGCGGCCTGTCCGGTCCTCGCCCGCCCCCGTACGGGCGGGGTGGGCGAGGGCCAGGCAGGGCGTCAGGTCAGCGGGCGCGGCGGGTGCACAGTCGGCGGGTGGCCCACTGCCGCAGCCGGTCGAGGCGCGTGGGGTGGGTGTGCCGCCAGGCGGTGGCGAACACGCCGTCCTCGGTCGGGAACGAGCGCTCGGCGCCGCAGCTGCACAGCCAGAAGTACGGCTCGGGGCGGGTGTCGTCGCGGACGGCGGTGACCTTCGCCGGGGCGCCGTCGTGGCGGCCGTGGAAGGTGCCGAACCGGTACTCGTTTTCCTTGAGCTGCATGGGATTCCCTTCGGTTCGGCGCGCGTCCTGATCGGGAGCGCGCCAGAGGTGGTGTCGGAGTAGGCGGAGCGGACCGGGGTCAGCGCTGGAGCGGGTGGACGTTGTCGGGCTCGTCGCCGAAGTCGTCCCCGGCCGGGGTGGGGGCGGGGAGGGTGGCGTGGATGTGCAGGGCGGGGCTGAACTGGGGCTGGAACTGCGGCGGGTGGTTGTGGACGACCGGCCGCAGGCTCAGGCCGCGCAGGGCGAAGATGCTGGCGAGCGCCCACATGAGGGCGGCGAGGCCGGTGGCGGCGGCGCGGCCTCCGGCCGGGGTGGCGGACCAGATCATGGCGAGGGAGCCGATCCCGAACAGCAGCCAGGCGATGCGGGCTCCGGCGTTGCCGAAGAACCCGCCGACCAGTCCGAGCAGTCCGGTCAGCTGCCAGAACGCGTACAGGGCAGCTGGTGCGACGGGCAGGTGCGCGGCCTGGTCGGCGAGGAACACCCTGATCGGGTGGTCGACCGTGCCCCACAGGCCGCTGCCGTCCCCGGCGTCGGAGGCCGGGACGTCGGACAGGCCCTTGAGCGTGGCGGAGGCGATGTCACCGGCGGCGTCCAGCATCAGCACGATGAGGCTGAGCCCGCCGAACAGGAGGGCCGCCTTGATCCAGGTGGCGATCTCGTACCAGCTGACGTGCCGGGCCTGGCCGACCTCCTCCCACCGCTCGTAGAGGAAGCCGCCCTCCTCCCAGGACGCCTTCCACGCGGCGCGCAGCCACGCGAGCCGCCCCTTGCCGTGCTGGCCGTCGAGTTCGGGGGCCGGCGGCACGGGCGGCAACTGGTTGAACAGGTCGAGGAAGGACGGGTTGTTCTGGCCGTTGATCGGCTGCTTGTCGTTGTGAGTCATGGCGTGGCTGCTCCCTGTGCCAGAAGGCGGGTGGTGGGCGGGTCAGTGGATGTCGTTGCGGGTGCGGGCGAAGAACGCGCCGCGGGTGGTGCTGTTGTTGTGGATCTCGGTGTGGTGGGTGACCGGGCCCTCGTAGACGTTCTTGGTGACGGCCGCGCGGGCCTTGCTGATCGCGCCGCCGATGGCGGTGGCGGCCATGGCCAGGCCCGCGAACGGCAGGGTGACCATGAGGACCCCGGTGAGGCTGACGGAGGCCAGGCCCTGCAGGACGAGCCAGGCGCCGCAGCCGATGCCGGTGATCCCGGCGCCCACGCCGATGCTCGCGACGGCGATCCCGGCCGCCCAGGCCGGGACGATCCGGTGGTCGGGCTGCGGCACGGGCGGGGTGGTGCCGAAGGCCGGCGGCGCGGTGTCGTCTCGGTAGGAGGTGGGGTGCTGCCGGACGGGCTTGCCCGCCCACTCGTCGAGCAGGCGGCGGGCTTCGGCTGCGGCCTCGGACTCGGGCAGGCCGGACTGGGTGGTGTGCAGGGGGTCCATGAGGGGGTCTCCGATCACGCGGGAAGGGGTGCGCCCTCCTGGCCGTGGTGGCGGGGAGGGCGCGTGGGGGAGTGGTCGCGCGCAGCGGGGAAGGGCGTCGCCGGAGTGGTGTCCGGCGGCGCCCTTCGGCGTTGTGCAGGAGGTGGTTTGTGGCTGGCGGGTGGGTAGTCACCGCCCGGCGCCCCGGGCATCCTCGATCCGGCAGCGCGGTGGAGGGATTCGGGTGGAGTTCGTCTTCGATTGCGGTTGGTGCGGCGGGGACAACTACTTCGTCGGCAGGCAGGTCGGCTGGTGGGTCGACAAGTGGGAGGTCCCGTCGGAGTGGGACTGCCGTTTCTGCGACGGGCTCAACTACACGCCCGACCCGCCGTGGACCGAGGCGTAGGTCAGAAGCTGGCGAGCAGTCCGGCGATCCCGGTCAGGCCGGTGTTGATGGCCGGGGCCAGGCCGGTCGCGGCGAGGGTGAAGCCGAACAGCGTGCAGGTCAGCGCGGGGCCGACGCGGACGTGTCCGCCCTTGACCAGGACGACGACGATGATGGCGAGCAGCGCGGCGGCGGAGATGGACAGGCCCACGGCGGGGGTGCTCCTTCATGAACGGTTGGGGGCCGGCCGCCGTTCGGGCGGGCCGGCCCCTGGGTGATGGGTGGGTGGTTCAGGCGTCGGTGAGGCTCTTGATGGCCTCCAGCGCCTGGCGGGGCGAGGTGACCTTCGGCTCGGCGCGGCGGGTGCTCTTGGAGCCGCGCCCGCCTCCGCCCTTGCCGCCGCCTCCGCGCCGGCGGGGCTTGCCGTCGCCGTCGTCGTCCTCGTCGGGCTCGGGCCAGAACTCGCCGGGCCGCGGTTCGGGCTCGCTCCAGTCGAACCACAGGCCGAGCTTGGTCAGCTCCTCGATCTCGTAGTCGGTGAGCCGGTGGATCTCGCTGGGGAACAGGCCGGAGAGGTCGTGGTCGAAGTCCACGTACAGGGCCTTCATCAGGACGGCCCGCCCGTTGTCGAGGACCACGACCGCGACACCGCCGGTGGAGACCCCGTTCTCGGGCTCGGCCTCGCCGGCCATGGCCCGCTCGATCGCGCTGCCTTCCTTGGGGGCGTAGCGGGCGGGGATGGTCGGGACGTCGTAGGCGTTCTCCATGGTGCCCTCCGCCGCCTTGCGGGTGGCGCCGGGCGATCCCATGTTGAAGATGACCGGACGGCTGTTCTGCCGGAGGTTGTCCTTCATCTCCGTGGAGAAGCCGTTGTGCGCGAACGGGCTCTGCCCGGCCGGGTTGAAGCCGATGCCGTACTTGAGGCCCATGACGGTCAGGGCGTCGCCGTCGGCCTGGATGAACTCGCCGTACTCGGGGTCCTGGCTCGCGGTCATGAACTCATCCGCGTAGACGTTGAGCTGCTTGTAGGGGCAGCGCGGGTCGCCGGGCTTGTAGTCGTGCGCCTTGCCGTCGTGCGCCCACGGCATCTCCGCCCGGATCTGGCACAGGGCCTTGGCCGCGCGCAGCTGGCGGGCCATGTAGAGCGGGGTGATGCCCTGGCGGTCGATGAACTCACCCAGGGCGGTGGTCTTCTCGTCCTTGAAGCAGGACGAGAGCCACACGATCTGTCCGGCGTTGGACTCGGCCACCATGGTGACGGCGAAGAACTGGGTCTTGCCGCCACGGGTGACGCCGAGGACCAGGCCGTGCTTGGCAGCGTTCTTGTCGTGCTGGAAGACGAAGTTGTGCACCGGCTGGCCGGTGATGCTGAACCCGCACACGTACATGCCCCTGGCGTCCGGGGTGAGCAGCTCGCGGGTGGCGGGGAACTTCGGGGACAGCGGCGGGGTGTCGAAGACGCTGATCAGGAACTCGGCTCCTTCGACCAGCACGAAGACGCGGCTGTCGTCATCGGGCAGGCCCAGGCCGCGGCAGACCTTGGACAGGTCGATGCGCGGGGTGTCGGTGGGGTCGGCCATCCTCGCCCGGTAGAACGTGACCCCGCGCTCGGTGTCGCGGGTGGTGTGGACCAGCTCTGAGCCGGGGGCGCCGCCCTTGGAACTGGCGACCTTGTCCGTCCACTTCTCCTGGTCGGTCGGCTTGGTGCGGCGGCGCTGGTTGGCGTCGGGGGTGATGTGGGCCTCCATCCAGCCGGGGCCGCCCTGGCGGCCGGGCTGGATGGCGACCTCCGAGAGCACGACGTCGCTGGAGGGCACCGCGAACGGGGCGGCGACCGCGGCCTCGGTGAGGCCGGTGATCGGCCGTCCGGTCTCCGAGGCGCGCAGCAGGATCGTCAGGTCGTGCCGCTGCCCGGGGTGCCGGGTGGCCTTGACGACGTGGGTGCGGCCGGGCATCCCGGCGTTCTCCCACAGCATCCGCACTTCGCGGGTGAGCAGGTCCGCGCCGTCGTCCACCACCGGCGGGGCTTCCGGCTCGGGGATTTCGGCGGGCGCCGGCTGCGGGGCGGGGGCGGCGAGGGCGGGGCGGTGGCGGCGACGGGCGTGCCGGGAGTAGGGCAGCACCAGCAGGCCGAGCGCCGCCCATCCGGCGGCGAGCAGCCCGTCCATCCCGTACGGCCCCCAGCCGGTGGTCGTCTTCGCGGCGACGTCGACGGCGGCGGCCAGGACCAGCGGGGTCCAGCGCAGGATCTTGCGTCCGGCGCCGGTCTCGTCGCTCTTGGCGGCGAGGACCCAGCCGCCGATCCCGGCCGCGCCGGCCAGCTGCACGACCTGGTTGACGGGGCTGTCGGGGTAGAGGTTCGGGGCCACGGCCAGCACGGGCGCGGCGAGGGTGTAGGCGAGGCGTTCGAGCGTGACACTGCGCGGCGTGGCCACCGGCTTCTCCTTCGGGGCGAATGGCCACGGGCGGCCCCGCGTTGTCGCGGGGCCGCCCGTGGCAGGGGTGGGGGAGTGGGGGGTCAGCGGTTGAAGAACCCGGGCCGGGGCGTCTTCTCGCGCCGGCCCGAGCGGATGTCGTCCAGCGCGCCGTAGAGCCGGGCGTGGGTGCGCCGGGTCTGGTGGGTGAGGTCGGCGGTCTCCTGTGCGGTGTCGGAGAGCTTCTTGACCTGCACCCCGGCGCCACCGAGGGCGACGGCGACGTTGCTGGTCAGCTCCACGAACTTCGCGTCGAGTCCGGCGTTGTCGATGTCGCGGGCCACGTCCTCGGCCCGCTTGGCGTTCCTCCTGACGCTGCGCACGAGCTCCTCGAGGCCGAGCCCGGCGTCGTCGAGCGCGCGCCCGAGGGCGTCGAGCTTGGCCTGGACGGCCTTGTAGCGGTTGTCGCCGTCGGCGACGGCGGGCGCCGTGCCGTCGGTGCGGGGTGCGGGGCTGCTCATCAGCGGTTTCCTCCCTGCTTCTAGTCGTGGTGGGCGGCGGCCGACGCGTAGGTCAGGCCCGCGTCTTCCTTCGCGGCCATGTCCTCGCCGTACACGCGGGCGACCATCGCGGCCGCGAGCTTGGCGGCCTCCAGGGCCAGCCCGCACTCACTCGCGCACCGTTCGGCCTGCTGCTTCATACGGGCCGCGGAGTCGGCCAGGTCCGAGATCAGCTCGGTGACCTGGGTGCTGACGTTGTGGTCGCCGACCAGGTCGGTGGCCATGTCCCGCAGGGCGTCGGCGACCTTGTCCAGGGCCTCCGCGAGGGCTTCGGCGCGCTCCTGGTCGGAGGCGGCCTGGATGGCGATGTTCGCCATCTCCATCAGGTACTCGTCGAACGTGATGTCCGTGCGGTGCTGGGCGGCCAGGCCGCCGCTGCCGGACGGCCTGCTGACCTGCGAACTGCTCACGCTGCTCCCTTCCGTGGCTGTCGGCCGGCTGGTGCCGGGCCTGGCGGTGTGCGGCTCCGGCGCGGGCGGCAGGCCCCGCACGCCGGTCGTGACGGCCGCGGGTCCGTCGGGGACGATGTCGGCGTCGACGATGTCGTCCTCGCCGCTCTTGCTGTCGGTGCGCGGCGGGCGGGTGGGACGGTCGGGCCACTCCACCGTCGGCGTGGAATCCTCCGCGCCGAACGGACTGTCCGCCGGGCGGCCGGACCGTCCGGCACGTCCCGTACGACCGCGTCCCGCCCGGCCGGTGCGACCGGCGCGGCTCGTACGTCCGCGCCGTCCGGCCCGGCCCGTGCCAGCGGTGCGCCGGCGCCGGAACCGGCGGCGCTTCTTCGCGCCGTCAGACGCCCCGTCACCGGCCTTGGAGTCCTTGTCCGGCTCGTCGCCCGCCTTGCCGTCCTTCGCGGCGCTGGAGACCCCGTCAGGGCCGTCCTTGGCGGTCGTGGAGTCCTTGCCGTCGGCGCCCTTTGCCTTGGAGTCCTCCGATTCCTTGCCCTTGGAGTCCTTCTCCTTGGTCAGGCTGACCTTCTCCGCCCCGGCCGCCTTGGCGTCCTTCGCCTCCTTGGCGGCCTTCGCGTCGGCGCGGCGCTTGTCGAAGCGGCGCTGGGCTTCCTCGCCGATGGCCTGGCCCAGCGTGGTGCGGCCCGGGTCGGCCGACGCCGCGGCTTCCCGCTTCGCCTGCCGCGCCTTCGCCCGCTCCTGCCGCTTCGCGCGGCGGTCCTCCCACGCCTGCTGCTTCTGGGCGCGGGCCTGGTCGCGGTCCTTGGACCGGTCCGCGACACCGGCGGCGTGCCCGGCGGTGCGCCGTTCCTGCCGTCCGGCCTGCCGGGCCCCGGCGCGCTCCTGGCGGCCGCGGGCCCGCTCGGCACGGGGGCTGGAGGCCGGACCACCGCTGTCGGCCTTGGAGTTGCCGCTGCGGCCGGAGCCGCCAGAGCCCTTCTGAGAGCCTTTCGAGCCCCCGGACGACCCGTCGCGCCCGGAACCGGCTGCGCGGCCGCCAGAGCCCCGTTCGGGGCCCTTCGCGCCGCCCTTGCCGCCTCCGGTCGCGCCGGACCCCGAACGGCCTCCAGGCCCGCCGGAGTTGGAGCCGCGCGACGACCCGGTCCGGTTCGGCCCGGCACCGGAGGAGTTGGTGCGGGAGGGCCCGCCGCCGCCTCCGCCGCGCGAGGAGCCGCCCCCGCCGCCGGCCTTCGAGCGCCCCTTGTCCGTCCCCATCCCGGAGCCGGACACCTTCGTGCGGTCGGCGTCGGCCTTTCCGCGTGCCGCCGCCTTGTCGCCCTTCGCTTTCATCATCGCGGCATGGAGCTTTCCGTTCTGCTCCATCATCGCGACTTCCTGAGCGGTGCGACCCTCGATCAGCGCCGCCTTCCGCGCTATTTCTGCCTCGCGGAAAGGAGCCTCGCTTTCGTGATTGGCCCGCGCCATTTCCAGCCGGAATTCCAACCAGTCACCGAGACGGTCGGCGAGAGAGCGGCGCTGTTCGTATTCGCCTTCCTCGTATTCGCCTTCGGATTCCTCGGCTACCGGCGGGGCGATTCCCTCGGAACGCATTGCCAGTGCGGGGTCGGGGGCCGCCGGAACTGCGGGGAGTTCCATGGTGGTCTCCTCCGGGCTCTCCGGGGGAGCCTCCGGGACGTCTTCCGGCGGCGGAATGGTGTCGATGAAATCCGGGATCGGCGGCAGCTCGTAGGTGGAATCACCGCTCCACGGGCCGTGGACCAGGGTCCCGCCGTCGGTCTCGTCGGACTCGTCGGACACGGGGCACCTCCCCTCCTGGGGACTTGACAGACAGTGGGGTCTCGTGTGCACGCGCGTGCACGTGCACGTGTGCACGCTTTACGCGCGCGAGGCCCCGCCGGAGCCCGGCGGGGCCTTCGTGGGTAACGCTCAGTGATGCGGGCCGTGCTGCTTCAGGACGGTGTCCGCGTACTTCATGAGGTGGTCGAACAGCCGCGGGTCGCCCGCCTGCCGCTTCTCCAGCACCAGCTTGAAGAGGCGGCAGACCAGCGTGAATGCGGTGATGACATCATCGCGACCGGCTTTGACTTCCCTGGCGATTTCAGTCCGGGTGACTCGGAGCCAGAATTCCATCCGGCCGGTCTCTCCGCGACTTTCGATCGCCTTGCGCTCTTCTTCCCGCAGCCAGCCGATCCGCCCTTGAATGGAGCGTTCGATGCTGCTGAGGGGGCGCGTCACGCCGAATCCCTCTTACCGAGGTCGTAAATCGACGTGGGACCACCATAGCCGGAATTCTGCGGCTGCGCACCCTGCTGCGGCGGGTTGGGCGCGGCCTGGAGGACCGGCGGGTTCTTCTTCCGCTGCTTCTCCAGCTCCTTTTCCTTCCTTTCCTTCGCCGTGTTCACCACGGCCTCGTCGTGGGCGCGGCGCTTGTAGGCGCTCTTTTCCAGGCCCTCGGTGAGGTTCTTCAGGTTCCTGAGGACGTTTCCGAGGGCCCTTTCGACGGGCATCGCGCGCAGCCTGGCGTGGTACCAGCGGTCGCCCTCCACGTGGGTGTCGCGCAGGTGCACCTGGGTCTCGATCGAGAGGGTCTCCAGGTTCTTGCCGATGTCCAGCAGGACCCGCTGGACGTCGGCCAGGTACCGGGCGGTGGCCTCCGGGCTCTGCGCGACGTCGCGCAGAGGGGAGTAGTTCGGGTCGTTGTTGCTGTTCACGGCAGGGATTCCCTCCTGGTGTACTGATGGAGCTGTGACTGCTTCCGGCAGTCGCAGCGAGGGCCAGCCCGCTTCCTTCGGGCTGGCCCTCACTGGTGTGTGCCGGACGGTGGATCAGGGGCGGTAGCCGCCGGCGAGCAGAGCGACGGCCTCCTGGCGGTACTTGGAGGCGGTGTCGGTGGACGAGACGTCGAACTCGCGCTGGACGTCGGCGATGGAGACGACCCGGCACAGCTCGCGGTGGATCCCGTCGGCGTCCAGGCCGACGAACACCGCGCCGGCCGCGAGCGCCATGCGCACGACCTTGCGGACCGCCCGCTCGCGCGGCATCAGCCTCGCGATGTCCTCGGCTTCGACCGCGCGCCGCTCGATTTCGGCGGCAGCCCGCCGCGTTTCGGCAGCAGCCTTCTCGGCTTCGGCGGCCTCCTTGCGGGAGCGCGCGGCGTCAGCGAGAGCGGCCTCCCGGCGGCTGTCCTCCTCCGCCTTCTTGCGGTCGGCTTCGGCAGCGGCGCGCCGCGTTTCGGCGGCGGCCTTCTCCGTTTCGGAAGCACGCCGGTCCGCTTCGGCCGCGGCCTGGCGAGCTTCGGCGATGGCCTGGGTCTCGATGGCCTGAGCCTCGGCCGCAGCGACCCGGTCGGCCTCCGCAGCTTCCTTCCGCTTCTGCGCCGCCTGGCGCTCCAGCTCGGCCGCCTCCAGGTCGGCGGCGGCCGCCGCCTTGCGCGCCTGAGCGATCCGCTCGGTCTCGATCGCGCCGGCCTCCGCCGCCGCGACCTTGTCCGCCTCGGCCGCCGCCCTGCGCTGCTCGGCAGCCTTCCGCTCGAGCTCGGCCTTCGCCAGGTCCGCCTCGGCCGCCGCCTTGCGCTCCTCGGCCTCCAGGCGCTCCGCCTCGGCCTCGCGGGCGCGGGCCTCGGCGACCACGGCGTTGTCGAGGGCCTTCTGCTCCAGCTCAGCGGCCCGCTCTGCGGCGCTGACCTGGGCTCGGGCGTGCGCGCGGGCCTGCCCGGTCTGGCCGTCGACCTCCGCCTGGACCAGCTCCACCTTCCCCTTGGCGCGCAGCTTCTCGGCCGCGGACTCCGCCTTGGCGACCTCGCTGCGCGTCTCCGCGTCCAGGCGGCGGCGCTCCGCCTCCTCCTCGCGCTCGGCGGCTGCCTGTTCCTGCTCATCGGGCATGGCCAGGGCCTGGGCGACGGTGTAGCCGTAGGGCGCCATCTTCATCGGCAGCAGCTCGTCCTCGGTGGCCTGGGAGATGTCGCCCCCGTACTTGCGCTTGAGCCACTGCTCGTAGGCGATGAGCTCCTGGTCCCGGCGGATCATCTCCGGGTAGGAGGTGACACCCCACAGCCGCATCCGGCGGAAGATCCGGGACGTCGCCACCGGGGCGAGGACCCACCGCAGCCACGGGATCGAGTCCCGTTCGGCCTGGTCAGGCCGGACAACACGGTCGATCGCATCGCGGCCGAGCTCCACCACCGTGATGAACAGGACCGGGACGACGCCGTGGGCGCCGGCCGCGACGTAGTCCATCAGCGCCCACGCCCGGTCCCGGGGAGCGCCGGACGCTGCGTTGAGGACGACCGTGACGGCCGTCAGCAGCCACACCGGGTAGCGGATCCAGGTGATGGGGCGCTTGAGCCAGGCCATCAGGAGGTCGACGGCGATCATGACCATGATGCCGACGTCGACGCCGACCGCGAACATCTGGCCCTTGCCCAGCGAGCCGAAGCGGAGCCGTTCGAAGGCGAAGATCGCGACGTGCTCGAAGGACAGGTAGAGGCCGATGCCCGCGAGGACGAGCGCGGCGATCACGATCGCCCCTGCCGCCCACTTCTGGCTGCCGGTCAGCTTCCCCGGGGAGGGCTTAGCTCCGGTTCCGCTTTCCGTCTCCGAAACGAACTCCGGCGTCTCCGAAACGACGTCGGCCGTCCGCGAAACCGGCGTGGACGTTCCCGAAACGGCGGCCGGTGAAGCCGTGTCGGGGTCGGGTTCAGCCGCGGTTCGCGGCCAGTCGGTGATCGTCATAGGGGCCTCCGAGAGGGATCGTTCAGGTGTGCACGAAACGGCGGGGGCTGCTCCCGAAACGTGGCAAGGCGTTCCCGAAACAGCCCGTGATGCGGATGGTTGCTTGCGAACTGGACACCGGCTCTACCCGCTCCGCACGCCCGAAAAGGCCGGCGGTCCGGGAGGCGGGCGGCCGTGCTCGCGAAGCGGCGTGAGGCGGGAGCGAAACTGCGATCGGCTCCCGCCGGGCGGGCGCGAAATCAGCTCTGGAGCTGCGCGCCGTGGCGGCGGAGGTCGTCGGTGGTGATGCCGTAGATCCGGCACTTGTCGATCAGCGGCTTGAGCGCGGTGCCGGCGGTACGCGCCTCGGGCGATCCCTCACCGAACAGCCGCTGAGTGTTCAGCAGGTCGTTGATCGCGGTCGCTGTGCGGGCGGCGTGCCGCTCGACACGTCCCTCGCCCACCCACTCCTCCGCGATGACGTGGAGGGTGGTGCGCCAGCTGCCGTCGTAGTCCTCGGGGTCGATCGGCGGGATGTCGGTGCCGAAGATCGCGAAGGCGCACGCCTGGGCGGTGGCTTCCGTGCCGGGCTGGAGCGGGGTCATCGTCGTGGCCATGAGGGCCTCCCTCGACTGTTCGGTCCGGGCTGTCCGGCTCCCCTTCACCGCCCGTCCCGGCCGCCGTGGTCGGCGGGCGGTGCGGGCGGATCAGGCAGCCTGCAGACCGGATCAGGAGGCGTTGCGGGCCCGCTGGCGGGCGGCGCGGCGCTTCATGGCGCGGCGCTCGTCCTCGCTCAGGCCGCCCCAGACGCCGCCGTCTTCGCCGTGTTCCATCGCCCACCGGAGGCAGGTCTCCATCACGGGGCAGCGGCGGCAGACGGCCTTGGCCTCCTCGATCTGCAGCAGGGCCGGGCCGGTGTTGCCGATCGGGAAGAACAGCTCGGGGTCTTCCTCGCGGCACGCGCTGCGGTCCCGCCAGTTCGTATTCACCGGCAGGTCTGCGGAGGGGGAGTAGCTGGCGTTTACGATGTAGCTGCGATTCATCAGGGCCTCCCAGAAGGTCCAGTGCAGAAGTCAGCCCCGGGGTGGCCGCCCCGGGGCTGTTGCGTGTACGGCGGCCGGACGGCCGGAGCGGGCGGGAGCTCCCGGCGCTCTCCGCCGGCCCCGGCCGGGACGGCGCGGGGACGACGGGCAGGGCCGGGTTCAGCGCTGCTTGTTCTGGCGTGCGAGGTAGGCGTCCTGGAGGCGGGCGAACCGCTCGTGGATCGGTGTCCCGACCTCGCACGTCTGCTCGGCCTGGCAGGCCGCGCAGCCACCGAGGTGGGTGGTGGAGTCCTCGAAGGACTTCATGTAGCGGACGTACAGGTCATCGGTCGGGCGGGCGCTCACTTCTGGTGCCTCTCCGACCGCTGGTTCTGCTCCCGGTTCTTCTGCGAGAGCGCCTCACGCTCGGCGTCGGTCAGGCTGGTGATCACGCCGCCACCTCCCAACCGGCCTGCGCCGGGGCGACGGTGGAGACGAGGACCAGGGCGACGTCGACGCGGACGGCGTCCTCGGGCTCGTAGTCCGTGGCCTCGTCCTCGCTCTCGATGTCGTCGATGATCCCCGCCTGCGGCTGTGCCGCGGTGCGTGCCATGCTGTTCTGCATCAGGTCCTCCAGTCAGGTCCTGGACAGCCCCGGGGGCCCAATCCCTGGGGCTGTCGCCATTCACTCCCCAGTTGGGGAGTTGGCCGCCGTACGAGCAGCCACGGCCCCGGCCACCCCTCGCGGGGTGGCCGGGGCCGTGGTCGTTCGTGCGGGTCAGGCGGCGAAGGCAGACCTGTTGCAGCGGGCGGTGTACGCGGCGGCGGTCTCGCCGGGCGCCGGGGCGGGCAGCGCGGCCCTGACCTCGGCTACCAGCGCGGTGTGCGCGGGCTGGTCCGTCGGGGTCAGGGGGCGGCGCCAGACCGTGGCCAGGTGCGTGTAGGCGGCGCGGGCAAGGTGCTCCTCGAGGACGTCGCTCGCCGAGCGGTCCTGTGCGGCGTCGGCCAGGGCGCGAAGGGTGCCGGTGGCCAGGGCGCGGACGGAGCGCCGGTCCCCAGCGGTCTGGGGGACCATGGCCAGCGGGGCGCCGGCGGGGCCGTCGACGGCCCGACCGCGAGTGGTGGGGATCGCGTCGGCGGGAACCGTACGAGCGGCTTCGGCCCGGCGAGCGGCGGGAACCACACGCTCCCACTGCGCCCGCCGGTCGGCGGGGCGCTCCTGCGGCCGGGCGACCTTGAGGGTTTGGACGGTCGCGCGGCGGTGGCGGGTCAGATCGACGGCGAGGCGCTCCTCGCGCGCCCAGTCCCTGTACTGGCGGCTCCAGGTGTGCTCGCTGATGTCCACGTCTACGAGGCGGTTGCTGGAGGGGCAGCGGATCGCGTCGGCGACGCCGGCCTTGCCGGTGTGGTGCGGGACCGTCTTGAGCAGGTAGGTGCCGCGGTGGGGGGTCACGGCCACCCAGGTGCCGCAGTCCGGGCACACCAGCGAGATGCGGCGGGTCTGTGTGGTCTCCACGGTCCGCATGTCGATGTGACCGGGCGACAGGGTCGAGAGGACGATCGCGTCGAGGGGGCTGAGGCGGGAGGTACGGGTGCGGCCCTTGCGCTTGGCGGCCTTGGGCATGGCGAGCTCGGGCATGGCGACTCCTCGGCAGGAAGAGGGAGGGGGGTTCGCGGGGGAGGCGGATGCTCTCTCCACCCACCAGGTCCACGAGCCAGCGGCCCGCGTCCCGGCGGATAGACAGCGCATCAGCGCTGAGGTCGTACAAGCAGTCCTGCCGGCCGGGGGGTTTGGTCGTGCTACCGCCTCCGACCACCTGCCCGACTCCGAGGAGACGAGCTGCAGAAACTGCGGTGGTGCAGTGGTACGTCCAGCGGGGCTCCGAAACGCATGAGCACACCACTGGCTACGCCCCGCATTCGGCTACTCACCGCTTGCTGGGCACTTCGATTAGAACCCTGCTATCCCCCCTCGGTCAACCTGTCTAGCTAACTTGTTTTCCGCACCCCATCTGACCTGCTGGTTTCTACGCATCGTTAAACGGCGGCGAGTCCCAGCTTTCGAGAAACAACTAGACATGCGATGCTGTGCGCACCGGGCAGCGAGATCCGCTGGCCGCACGATGCGCACGGGAGGGGGAGCAGTGGCCACCAAGCAGAAGGAACCGGGGAAGGTCGAGCGGATCGCATCCGAGATCCGGGACAAGATCGAGCGAGGCGCACTCGCACCTGGGTCGCGCCTGCCTGGCGTGCCCCAGCTCCAGAAGGAACACGGCATCGCCTATCAAACTGCGCGCGACATCTACGGCACGTTGGAAGACGAGGGCCTGGTGTTCTCGCGCCGCGGCAAGGGAACCTATGTCGCGCTGGTGATCGACAAGATCGTGTCGGATCGAACCAGCCGTTACCTGCCCGGCTTCCGTGACGCCGGCGGAGCCGTCGGCGCTTTCGAAGCCGAGATGCGGGCGAAGGGCTTCGACACCAACAACGTCGTCACCATCGCCAAGGACGTGCCGCCGAAGAAGGTGACCAGCATCTTCGAGATGCACCATCGGGCGAAGACCGTCAAGCGCGAGCGAGTCATGTCTGTGGGGTTGCCCGGTAACACCGAGGCCCTGGAGGTCGTCCAGGTGGCGACTTCGTGGTTCCCCCCGGACGTCGTCGACGCCTGTCCTGCGCTCGCCGCAGAGGAGACCGGTGTGGGCGGCAGCAAGTCCCGCATGGCAGAGGCCGGCTTCAAGCAGGTGCGCCTCCGGGAAGAGATCGAAGTCCGTTCTCCCACTCCGGAGGAAGCAGCGGCCCTCGGCATCGCAGCCGAACAGGCCGTCATGGAGATCACCCACAAGGGCCTCACAGCCGAAGGCCGGGTCGTGGAGATCTGTCTCCACGTACTGCCGCGCGCCAAATGGCAACTGGCCTACGAGTGGGGCATCGACGACCCGGGAACCGGCTGACCAACGAGAAGCACTCAGACGTCCGTCAACACACCAGCAAGGAGCATCCAGCACATGGCTAGCAACCGAATCGACGACAGCGGCGTGATCCTGCGGGACGCGCGCACTCGGTACACCACCGACCAGCGCGAAGAGAACGGCGCGCACGGTGCGTTCGACGCCGAACTGCGCCGGTCCGGCCGTACCCCGCGCACCGAGGTCAACGTCAGCCGCGCCGCTGCGCCGACGGATGTCGCTCAGCTCCTGGGCGTCGACGGCGATGTCGTCGTGCGAGCCCGAGAGATGTTCGACGGTGAGCGCGTCATCCAGCTCGTCACCACGTACATCCCCGTCGACGTCGCCGAGGCGGCGGGCATCGAGCAGGTGGACACCGGCATCGGCGGCATCATCAGCCGGATGAAGGAGGCCGGCTTCGACCAGGGCGACACCGCCATCGAGGACATCGAGCTCCGGCCCGCCACGTCGGAGGAGTCCGAGCGCCTCGGCCTGCCCGAGGGCGCGGACGTGCTGACCATCAACCACATCGGCACCGCCGACGGACGCGTTGTTGAGGTGACCCAGCACGTCCTGGGCAAGGGCTGGAAGCTGCGCTACGCCGCTCCGCTCGCCTGACGAAGTGTCCAGGGCGCCCCGGCCGCGCCGGGGCGCCCACCCCGCAAGCCCCTGCGAGTCCCTGGAGACCGATCCCCCCATGAACACTGAGAAGCGGCTCACCACCACCGAACTCGTGGACGAGATCCGCAGCTCCCTCACCATGGCCAACGGGTGGATCCCCGCACTCTCGGGCCCGGACGGTCCGACCGGCGTACTCGAGGACGCTCCCCTCTCCGAGATCGCTCGGAGCCTGGGCGAGTTCGCGAACACGCCGACCATGCCTTCCGCTGTCGCGCAGCAGCTGCGCAGGGCCGCGGAGTCGGCAGCCGCCGCGACTTCCGCAGACTCCGCGACGGTGTACGGCCACCTGGGAGCGGCGTACGCGTACGTGCTCCAGGCCCATCGCGCCGCCAGCAGCGACACGACTAACTGACCCAGAAGCCCGCAGCCACCGCAGAGGAGGAGCCGTGAAGCAAGCGCCGCGCTCGTCTTCTGCGGCCGTCGGGCGGGACTCAGCATGTGCCGTTCGCCTCCCACTGGGACGTGGATCAACTCGTGTGAACGGCACACACCGTGCGCCCTTCCGGACGCGGCGCAAAGTGACGACTGCTGGTGACATCCGGAATGTCACCGGCACTTGTCACCTCCGCACGATCAAGAGGCCGTGCCATGCTCGGCCGCAGAAGGGCCGGCCTCCGTTCGGACATCACCCTGTCGGGCAGGCTGCGCCGCTGGACCGTACGGGGAAGGGGAACGGCGATGGATGAGCGTCCCGACTGGGCACGCCGGATGGTCGAAGAGCGCGCGGCACGCGACTGGTCGCAGACCGACGCGGTGCGCGCGCTGATGGCCCGGCTCCCGGAGGACCAGGTCGTCAGCGAGCAGGACTTGGTGCGGCAGTGGAAGCGCTGGGAAGCCGGCGACGCGCAGCCCGTGAAGTACAGGTCCGCCATCGCTCAGACCTTCGGCACGACGACCGGTGCCTTTTTCCCTGAGAAGTCTCGCCGGGACGGCCGCGCTGAAATCTTGCAGGTCAGCGGCATGGACACCGTGGACATCATCGCCCGGCTGCGGGCCTCGGACGTCGACGTCGCGACGCTGGACGCGCTGCGGATCACGGCGGACCGGCTGTGCTGCGAGTACGCGTACATGCCCGCCGACCAGCTGCTCCTGGAGGGCAAAGCCTGGCTCGCCCGCGTCGTCGGCCTCCAGCACCAGCGAGTCAGCCTCGCTCAGCACCGCGAGATCATCGCGCTCGCCGGGAAGCTCTCGCTCCTGGTGGGCTGTGTCGAGTACGACTCCGGCCGGCCCCGCGACGCCGAAGCCACCCGACAGGCCGCACTGATGCTCGGCCAGGAGGCCGGGGAGCTGAGCGTGCAGGGCTGGGCGCACGAAATGAGGGCGTGGTTCGCGCTGACCCGGGGCGACTACCGCGGCGTCATCGCGGCCGCGGAGGCCGGCATCGCCGTGGCGCCGAACGAGAGTGTCGCCGCGCAGCTCTACGCGCAGAAGGCGAAGGCGTGGGCGCGGCTGGGCGATCGGTCCCAGACCGAAGTGGCGCTCGACAAGGGACGCCAGATCCTCGAACTCCAGCCGTACCCCGAAGACATCGAGAACCATTTCGTGGTCGACCCCGCGAAATACGACTTCTACCGCATGGACGCGCTCAGGAAGTCCGGCGAGAACCGGCTCGCGGAGCAGCTGGCCACCGAAGTCATTCGGGCTGGCACGGATTTCGACGGGACGGAGCGGTCACCCATGCGGATCGCGGAGGCCCGCGTCACGCTCGGCGTGGTCGCTGCCCGCGAGGGTGACCTGGACACCGCGCTCGCCTACGGGGAGCGTGCCCTGGCGGGGGAGCGGAAGTCGCTGCCCAGCCTGGCGATGGTGGCTGCCGACCTCGGGCAGGCCCTCCAGACGCACTACGGACACGCCTCCGAGGCGCAGGAGTTCGTCGCTCACCTCCGCGAACTGCGGGGTGGCCAATGAACTTCCCGTGTGACAGGCAAATTACTTCGTGCTTCCCGTCACGGGGGCGCGGCATTCCGGGCACCTCGGACGCTTCCCGAATTCGTCCCGCAGTTCTGTCGGGTCATGCGGTTAGGCTGTGCCCAGAAGTGATCCATAACGACGAGAACCCCAGCGACCGGGCATGGTCTGCTGGGGCATCTCGAACGGGGCTAAGCCTCGTTGGGCGACACACCTTGATGGGAGGTGCTCGCGGGATGAAGGCTACCCGCCGACGCGGAACTACACGCGCAGCTTCGCCGTTCCTCCATCGCGATCACGCCATCGGGTGCGTGCCTGGGCATGCTGACGCCAGCCTCCGGATTCAGGGGGTTGGGATGACCTAGCCGGCCATCGGCCGCGCGCGCCAAGAAGAAGTGGACTAGCCATCCCTTCGGCCCCGCGCGGCCCGTCTACCGCCTGGCTCTTCACCAGAGCGGTCCGCTCAGATCCCGGCTGCTACCGGTTCTGAGCTGCGGCTTATCAAGCCGCTCATGTTGATCCGGCCCCTTATCAGGGCCATTGCACAACCCGCGGGCCCCCGCCAAGGGGCTTCGCGGTTCGTTCCGAGGCCCCGCCAAGGGCTTCGAAACACCAGTTCGAAAACCACCGAGAGGAAGGAGATCCGCCGCTGGTCTTCGCCCATCACACGAGCCATCGAGTCAAGCCCCCGCCAGGGGGCCGTACGCGTTGATCCATATGAAGGCTGGTATCGCCATAGTGCACGAGCACCGCAGGTCTTGTCAGGTCGACCACGACCAGGTCAGTACCCCCTCTGGGGTGATTACCGCAGGTTGTGGTGTCCCCTCTAGCGGGATTGTGACCTATATCACACCCCTTGACTGTCACACCGTTGCCGCCCGACCCGTGGGCCGCCCGGCCTCGGGAGTCCCCCAGCCGGGATCGACCGCTGCCCTGATTCACCCCGTGCGGGACTTCATCGACAACTGCGTCGGCGGTGTCCTCGAGGGGGCCGTCCCGTGTGGCGGGACGGTTTCCGCGATTGTTGCCCGCCGTGCGGGAGGACTGGGGGCGATCGGGGCTCGGCGGACTTTGTCCACAGGCCGACTCGTACAGGCTCGGCGGGTGGATGAAGAATCGCGCGTTCTGCCTGCTCAGGGAGGTGTCCGCTTTGGCGTGTACACCAGCCCGATGACGAAGATGACCTCGGTCCTCGCGGTGTCCGCCGCTGCGGTCTCGGCGGTGGGCCGATGAGCACGGTCGCGGCGCCGGCCGCCGTGCTGGACCACCTCCTGCGGGACGACGTCGACAACTCCGTCGGCGATCCGTGGCTTCCCGGCCAGCGGACCGCGCTGCGGTCGGTGCCGGCCTCCGGGCAGTCGGACGACGGCGGCCCGGACGACCCGCTGCGCCTTGGTCGCGCGATGCGGCTTCGGCTGCGCGACGCGGTCCAGACGCTGCTGGCGGACCCGTCGATCGCCGGGCTGAAGGACGCGCCGAAGCTGGCCGCGGTGGTGCTGTACGCGAAGTCGCGGGCGCCCAAGGGCGAGGACGACGACCTCCAGACCTCGATCTGGGGCGCGGAGCTCGGCCGGTGGATGGGCATGAAGGAGTCGACGGTCCACCACAAGGTGCTGCCGGTGCTCCGCAGCTCGGACGCGGTGCACACGCAGGTGGTGAGGGACGGGAAGGGGCACCCGACCGGACTGGACTGCCTGGTCATGCCGCTGTGGCGCGCTCATCACGGCGGGGGAGCGGGGCATCCGCTGGCGCTGACGAAGGCGGAGCTGGCGACGCTGCTGCACCTGTGCGAGGCGCTGTTTGGGCACGGCTGGACGCCGAAGGACAAGGAGCCGACGCCGCCGGGGCTGTTGGCCGGCCGTATGGGTAAGGGCGCGGCGACCGACCGGCTCGGGCTGCTGCTGATGGTGCTGAACACCCGGGCGTCGGGCTGGCTGCAGCTGGTCGGCGGCTCGGTGAAGAAGCGCGAGGGGCGCGGGGCGGCGACGCTGGCCCGGCTGCTGGGCTGCTCGCCGTCGGGGGCGCGGAAGGTGCTGGCGCGGCTGACGGAGGCCGGTGTCGTGGCGCGGCAGCGCAAGGCGACGTCGACGCGGATGAACGGCCGGGGCAAGGTCATGCTGCTGCCGGTCGCCCGCGCGTACGGGCGCTCGCTGGCCTCTGTGGAGGCTGTTTCGGGGGCTGGATCGGTGTTTTCGGTGCGTCCCGATGGTGCGTGCGGAGATCATGCTCCGGCCGCTGCGACGGGTGCCCTTGGTACGTCTGGGATCGGCGGTACTGAGGAGGCCGGAGATGCGGCGGTTCAGGAGCGTCCCGATGGTGCAGAGCTCCACGCAGACCACGCTTCTGTGGTTACTCCTGTAGTTCCTCCGCAGCTCTCTGGTGGCTTTTCCGGCGAAGGCCGTGGGGGTGAGGGCCGTCTGCCGGGACGCGCGTGCGTGCGCGAGGACCAGGCCGCCGACGGCGAGACCGCCGTGGCCGGGTCCGGGAGCCCGGTGGCCGGGGTCGACCCGCTTCGCGGTGAAAAGCCCACCAAGTCACCGGTCGACGAGCAGGAGCAGGCAGGCGGCGTTGCCGCTGGTGCCGGTGCCCGGCTGACGGTCGTGGGTGGTCGAAAGGCGCAGCAGCAGGGGCGGTCGGAGCTTCCGGCCGATCTTGATCTGCGGGTGGCTCTGGCGCCGGTGTCCTGGCTGTGGACGAAGCTGAACCGCTGGCAGCAGGACCGCGTCGTAGAGGCCGCGAAGGCGGAGCTGGCGCAGCTGCGGAACGTGCTGGAGTGGGCGGGGCAGGCTCCGTCGGTGCTGGCCGCCCGGCTGACGTCCCGGCTCGAGGAGACCGGCGGTGAGGCCCTGATTGCCCGCCCGTTCGGCTGGATCACCCGCCGCGGGCTGGTGCGCCGGCCGTCGTGCTCGGATGTGCGGTGCGACGACGGTGTCCGGCTCGACACCGGCGCCGACTGCGACAACTGCGCCAACATCCTGCACTCTCGGAGGGCGTGGCGGGTGCGGATCGCGGCCGAGGTCGACCAGGAGCTGCCCGGCCTGGAGACGGACGCGCGGTACCGGGAGATCGAGGCCCGGATGCGCCGTCATGCCGAGGCCGAGGCCGCCGACCTTGTGGCCCGTCAGGCCGAGGCACGGGAGCGGGCGGCCCAGCGTGCGGCGGCCCGTGCCGAGGCCGAGGCGCAGGCTGCCATCGAGCGGGAGCGGGCAGTGGCCGAGGCGGCGGTCCGGCAGGCCGTGGCGTGCGAGGACTGCGGCCGGGAGCGTTCGGCCGGGCTGTGCGAGGCGTGTGACCACCGGTGCCAGACCGAGGCCCTGATCGGCGAGGCCGGTCTCCTCGCGGCGGCCTGGTCGGCTGACCCGAGCGACCCGGTGGCCGTCGCGGCCGTCGCTGCCGAGGTCCGTACGGCCATCGAGGACGCCATCGCCGCCTCGTGGGCCCAGTTCCAGGAGATCACCGACCCGGCCGCCCTGGAGGCAGCCGGCCCGGACGCTGTCGAGGACGCCGCCGCGCACAACGCGTTCGTGGTCGCGGAGAGCGCCGTCGGGGAGTACCGGCACGAGGCCCTGGTGATGCTCGGCCGCAGCACGGAGGCCCAGGCCGAGGCCCGCAAGGCGTACGCGACCGAGCTCGCCAAGCCCTGGTTCCAGGCGCTGCCCGACAGCGACGACGCCCAGCGCGCCGCGACCGAGGCCGCCGCGAAGGCGCAGACCCGCACCGCCGAGCACCTGCTCGCCGTGCGGCTGGAGCAGCTGCACGCTCAGGCCCGGCCCGAGCCGGTCCGGTCCGCGCCGTGGTCGCGGCGCCTGCCCGAGCTCGCCGCCCGCCCGCTGGACGGCGAGGCCCTGGAGGTGACCGCGTGAACGCCGTCCCGGAGCTGTCCGGCGTCGACCTCGCCCGCCAGGCCCTGCTCGCCGCCCGGGAGGCGGCGGAGAAGAACGGCGCCCAGACGAAGAAGCCGAAGCGGCGCACCGGTACCGCCGTACGGCGAGACGGCCGCGAGCCGCTCGGGCTCGGTGCGGCGATCACGATGATGATGACCGAGCGCGGCATGGTCGCACCGGCCGCCGGCGGTAGCGTCCTCGCCCGGTTCGACGACATCCTCGCCGCGGCCGCGCCCGAACTCGCCGGGCACGTCCAGGCGGTGAAGTTCGACGCGGGCACCGGCCGCCTGGACGTCGCCCCCGACGCTCCGGCGTACGGCACGAAGGTGCGCTGGATCGCGCCAAAGCTGATCGCGGCCGCCAACGAGAAGGCGCCCGGTGCGAACGTGCGCACCCTGTACGTCCTGCCGCCCACCCCCGGAAAGGGCGGCCCCGCCACGGCGGCCGCCACCACGGCCCCGCAGCCGACAATGCCCGGCGTCCCGATGGAGCGCCGGACCCCGCCCGAGGGATACCGCCGCGCGATCGAGGCCCACCGGCAGGCCGCCCGGCCGTCCCTGGCGGACCCGGCCATCGCGGAGGCGGTGGAGCGGCAGACCGCCGCGATGCGGGAGCTGTCCCGCAGAGCGTTCTCCGAGACCGACGTCGTGGTGCCGGCCCCGATCGAACAGGCCCGCGCCGGTCGCCGTCGGGAAGCCGACGCCTCGCACGCTGCGGCAGTGCGCCGGGCCCGTGCGGAGCGTGCGGCGAAGGAGGCCGGGACGGTAGCAGCGGTGACGCCTCAGCGGGCTCCGCTGCGGACGTCAGCGTGAAGTGTCGCTTCACTCGATAGAGCGCCCGTACGCGATATGTACGCTGTTCGTACGCGAAACGTACGCTTCATGGGGTAGAGTGTGGTCAGGAGGTGCTTTGATGTCCGAGTTGTTCGATGCGGTCGACGCCCTGCTGGCGTCCCGCGCCGCGCTGCCGCCGCCGGCGGAGCGCAAGCGGCTGCGTGCCGCGCACGGCCTGACGATCGATGAGGTGGCCACCGCGCTGAAGGTGCGCCGGGCCACGGTGTCCGGCTGGGAGTCCGGCAAGACGGAGCCCCGCCCGCCCGAGCGCGACGCCTACGCCCGGCTGCTGGACAAGCTCGCGGAGCTTTACCCCGCCGACCCGACCGATACGGACACAGCCGCGCCCGCCGCCGACGCTGCGGTGCCGGCGACGTTCACCGCCGCGCCCGCCCCGGCGGAAGCGCGGACTCTGTCCACAGGCCAGGCGTCCGAGGCTGCGGTCATGACTGCAACCGAGAACACCCAGACCCCTGCCCCTGCCTCTGCTGCTCCGGCGGCCGCGCCGCGTCCGGCACGCACCGCCAGGCCGTCGTCGACGTCGCGTCGCCCGGGTGCGAAGAAGGCGGTCCCGGTCGGCACCCCGGCGGGCGGCACCGATCCGCGGTTCGCCAACGGGCCGCTGGCGGTCGTCGACGTCGAGGACGGGCAGGTGCTGGCGTACTGCACCGGCGGCCTGGTCCTGGACGTGCCCGCCAAGTCCATCCCGGCCCTGGTCGACTGGACGCTGCGCGAGGCCAAGCTCGGGCAGCCGAAGCTGTCGGGGCCGGGCAAGGACGCCGACCCGCTGATCGTGCTCACCGAGGCCGCGCTGGAGCGCTACGGCCTGCCCGTCACGCTCACCGAGGAGGAGAAGCACGCCGGGCGGATCCCGGAGGGCCACAAGGTCATCAAGCAGCTGGCCCGCGCGGAGTGGAAGCTGACGAAGCGCGGGTTCGGCCCGTGGGCGCGGATCTACCGCCCCGCCACCGGCTCGGAGCGGGCCTGCGTGCAGCTGTGCATCCCGTCGTGGAACGCGCTCGACACCCGGCACTGGGGCACCGCCGCACAGCTCCCGCCGGCGGAGCTCGCCCGCGTCCTGGGCGTGTACGCCTCGCGGGTGATGACGCCGCGCGGCTCCACGGCCGTCACGGGCCTGGAGCTGATGACCGCGCTGCACCCGCCGACGCGGGCCTCCGAGCCGGATGCCGACGGCAAGCGGCACTCCGAGCACAACCCCGGCTCGCTGGGCAAGGACGCCATCGACCCGATGAACTGGCCGCCGTGCGAGGTCCCCGACGGCCACCCCGTCCTCAAGGACCTGCCCCGGTTCCACGTGCGCGGACCCGCGGAGAAGCTGTTCGAGGAGGCGTACGACTGGGCCCGTCCGATGACCGACGCGGAGTGCACCCTGCGCCACCTCGTCGGCATCGACGTCAACATGGCCTTCGCCGCCGGCGCCAACGGCCTGCCGGTCGGCCTCGGTGAGGCGACGCACGTCAAGGCCCCCGCGTTCGACCCGAAGCTGCCCGGCTCCTGGCTCGTCGACCTCAGCCATGTCGACCTGTCCCGCGTGAAGGTCGGCAAGGAGTGGGTGGAGCTGGACGGCAGCCTCCTGCCCTCCCCCTTCACGCCGAAGGGCGAGCGCCCCGAGGGCCCGGCCTGGTACGCGACGCCCACCGTGGCGTACGCGGTCGAGCTCGGCTACGAGGTGCGCCCGGTCGAGGCGTGGGTGCGCTACGAGAACGGCCGCTATCTGGACGGCTGGTACAACCGGCTGCGCGACGCCTACCTCGCCACGATGGCCGACCTCGGCGTCGACGCCGACCTGTCGCCCGGGGACTTCCTCGCCGCGATGGATGGCTACAAGGCCCGCGACCCAGAGCTGGCGATCGTCACCTCGGCCATCAAGGCGACGGTGAAGGGCGGGCTGGGGAAGCTGCGCGAGCGGCCCCGCGGCGAGGGCTGGCGGCCCGGCGAGCCGTGGCGCGCGCTGTCCCGGCCGACCTGGCGGCCCGACATCCGGGCGGCCGTCATCTCCCGCACGCGCATCAACCTGCACCGCAAGATCGTGAAGCACGCGGCGTTCACTGGGCAGTACCCGATCGCGATCCTGTCGGACTGCGTCGTCTACGCCGCAGGCGGGCCCTCGCCGCTGGACTTCCTGCCCTACCGGGAGGGCAAGCCGCTGCCCGGCGGCTTCAAGCTCGGCATCAACCCCGGCCTGGTCAAGTGGGAGGGCACGCAGGACGTCCTGTGGGGCGAGGAGGTTCGGGAGAAGTTCAACGCCCCGGAGCTCAACCTCGCCCGGTACATCAAGGACGGCACCGTCACCGACGTCGACAACGGAGAGTAGGAGAGGGCCACGATGAGCCTGTTCGGGGACGGCCTGGAGGCCGCGGTGCAGAAGGCGTTCACGCGTCCGGCGCCCAAGACCGCGGGCCCGCAGATGCGGTACCTGGTCAAGAAGCTCGGCGGCACCAAGCCGGTCGCCGACCTGCTGGGGATGTCCCAGCGCCAGGTGGAGCGGTACGTGGCGGGCAAGGCCAAGAACCCGCGCCCCGCCCTCGCCGCGCGCCTGGAGCGCGAGGTGAAGAAGCGCTGGCAGCCGCAGATCCGGGCCATGGCCAGGGCGAAGGCGGCGTCCACGGGCGGCATCGTCATCGACACCCGAGCCCGCATGGGCTACACCGCGCCGATCGGGTCGACGGACCAGGACCGCATCCGGCACCTGACCGTCGCCCTGCCCCCGCAGTACGCCGCCCGCCTCTTCGACGCCCAGGAGGCCGGCGCCAGCGACCAGGAGCTGCAGGAGATCGCAGCCGAAGGACTCAAGGAGGTGTACTTCCAGGACGGCGGCCGCCGCGCCGGCTCCCTGGAGGAGGTCCGGTTCACGGACATCGAGCACCTCGAGTTCGACCTGTAGCAGCCGCGCCCCGAACAGCCCGCGAGCCCCGGACCGATGTGGTCCGGGGCTCGCTCGCGTATCCGCGGGGGGCAGGATGTTCAAGCACGCGATGCCATGCCCAACGACAGGCCGGCGCCCGGGTCACTCGCTCAGCGTGCAGGGCTGGGCAGGACGCCGCGAATGACGAGCTGCCGCCCGTAGGGAGTGGGCAGGGGTTCCATCTGGACGCCGGTGCGCAGCGCCTTCACGGAGAAGCGGAAGCCCTTGATCGGGCCGTGGCAGATGAACCCGGCCGGGGTGGGAATGCCGATGCCGTCGGGGGAGACGGTGAAGCCGAGCCCGGCGTAGAAGTCCGTCAGCTCCGGCTCGTGCGTCACGTACAGGATCGCCGCGCCGAACTTTCCCTCCTCATGGGAGCTGACCCCGCGTTCCACGTCGGCGACCAGGGTGCGCGCGATGCCCTTGCCGCGCCAGGCTTCGACCACCGCGAGGGAGTCCAGGCTGGCGACCAGTCCGGCGATGACGTGCGCGTTGGGCGATCCCATGAGCATGGGGTGGGTGAACGCCCAGGCAGCCGGCAGCGACATCGCACCACCGACCAGCGCGCCGGACTCGGATTCCTCCACCACGCGGACGCGGGTGTAATTGTCGGCGTCCAGGCTCTGGCGGATCGCGGCCGGGAGCTGTCGCCAGGACCCATCGGGGTTGTCCGGGTCGGCCAGTCGCATCACGGGCTTCAGAGTGGCCGCGTCGGACTGCATCGCGTCCCGGATCACCACTCCGTCCGGTACGGACGGAACGCTCACAGGGATGACCTTGCCCGGTTGCACCCCAGCCCTGGAGGCCGGAACGGCGTACGTCCCGCCCAGCACGTTCCTCGAGTACAGGCGCTCCGCCTCACGACGCGCCGGGTTTCCCGACCGCCGGGCACCCTTGCGCGCCCCGCCCTTCTGCTTCCCCACGGTGTCCTCCCCTTGTCCACCGCAACACTCCCCCGCACGGCCTCTGCTTCACATCCTGCGACTCAGCCATCTTGGCTGTCGGAGCTCGGCCACTGTCCACAGGCTCCCCGTGGCCGACTAGGACACATGAGCGATCACGACGAGCAGCAGCAGCCGGCCCCGCGCCGCGGCAAGGTCCTGGAGGCCCTCGCACGGGCGGAGCGGAAGGTGTTCACCCGACCCACGCCGAAATCCGCAAAGGCTCAGGTCAAATTCCTTCTCACGCGTTCGAAAGGGTCGGCCAAGGCCCTGGCGGAGCGCCTGGGCGTCTCGCGCCGCACGGTGGAGCGCTACCGCGCCGGGACGCTGACAACCCCGCAGAAGCGCCTCCAGGCCGCCCTGGTGGAGGAGACGGAATCAGAGTGGCAACCGCAGGTCAGAGCACAGGCGCGTCAACAGGCAGCCACCTCCAGCGGCATGATGGTGGACGTGACGGCCCACTTCGGATTCACCTGCACAGGCAGCTCGGACGACGGCCGCGAGCGCCAGATCACCACGGACATCTCGCCCTACTACGCGAAGCAGATCCTCGAACTCCAGGAAGCGGGTGCGACGGAGGAGGACCTGCATCCGATCGTCGCGGAGGCCATCACGGAGTCGTATTTCACGGAGTGGGGTACCCGAGCCGCTGGCCTGCGAGCAGATTTTACCGACGTCTTGAGAATAGAATTCCGGTTCTGACCCAGCCAAATTCAAGACCTGCTAGAAACGTATTCGGCGGGCCGTCGCACAGCGCTCTGACGACGGCCCGCTCCCGAATCCACACCACGAAAACGAGGCCGACGATGACCACGCCCTGGCCACCCCCGCGCACCGCCCGCCGCCCGCTCGCCCCGCGCGTCGCCGCGCCCCGGGAGCCGGTCGACCCGGCCCGGATCGGTCGCCGCGTCGTACGGCGCCGGGCGAAGGGGATGGACGCCGGCGCCGTCGCGGCGGCCCTCGAGGACGCCCGCTTCGACGCGCGGCAGAACTCCCGGTTCGAGGACCTGGCCGACGACGTCCGCGGCCGGGCGGAGCTCGCGGAATGGGAGCGCCTCGACCAGCTGCTCGCCGCCGCACCATCGGGCACCGTCTACGACCCGGACACCGACGACGTCGTCCAGGCCGAGCTCACCGCCGAAGCCGCGGCCGCCGCCGCCCGCGAAGCCGAGCTGCGCGAAGCCGCCCGGG
Organism: Streptomyces sp. NPDC107498; assembly: GCF_055582805.1. Taxonomy (NCBI): domain Bacteria; kingdom Bacillati; phylum Actinomycetota; class Actinomycetes; order Kitasatosporales; family Streptomycetaceae; genus Streptomyces; species Streptomyces sp. NPDC107498. The sequence goes on along the minus strand of NZ_JBVJPE010000035.1, from coordinate 5,464 downwards.
TCGCGGCCCGCGCCGACGAGCTCCAGGCGCTGCGCGAGCTCCACGCCCTGGAGCAGACCGAGCCCCGCGACGGCGACGAAGCCGCCCGCGACGAACTGACCCGGCGAGCCGGCGGGTACGTCCAGGCCGACGTCGACGCCTGGCTCGCACACGCCCTGGCCGCCCACCGCGGGCACTACCGCGACCCCGCCGCCCGCGAAGCCGCCGCCGGCCTCCTGACGCCGCCGGTCCTCGCCCACGCCGCACTGCTCGCCGAACTCGCCCGCCTGGTCCCCGGCGCCGACGTCGACGAGCTGGCGTTCGCGGCCCGGCTTGCCACCAGCGAACCCGAAGCCGCCGGTGACCTCGCGGTGTTCCTCGCCCGCGCCCGCTCGTAGGACGGAGTACGGCCAACCGCTCCCGGGCGCGTTCTGCCAATCGCCCGCCGCGCCCGGCACGCCGGCGACATCATGAGGGTGTGGCCGACAACACCCTGCACCTGAAGTACGAGCAGATCGACCTGCGCACGGCGAACCTGTCCGGTGCCCTGCTGGGGCTCTCCGACAGGCTCCGGGCCTTCTGTGACGGCAGGGTTCTGTACAGCGGCGAAGAACTGTCCGGCAGAGCGCAGGACCTGGCGCAGGAGATGAACGCGATCGTGGCGCGGTGCGCCGCGCTGGACGCGATGCGTCAGTCCTACCGGGACCTGGTGCAGGATGACCCGGAAGCGAACTGACCCGGCCTCCCCGGCCGGGTGTCACGCTGACTGAGTGTGAGCGTGACACCGACTGTCACGCTCCCTCGAAAAAGTGTCACACCACCTCGAATATGTCCCTGTATGTCCGCTTCTCGGGGCCTGTAGGTGCCTCCAGGGCGGTTTCGGGGGCGGAGCGTGACACATAAGAGTTGATCTCCCGAGCGCTTACGAGCAGTACGGAACGTAGTCACGAGGGGCGGTTCAGCCGGAGTGGTCCCGGGCTCCGCGACCCGGCGATACCGTGGTGAGCAACGCCAGTTCTGCCCCCTGGAGCCCTCGATGAGCGAACAGCCGGCCCCCGCCGACACCGCCCGGCAGCTGGAGCCCGCGGCCGCCGACGCGGTCCGCGCGTACGCGGCCAAGACCCGCGCCGACGCCGACCGGTTCGCCGCCGTCCTGGAAGACATCGCCACCAACGGCCTGCCCGACCCCGAGCAGTGCACCCCGTGGGAGGAGCTGCGCGAGGCCCACCTCGCCCGCCTCGCCTCCCAGCGCCCGGCCGTCGCCTGATGGCCCCGCAGCACGGTCGGCGCCGCGCCCGGATCGCGTTCTCCGACTCCGCCGCCAAGCAGCTGGAGAACCTGACCAGCGAGGCGGAGATCCACGCCCTGGACCGCGCCCTGGTCGTTGTCTCCGTCGACCCCGAGGTCGGCGAGCCGATCCCCGGCGACACCGCCGGCCCCCAGCTGCGCGAGTACGCCGACGAGGTCGAGCGCGTGCGCTTGCTGTACTGGGTCACGGCCTTAAAGACCGTGGTCGTGGTCGCCTACCTCGAGGTCTGACCCGCGACGACCTGGACCAGGCCGACCGCGTGCCGCCGGGCCCGGCCGGCCTCTGCGCATGTTCGTCGGTTGGTGAGGGATCGGGTCCGCCGGTTGGTGAGGGATCGCTCGCGTACAAGAAAGACCTAAGACTGACTGACCAGGGGACGAGCACGCTCTTCCCACCCGCCGTAGGCGAAGTACCGGAAGTACAGCCAGGCAGTCCTCGCCGGGCTCGCCACCTGCCTTGCACCCAGCACCCATCGCCGTGCCGCCGTCGGCCCGGAGCTCCAGGCCGACGGTGCGCCCTGCAACACGCCGGTGCAACGCACGAGTGCAACAGGGTCCGCGTTGCGGCCCTGACCTGCTGCAACACCCCGCACCGCGCCGATCGGGCGCGCGTTGCGCTCCGCGTTGCAGGGTCCCGACCCGGACCGGCCGGAGCGCGCCTTGCACCCCATTGGTAGGTACTACAGGTAGTACCTATGTGCGGGTTGTAGATCTCTCCCCCTGAGAGCGAAGCTCGCTGCGCGGGCACACATCACCCCGCCCTCGCCTCAGCAGAAGTCGACCCCGCCTTCCGGCGCACATGATCCTTCCCGGCCCTGTACGGCCGTCTGCGGCGTTCTGACGCCCTCCGGGCTCCCGAGCGACGATCAAGACCCTGAAAGGCGCTCACAGCGGCGTACAGCGCTTCGGGCGGCGAATGAAGCGCCCCGCGCCTCGGCAACGGCTCCGCGACGGGCGCCGGCGCTCTCCCCGGTCGCCGCCTCTCGCTGCTCCCGGCCCGAGCTCTGCTCTCAGAGGGAAGGAGATTCAACCCGCACATAGGTACTACCTGTAGTACCTACCAATGGGGTGCAAGACGCGATCCGCTCCCGCCAGGCCGCGGCCGTCAGCGACCGGGTGCAGCGCCTCGTGCTGCTCGGCCCCCGACGTCCTGCTGCTCCTGGTGGTGAAGGGTGCAAGACGCCTGCTGCACGTCCGGCGAGCAGCGCAGCGCAGCATTCGCACGGCCCAGACGGCACATGGGTGCTGCACGGGTAGCAAGGCCAGCATCACCGGAGCAGCGCGGATGGCTGCTGCACCGGAGCCGGCTACGCGGGCCCGGCTGCTGCAACCAGCCTCTCGTCCGTCCGGCCGCTGTTCCGTCCGCTCGCCAGCACAGCGCAGCTGAAGAGAACGGCAGGGTCGGCAGCGGTGTCCCGGCGCACGAGTTCGTACAGGGCCTTCATCGCTTCCCACGCTGCCGCGCAGGGGAGGGACGGTTCACGGTCGTCGCCGATCTCAGTGTTCAGGTGGGCAGCGAAGCCGAACTGGTACTCCTGGGCCTGGTCCGCAGCGACCACGCGCTTGTGAGCCTCTTCGGCCGCGATGAACCAGTGCGCTGCCCGGTCCGCGCCCAGCTCGTTGACCACGATCGTGAAGAACGGGATGACGTGCTCTGTGCTCGCGGGCCAGCTACCGGCGGGCCAGCTGTCAGAGGGCGAGCCGTAGTGGCTGCCCAGCTCCAGGGTGAGGTAGAGGCCGAAGTTGTGGGTCACGACTCACTCGTACCGCGGCGACCGACACTCGGGCGGGTGGCGCGCGGCAGGGCCTTCCGGGAACGCTCGTACGGGCCGTCCTACCTGCGGCTTTCCCCTCTAGGGGAACGATGTACGCGCTCCTCAGCGCACCGTCGGCGCTTGTTCTGGAGAACCAGAACAAGACGGTTCCCCTGGTGCTACCGAAACTCGGGCCGCGCTCCGCTGACCAGCACCTTTCTCCTGGAGGGGAATGGTGTGCGCCCGATGTCCCGTTCCCGGCGACGCGTGTTCTGGAGAACTAGAACATGTCGGTACCTCTGGTGATACCGACAACCGGGGCGGCAACCCGACGACCTGTGGTTTCCCCTGGGCGGGAAGGATGTGCCACCCGAAGGCCCCGAGCGGACCGCTGGGCACGCGAACGGCGCCGCACCCTGGGGGGTGCGGCGCCGTAGCGACGGGAAGGGCCCTGTGGGGCCGCTCAGGCGCTTTGCGCGAGGTTGGCGACCTGCGCGGCGAAGCGGGTTCGGCGCTGCTCGGTGAAGTCCTCTGCGGGCGTCGTGTTGATCTCGGGGACCGCCATCGCGGTGCCAGCGACCCGGCCGCCGGTGAGGACGGGGTGGAGCTGGTAGCAGCCGCGGCGCAGCAGCCACGCGAGGCCGGCCTCCCGCAGCTCCTTGAAGCCACGGTTCACCGCAGGCTTCCCGGCGCCAAGCTCGGCGGCCATCTCGGCTTGGCTGATGCCGACAGCACCGCTGTCCGGGTCCTGGAAGGCCAGGAGCACATCGAGCACACGCCGGGCGGTCAGGGAGATGTCCACGAGGGCGAGCATCCGCAGAGCGTCACGGGTGAGCGTGACGGGCTCGTTGGACGGTAGGCCAGGTACGTAAGTGGTGCTCACGAGGGCCTCCTGGTCGATGTCTTCTGGCTCTGAGGATATGCCCGCGCGCGTCACGCGCTCGCCTTCCGGGCGGGCAGACGGCGGCGCGACAGCTTCACAACCTTCTCGCTGCGACGGGCGGCCTCGGCGGCCTTCTTCGCCTCGGCCCGCTCCTTGCGCCACTCGGCGGGGTAGTCCGGGGCCGGGATGATGCAGGCCGGGCCCTTCGCGGCGTTCCACTCCTTCTGCCACTGCTCCTGCTCGGCGGAGGTGCCGGCCACCGTGAGCCACGGGTTGAGCTGCAGCACCCCAGGCTTCGCGGTCCGCATCCAGCCGATCTGATGGAAGAACTGACACGGCTCGCTCACCGAGGCCGCGGACAGGCTGCACCGCTGCTGGAGGACGCGCTGGTTGATCTCGACGTAGCCGCGCGGCGCCTTCGTCCGGTCCACGCCGTGGTAGGCCGGGTCCTGCGCGGCCACGAGCTTGCACCACACCTGGAACCAGCTGCCCGGCATCTTGAGGCTGCCCAGGACGTCCATCAGCAGCCGGGCGTCCAGGACGTAGCCCTTCGCCTCCGCGCTGACCGCGAACTCGCGGCCCTGGATCTTCTCGACACTGACGACCATGCCGCCCTTGCCGTCGGACCGCGCGACAACGCGCTGGCCGGGCCGAACGACCGGCAGCTGCTCCATCAAAGCCTCCAGGAAGATCATCGTGCGTCGGGCACGAACGGTATCACTAGGGGAACCGTCTTGTTTCAGAGGGGTAGAACACGCCCTGGCTCCAGCGGGCCACTGAGCCGCTCCGGCACGCCCGGAGTTTGTTCTAGATCTCCAGAACAAACAGACCCCCCTTTGTTCTGGAGATCTAGAACACGCCGTTTGACGTTTGTGCAGGTCAGGGCGTTTTGGAGCCGCGAGCACTCTTAGGTGTCTGTAAGACACCCTCCGGGCCTGTCGGGCGGGTGCCGGCCTTGGCTCCCCTGGGCTGGCAGCAGCGGGAAGCCGGGCGTGTCTGGCCGCGCTCTCACCCGTCCCGGGGCTGGGGCGGGGTGGCTGAGGCGGCTTCGCGTGCGGCTCCGCGGTTCGGGTGCGGACCGTAGGCGGCATCAGCGGCTCTGAGTCTCGGGTGGTACCGGCCGTGACGATCAAAAGCGAGGAAGCGTGGCCGGTACCGGTGGGCGGTTCCGCCGCCCGGCCCGGGGGGCCGTTCGGCTTCGGTACCTCCGCACGTCGGAATTTTGACTTTCCGATTTCCGGGGTACCGTTCGGTGGCTGAGGTCGGAGCCGTCCCAATTCCTTTTTCCTCGCGCAAGTGGTGGGCAGAATGCCGGTGCTGATGCAGCCTCAAAAGCCGCGCCGAAAGCGGGGGGCTGGGGGGTGTCCTGTGTTTCCGCCAACGGTACATGCTGCATCTCACGGATGCACGCGGTACACTGGAACCCACACGAACGAGCGACCCCTCACCCCCTCGTAGCCAGCCCGGCCCGCGCCAGCGGGCCCCAAGGGACTGGAGGCGCAGCCGGAAGGACCGTCAGGCGGGGGAGCGCAGCGGACCC
>NZ_JBVJPE010000034.1:0-54474 GCF_055582805.1 Streptomyces sp. NPDC107498 | reverse complement strand
GGAGCGCGAGGGCCGCCGCCGCGAGCATGTACGGCACGTGAAATGCCAGCCCATCAAGGCCTCACACACACTCACAGTCGGTAAAACGGACGAGGGGCACATGACGGCTGGGGATATGGGGCGGCCGTGGGCCGCCATCCACGACAACACCCGCATCCCTGTCGACTTCCGGCTCTACCTCACCGCCACCCCACGCATCCTCGCCGCGGCCCGCCCACAGAAGGGCGCAGAGGAGCAGGGGGCGGAGATCGCGAGCATGGCCGACGACCCCCACGGAACCTACGGCGCGTGGCTCGCGGAGCTGGGGCTCTCGGAGGCGATCGAGCGGGGGATCCTCGCCGGGTTCGAGATCGACGTCCTGGAGATCCGCGACCCCTCCCCCGTCCTCGGGGAGACCGAAGACGCGCGGCGCGGTCGGCGCCTGGCGCTGCTGCAGACCGCGCTCCTGGAGCACGCCGCCGCCTGGGATCTGCGCACCGTCATGACGTTCCACCAGAAGGTCGAGGAGGCCGCCGCGTTCGCGGAGAAGCTGCCGGAGACCGCTGCCGCGCTGTACATGAACGACGCCTCCGATGAGGACCTGGCTAAGGCGGAGAGGCTGCCCGCGTCGTCGATCGACGCGGAGTTCTACGAGCTCGAGGCCGGCCGCCACGTACCCCCGGACCGCGTGTGGTCGGCCTGGCTGTGCGGCGACCACCTCGTAGCCGAGCGACGTGAGGTCCTGCGCCAGTTCGCAGGCGGCATCGACGCGGCCGGGCGCCGGGTGCACCGCGCGTTCCTCGCCAGCTGCCGCGTGCTTGGGGAAGGCGTCGACATCACCGGCGAGCGGGGAGTCGACTCGATCTGCTTCGCCGACACCCGCGGCTCCCAGGTCGAGATCGTCCAGAACATCGGCCGGGCACTCCGCATCAACCGCGACGGCTCCACCAAGGTCGCGCGGATCATCGTGCCGGTGTTCCTGGAGCCCGGCGAGGACCCCACCGACATGGTCGCCAGCGCCTCGTTCCGCCCCCTTGTAGCCGTGCTCCAGGGCCTGCGCTCGCATGACGAACGTCTGGTCGAGCAGCTCGCCTCCCGGGCGCTCACGAGCGGGAAGCGCAAGGTGCACCTGCGGCGGGACGAGGACGGGCGGATCGTCGGCGCCGGCGGCGAGAGCGACATCGAGGACCAGGAGCCGGGCGAGGACACCGACGCCGCTGCCGAGTCCGCGCTGCTCCACTTCTCCAGCCCACGCGACTCCGCGACCATCGCCGCGTTCCTGCGCACCCGGGTCTACCGACCGGAATCGCTGGTGTGGCTGGAGGGCTACCAGCCCCTGATCCGCTGGCGGCAGGAGAACGAGATCACCGGCCTCTACGCCGTCCCCTACGACGTCGAGGTCGAGGTCGGAGCCACGAAGGCGTTTCCGCTCGGCCGGTGGGTCCACCAGCAGCGCAAGGCCCTGCGGGCCGGGGAGCTCGAGGACCGGCGCAAAACGCTGCTGGACGCGCCGGAAGCCGGGATGGTGTGGGAGCCGGGCGAGGAGGCGTGGGAGGCCAAGCTCGCCGCGCTCAGGTCCTACCGACGGGCCATAGGACACCTCGCGCCCCGGCAGGACACGGTGTGGGACGACCCGGCCGACGGCGGCCCGGTGCCCATCGGGCAGCACATGGCCAACCTCCGACGCAAGGGCACGAAGAACGGGCTCGGGAAGGACGCGGAGCGGGCTGCCATACGCGCGCAGCAGATGGCCGCGGTCGACGAGGACTGGGACTGCCCGTGGCCGCTGGACTGGCAGCGCCACTACCGCGTCCTGGCCGACCTCGTTGACGCCGACGGTGTCCTGCCGGCCATCGCTCCCGGCGTGCTGTTCGAGGGCGACGACATCGGGCGGTGGCTGAAGCGGCAGAAGAACCCGGGCACCTGGGCACAGCTCCTCCCCGAACAGCAGGAACGGCTGGCGAAGCTGGGCGTACAGCCCGATCAGGCCCCGTCTCCCGCCCCGGCAGCCGCGCGCACGACGAACAGCCCGAGCAAGACGCAGGCGGCATTCCAGCGGGGACTGGCAGCCCTCGCACAGTGGGTGCAGAAGGAGGGACAGCGGGCCGTCCCGCGCGGCACGGTCGTGGAGATCGAGGTCGACGGCGAGACGGAGCCGGTGCCGGTGAAACTGGGTGTGTGGGTATCGAACACCCGCGCGAGGCGGGACAAGCTCACCCATGAACAGCTGGCCGCACTGCGGGAGCTGGGCGTGGAGTGGGCGTGACGCCGCTGCCGTCCGGCCGTTGAGCCGGACCGCGGGGCCCTGGGCGAGAAACGTCTGGGGCCGTGCTGTTTTCGATCTGTTGAGGCTGTCCGGAACCGACACGACCGGATGGTCGTACCGGCGGCGCAGAGCCGCGCTCGAGTCCGTGCTCACCTCGCGTCGGCTATCCGCCCCCTGGGCGCTGTGTCCGTCGACCACCGACCCGGACACCGTGCATGAGTGGCTAACGTGGGCGTCGGTCGGAATGGAGGGCCTGCTTTCAAGCGGCTGGACAGCGTGTACGAGCCTGCGGTGCGCGGGTGGCGGAAGTACAAGGTGCGCGGGCCCGTGCCGCCCCCGCACCCGCCCTGACGCGGTCGCCAGGCGACAAGGCATATTCGTCCCGCGGTAACCGCGCTGAGCCATCCCAGCGTGCTGCGCGCCCTGCACCAGCGCGCTACTTGACCTGAAGGGGCCTCAGCCACTCCTTCAGCGAGATCTTCTCGTCTCCGTTGGTGTCACCCCACTCCAGCGCCGCCTGCGTCACCTTGAAGGCGCAAGCTACTGGCTGTCATTGGCTGGCGGAAAACGGCTCTAACGCAGGGTAATCGAACAGCTACATACTGCCCCTGTCTGACGAGCACAAGGAGCGTCCATGTCCATGGCCACCCGTCCCCGGCTGGTTCCGCATTCCGAGCGTCTTGAGAAGCTGCGCGCCGAGCTGTCTGGTGCAACAGGCCTGCACCAGACCGGCCAGCGCGACGCCGCCTCGCTCAGCACGCGGGAGAAGCGTCTCCTGCTGAACCCGGCGGGGAACCTGCTGTACGGGGTGATGCTGCGGGCGGCCGCCCGCTACGAGCAGGGCGAGGAGCTGACCGAGCTGGAGGAGCGTCTGCTGGGCGTGTTGCGGCTGTCGGACCCGGCGGACGAGGAGATCGCGGCCATCGGCCGGATCTACCGCGAGCAGGCCGACGCCCCCGGCACCCGGGCGGTGCTGCCCGAGGAACTGACCGGCCGGCCGCTTTCCGAGGGCTACTCGGTCACCGACCTGGTCGAGGAGCTGCCGCAGCTGGCCACGGAGATCAGCGCGATGCCGAAATACCGCGTCGTGCGCGTGGACGAGCTCGGCCCCGAGGACATGCTGGACACCGAGGAGGCCGTGGCCGCGCGCACCGAGTACGGCGGCGGCGCGATCGTCTGCATGACGGCCGAGGACCTCGGCCCCTTCCCACCGGGTCGCGGACGTGCCGGTGCGTGCGGAGTTCAACAAGTTCCATGCCGTCCGCTGGGTGACCAGGGCGGCGGCCGCTCCGGACTCTCCTGGGCCTCAGGATCCGGGTCCGACAAGGACGAGCAGCCCTTCCATTCCCGCGAGTACGGCGCCGTCAGCAGTGGTGAAACCCACTGGTATGCCCGGCCGCGGCCGCGCCGCCCATCCCGCCCGTTCCTTACTCCTTCACTCCAGCCGAGGGGCATGGGCAGAGCAGCGCAACGGGAAGGTCCGCAGGCCTACCACGGCAAAGCGACGTGGTGACTAACGGAGCCGTCCGGGCCGCGTGTCCGCCCTCCGACGCCGGCGGACTCGGCCCCTGCCGGTCGACGCTGCCGAAGTCCGCACGCGACGGCGGGTCCACCGGAGGCTGGTGACGCGGTCCTGGTAGTTACCGGGCTCGACGTGACCGGTCCGCGGCACGCCAGCCCTTATGCCGATGCACCCTTGCCGGCCGTACGGGTTTGGTGCAGGTCGCCCAGTGCGGTGAGGGCGAAGACGGCGGCGTGTGCGGGGTGGTAGTAGGGGATGGGACGGGGGGCGACCTGCTCGGGCCGTGAGGTGAAGCCGCCGTCGGGCTGCTGACGGGCCAGCAGATAGGCCAGAGCTCGGCCGGTCCAGGCGGGGCAGCCCAGGACGGCGGCCACACTCAGGGCGTGGGCGGTGCTGCTGATGTCGCTGGCATCACCCGCCTGATGGCCGAAGCCTCCATCCGGGTTCTGCGTGCGCGCACAGTAGGCGCCGGCCCGGCGCACGGCGGCCTGGACGCGTGCGCGCAGCGGGATGCTGACCGCCGGAGGCAGACAGGTCAGGGCAGCGGTGGCGCGGCGCAGGCCGTGGGTGTGGGTGAGGCTCCAACTGCGTTCGAAAGTGCCGTCGGCGGCCTGGACGTCGAGGAGATGGAGCACTGCGCGGTGCAGCAGGGGTGTGTAGCGGGCGGGGTCGGGGGCCAGGGCGAGGATGGTGTTGGCGGTCATGACCGCTTCGGAGGGCTCGCCGGGCAGGTAGGTGGGAAAGCCCCCGTCTTCCCCCGCCAGGCCGGCGAGGTGGGCGCGGCCGCGGTCGAGGGCGTGGGTGTAGCGGGCCGGATTGATGGCGTGGAGGGCCTCGAGGACGGCGCCGGTGCTTTCGGCGTCGCACTGGGTGACGCGTTCGGTGTACGCCCATCCGCCGTCGGGATTTTGGTGGGTGGCGAGGTAGTCGCCGACGCCCAGCAGTAGTTCGCGGTGCTCGGGGAAGGCGCAGCGAGCCAGGGCGAGGGCGGCGACGGCGGACAGGAAGAGGGTGTGACCGGCGACGAAGGGCAGACCGCCGTCGGGGTTGCGCACCTGCAGCAGGGCGTCGATGCCGTCGCCGATGAGCGGGCTGGCGGGAGTGGTGTGGTGCAGGGCGAGCAGGGCCAGGGTGTGCGCGCCGACGTTGCCCTCCCACACCTCACGCCGGGCCGCCGCCAGCCGGTTCGTCAGGAATCGGCAGTCCTCTTGGGGCACGTCCTGACCCCGGGCGTGGGTGGCGAGGATTTTCATGGCGCAGCCAGTGGCTTCTCCCCAGGTGGTCTGCCCGCGGTAGTCCAGGCCGGCGGCCCGGGGCGGGTAGGGGTCCTGCCCGAGGACGGCCAGGTAGAGGGCGAACAGGATCTGTTTGCGGTCACGGGCGTGAGCGGGGATGTCGCCCAGGGCCCGGTCGAGGGCATGGGGCGGCTGGGGCAGGCCGAGCGCGGCGCGAGCGAGCGTCTGCTCCACCGGGTGCAGGTGGGGATCGGTCCGGCGGGCGGCGATGAACTGCTCCAGACGTGTCCGCACGCGCGGGTAGAGGTTGTGTCGGCGTAAGAGGGCGAGCATCAGCGCGGACTCCAGCACCCGGCTCAGTGTCGGCTCGGCGAACGCGCCACGGTCGTCGAACGCCGCCGCGACCCGGCCGGCCACCCGCTGCGCGACCCGTCGCACAGTGGCCTGCTCATCGTCACGTTCCTCGAATTCGACTGCGGTGTTCGTCATCTCACGGCCCTTCCTGATCACTGGATTCACGTCGTTGGCCCGGCCCGCCCGGGCTGCCGCGTGGCGGCCCGGCCCTCAGGCGTGGACCGGCCGTCATGACGAACGACCGCGGCGCCCAGGCAGGGTGCAACGGTCAAGGCGACAGCGTCTGGGGAGTGGGGTGCGAAGGCGCGGTGTAACGGCCGGACTCCTTCAGCCAGGCCATATGTGTGCTGGGCATGGTGCAGATCGTGTACGCAACCTGGGCGACACCGGCCCGCACGGACGGCCTCAGGGCCCGCGTGGCGTGGTGCAGCCGGCGGCGGGCGGCCGTCATCTGCGCTGCGCGCTGCTCGATGAGGTCGCTCACCTGACTCACGGCGTCTTCGAGGCGGCAGCCGGTCGCGTGCTGTAGGACGAGGACGTAGTTGGTGCTCTCCCCCGCCGCCGCCTCCCTCGGGTAGGACAGCAGGTCGTTGGTCCACGCGGTGAGGTCGTTGGACGCATCGCGCATCTGGCGCCACACGTGGGTTGCCGCGAGGGTGGCAGGAACCTCCACGTGGTGCAGGGCTTCAACTAGGTCGTACATGAACACACCGTTGGCATCCCGGCGCAGCGCTGGATAGTCCTGCGGCGTCGGTGTGGTGCCGTGGCGGCGGTGAGCGAGCTGCGTCAAGAACGCATCCCGGTGCCGCTCCAGGTGGCTAAGGAACCGGCACCGCCACTGCTGCGACATCCCGGCCGCCGTAGCAGGCCACAGACCGGCCACCGCGCCGACGACCGGCGACAACAAGCGCAGGCAGCTTGGCGTGCGGCCTTCGAGAACAGCCGTGAGCGCCGCATAGCTGTCGCGCACGGCGGCCGAGGAGCGGCCAGCGAGGTCTTCGTCCTGCTCGTCGTCGAGATGGAACAGCACAGTGATCCATTGGGCCAGCCGTGCCACGTCCCCGGCCGCAGCATCAGGGATCATACGGGCCGCCATCCGGTGAAAACCCGCCGCCCGCAACCGTCCCCGGCTATAAGCGTCTGCCGCCAAACCGGTCCTGGCCGCCCACACCTCCAGCCCCTGACCGATCTGATCGACCCGCGGATGGACCCGTCCCGGGACACGCACGCCCGGATCGATCAAAGATACGGTCACCTCTGGCCCCGCCCTCCCACCCCAGCGTGAGCGTCAAAGACGGCATGCGCCACGAGGCCCCCACCTGCTCGCGCATCACCCTTCAACGCCATAGCCAACCCCGAAAGGGCTACCCACCCGAAGAATCGCCCATACGTCATCGACGCCCGCCCCACAGCAAGCGTGGCTACCGACGGCGTCCCCTGCAGTCCTGCGACTCCCCAGCTCAACGACATCACCGCTGGTCGGCAGACGGAACGTGGATGACTGGTTCTACTTCGAGGACACCTCCACGCAGCCCTAAGCTCGACCTCACCCCGCAAGTCAGGGAACGGCCGGTTCACCTGCTGTCCCGGCCACCAGCGTCAGCGCCCCAAGGACAGCAGGTGTCCAGCTTCCCCGGCAAGCAGCCAGGTTCCACAGCGGAGAACATTGCCGAAGCCGTACCACTGCCATCAGACGTGAACCACTGCGGTGACCTGTGGCACTGGGCGGTGTCGGTCGCGGTGTATGCGACGCAGGCCGGCCTGTGCTTTTTGGGCGATGCGGACGGCCAGGCCGGTCCATGAAGTCATCCGTGTACACATGACAGCCCTCAAGGGCCATGTCCCTGGCGACCAGAGCGTGGCCCTGCGTCCAGACGCGCCTTACCTCAGGCATTCTGCAGGCTGGATCGGGTGTTTACGGTGTCCATGGTGCGCAGCGTCGGATGTTGTCCGTGAGGGCTTCGAGTACGTCGGAGCGGGTCACTTGGGTGGGGAGCATGCGGGTCAGGTGGGAGGGCATGTCCGGGTAATCGGGTGGCAGGAATCCGATCTGGGCTACGCGGGCCATGCCGCGTGCGCGAGGCTGCAGGGCCAGGGGGTCGGCCAGTAGGGGTCCGGTGGCCGGCCGGCCTGCCTCATTGAGGAAGTTGATGCAGGCTTGCTCCAGGTCGGCTGCGGTCAGGCGTGCGGGGCCGGCCGTGACCCAGTGGAGGCCGGGGGCTGTTGTGTCCCTTCGGATCTGGGCTTCGGTGAGTGCGGTGATGTAGTCGACGAGAGTTTCCATCGGGAGGATGTCGGTCCAGTGGTCGGGCTGGATGGGCAGCGAGCCGGGACGCGCTTGCAGCATGGCGGTGAACAGGGCGTGCGGGAACTGGTGTCGCGGGGCGGCGGAGGCGTTGCGGGCGGCGAAGAGGAGCGCGGTGCGCACGATCGCGACAGGTTGGCTGCACCGGGCGGCCAGTTCCTCACCCCGGCGCTTGGACTGGCCGTAGGCGCGCATGGAGCGGGCGGCAAGGTCCTCTCCGGGGACATCGAAGGCGGCTGAGGCGGAGGAGAGCAGGACCACGGGCACACGGGCGTCGTCGGCGAGTTCCACAATCCTGCGAGTGCCCTCAGCGTTGACGTTGTCGAAGGCGGTGCGGTCGCGGGGGGCGAAGTCGGTGAGGCCGGCGCAGTGCACGATGACGTCGATACCGGCGGCCAGTTCGCGGCGCCGGCTGTTGCTCAGGCCCATGCCGTCGGCGGTCAGGTCGGCCTGTACGCATGTGGTGGCACCTTGGGGCAGGCGGCGGTGCACGAGTGCGGTGACGTCATGGCGGACGGTGAGTGCGGGAAGGAGATTCTGCCCGATTACGCCGGTCGATCCGGTGAGCAGGACAGTGGGGCGGACTGTGGTCATGAGGGCCTCGGGCTGGGATGACGGGCGCGGGGCGGTCCTCTTGTGAGGGACGGCCCTGTCGTTGGGGGTCAAGGGGACCGTGGAGGTGTCCACGGTCAGTTCGGGGAGACAACGGGAAGGGGTTCGCACCCGCTGCTGGGTTCGCACCCGCTGCTGGGTTGGCGCGATGGTAATGCGGGTGCCATGCATGCGGGGCAGGAAGGGATCTCGGTTGTCCGGTCACCGACAGCCGGCCGCCGTCTGCACCGCGACGCTGGGTGATGGCACGGCCGCATGTTCCACCGGGTGGCAGTAGGCCAGGCTGTCGAGGGACTGCCCAGTCGCGAAACGGATCAGCAGATCGCCGACCAGATCAGGGAGCTCCAGATGCATGGCGTGGTCGGCGTCGTGCATCAGCATGACGCGGGCGTCGGGACACGCCGAAGCCACTTCGCGGCACAGGCCCGGTGGGGTGAACAGGTCGTGCTCACCGGTGGCCACCGCCACGGGGACAGTGACCGCCGGGTGCAGCGACGGCAGCTGTTCCAGCAGCCTCAGCGTGTTGTTCCGGTACTTCTCCCGGTCCGCCCCGTCGATGTCACGGAACATGGAGTACAGGACGCGGCGCACTGCGGACTGGCGGGTGACGCGCGCGCTCGGAGCGGAACGCAAAATGGTGTCCGCGCTCAGTCGAGCGAACTCCTCCATGTGTCCGCTGTCCAGCAACTCCACGCTGCGTCGCAGATCCTGCCGGACCGGGTCGGGGACCCACAGGAGCGGTCCAGCCAGTGCCAGGCTGCGCACCATGTGGGGGTGGGTCTGGGCATAGCGGTAGGCGATGCCCGAACCATAGGAAGCGCCGAGCACGTGCACCTTGCGGTGCCCGGCTGTCTCCAGCAGGTCGTGCAGGGCGCCAGCGAGGAAGTCCAGCCCGTAGGAGGCGGGCAGCGTGTCCGCCTCGCCCCATCCGGGCAGGTCCACGGTGAAGATGTGAAACGTCTTGGCCAGCGCCGTCTCGAAACGGCCCCATGCCGTCTTGCGCTGGAGGGCTCCGCCGATCAGTACGACCGTCTCCGCCGTGGGATCACCGTGCCGCAGAGTGCGGCCCTCGGACCGGTATCCGCCGTATCGGGACACCACGAACTCTTCGAAGGCCAAGACACTCCCCTTGCTCCCGCGACCCCTTGAGGGACCCTGACTCGCGCCGGCCGTGACAGCCACAGCGGCATACGCGTCATCAAGGGGAACGATCTTGACGGCACGGCGTCACGCGGACGGCACAGCGCAGCCCCGGCCCCGGCTCGGAGCCGGGGCGGACGGGCCCCGGCGGGGTCATCACGTAGTGCGTAAAGCCTGTGGAGCGTCAGATACTGCTCGACTCACCCGATCGGGACGGACGCCGTTGTGGTGCCAGCCGGGGTATGGAGCGCAAACAGGCGGCCCTTGACGTGATCGCTGAGCCACAGAGGCGTCATGCTCTGCAGAGCGACGCCCAGGCGTGCGTCGGCGCCGACGGTGTACCTGGCCCGCGGGCGCGGGACGCGCAGAGCTTTGGCGATGGTGCGGGCCACGGGCTGCGGCCCGCCGGCCGACCGCTGAATGCGGGAGAAGAGATTCACGGCCCGGTCATGAACGCCTGCGTCACCGGCGCCACCGGTTAGGACGGGCAGGTTCTCCTGTGCCCGGTCCCAGAACGGGGTCGCGACCACGCCCGGCTCGACGAGAACTACCTGCACACCGTAGCCGCGGACCTCCATACGCAGACTGTGCATCGCCGCGCTCAGCGCGTGCTTGCTCGCGCAGTACCAGCCGCTCATCGGCGCCGGAATCCGAGCGGCGGCGGAAGAGACCGCCACGATCCGGCCGCGGCCCCGCTCACGCATCGAGGGCAGCACCAGGCCGCACATGCCCAGCGTGCCCACAACGTTGACTTCCATCACCTCACGAACGCGCTCCGCCGGCACATCGGTGATCGCCCCTGTCAGCGGGATCCCGGCGTTGGCCACCAGCGCGTGGGGGCCGCCATCGGTGAGTTCGGCGACCGCCCCGACAGCCTCACGACAAGACATCGGGTCCGTCAGATCCATGATCACCGCGTCCACGACCAGGCCCTGCGCACGGGCGGCAAGAACCAGCGCGTCGGCCTTCTCCCGTGAACGTGCCGTCCCGATCACCCGCCAGCCCTGACGGGCAAGCAGCAGAGCAGCGGCCAGCCCGATCCCACTGCCCGCACCCGTCACCAGCACACTGCCCGGCCCATCAGCACTGCTCGTCCGCTCATCCACCACACGCCACTCCCAAGGTGAGTTAGTGACATCCCGCCACCAGCAGACCAGGCAGCCGCTGGCCCCGACCTGCAACGGGACGCGCTCTCGGCGACAACGACCACACCCCCGCTCAAGGCACGCATCGCATGCTGGACATGCATTCAAGATCATCCCGTGTGAGGTTTCCGGCGTATCCGGGTCATGCCCCGCGGATGGATCTGATGGACAGCTCCCAGCCCTCACCCGCCATGCGGTTCGCCGCGCGGCGACGTAACAAAAACCCGCCCTGCAGTACGCGCCTTCGAGGGGCTGAGCCCACGGTGCGGGCGGCGCAGCCGCCTCTGACACCCCTTGATCCAGCCAGTCCTGCCTCCACCACGCGAGGCAGGACTGCACCACCTGCACACTGACAGCATCAGTGACTTTGGAACATGTTCAGCCCTGGCGCCTGAGCGCTCCGCACACGCGGGCACCGCGAGCCTGAGTCCACCGTGACGGAGAGGTACCAGTGGCGTTGGACAGATCATGAAACTCAACCACCCGTACCAGCGTCTGCTGCGCTCCGCGCTCGCGGCCGCCATGACTGTGATGACCCTGGCGATGAACGTACCGTCGGCGCACGCCGAGGCAGCCGTCGTCTTCAGCTACGACCCCCCTCAGATCTCCGAGGACGAGCACACCGTCACCTGGGAATGGAAGCTGTCCAACGGCGACGAACCGGTCGACCGCGTCGTCATGACCCACGCGATCCATCCCTCCGGCCTTCGGATCATCGAAAGCTCGCACCCCTGCGTCCCGGCAGGTGACACCGTCAAGTGCTCCTACGGCAGTCTCAAGCCCCACGAGAGTCGCACCGGCTGGATCGAGGCCGAACTCCCCGACACCGCTTCCACCGTGAAAATCAACGGCCGGATCACATACGCGCCGCACACGACACCCTAGGAACAAATCGAAGACCAGCCGTCTGCACCAGCTGCAGGGCCAGCAGCGGGAATCCGACTGCCGGCCGGGGCCAGCTTTGGCAGCGAAGAACCGCTGCCAAAGCAGTGGCCACTCAGCACCCTTGACCATGGACGGTTCGGGCAGCGTCGACCGGCAGGGACGAGCCCGATGTCCCCGCCAGCCGTATCGGCCGGTGGTCGGTCTGCGCGCGGTCATGAAGCTGACGGTTGGCCACCTAGAGTACGGGCTTGGTTGCTCTCCACAAGCGGAGAGCTGAGCGCCGGCCGTCTCCAGGAGCCGCGTCGGGAAATCGGGGGTGCGCGGTGGGCGTGGATGTGGTGCGGGAGTCGGCCCGGGCGGGGCGGGTGGTGTTGTGGGAGGAGTCCGCACGCGACGGCGCCCAGGCCAAGACACTGATGAGCGCGAGCTTCCGGGTCCGTCTCGCGCGGGAGCAGGGGCGGATCTTCGGTGATCACGGGCCGCGGCATGTGGTGTTCGCGGCCGGCTTTCCCGCGGTGTGCGCCGAGGAGTTCGAGGCGGTGCGGCGCGTGGCGGTGGAGGCGGAAGGCGCGGTGAGTGTCGCCGCCGTGTGCCGGGGCACCCGGGCCGATGTGCGCCAGGCGCTCGCGTCCGTCGCCGGCACCGCACACGCCCGGATCATGGTCGTGGTCCCGGCCTCGGAGGCGATGGCCCAGGTCATGACCCACCTGAGCGCCCGCGAAGCCTTGGAGCAGGGTGTCGGGCTCGTCAAGGACGCCAAGGACGTGGACGATCAGGTCGCCGTCGATGTCTGTCTGGCGGACGCCTCGCGCGCCGACCACGGGCTGATGGCCGCCTACGCGGCAGCAATGACCGCGGCGGGAGCGGGGACCGTCGTCCTGGCCGACACCATCGGATGCCAGCTCCCGACCGAGACCGCGCGCATGTTCTCCGACGTCGCCGACGGGGCCGGTGAGGAGGTGGTTCTCGCCTCTCATTTGCACAACGACCTCGGGCTGGGCCTGGCCAACACTGTGGAGGCCCTGCGGGCAGAGGTACGGGTAGTGTCCTGTTCATGGCTGGGGATCGCCGAACGCAGCGGCATGGCCGCAACCGAGCAGCTGCTGTTCCTGCTCGCCCACGACCCGGCCCGCACGACCCAGTTGCTGGGCGCCGACTGTGAAGCCTGGTGGAGCGCCCCCGACCTCACACGGCTGCCGGACATCGCCAGGATAGTGTCCGAGGAGACCGGCGTACCTTTGAGCGTGACCACGCCGATCGTCGGCACCGGCGTCGGCACCATCTCCACCGGCACTCCTTTCGTACACCCCGAGCTGTTCCAGCCCTTCGACCCGCAACAGCTGCTGGGGATCACGCCGAAGGTGGTACTCACCCACCTGGCCAGCGCCCGGGTGGTCAAGGCGGTCGCGGCCCGGCTCGGCCACGACCTGGACCACGCGCAGGCAAAAACCGCGATGGGATGGGTAAAGACGCGGGCCTTCCGCACCGGGCAGGCCGTCATCGACGACGCCGCCTTCGGTGACTACCTCAACGGGCTGACGCACACCCAGGCGGCAGGAGACGAGCGATGAACACGGGCCGGGAAACGATGGCCGACGCGGGCCTGGACGTGGGCACCGTCGACGCCGAAGAGGCGCGGGCCGCACTGGGGCGGGGCGGGGCGGTGGTGGTGCCCAATCCCGCGCCACTGACCTACGTCGTGGCCGCCACCGATCCTCACGCCGTCAACACGGCCAAAGGCCGGCCCGCCGGCCAGGCCGTCGCCGTGTGGGCCCACGACCCGGCCACCCTCGCCGCGGTGGGTCAGGTCCTCGACCTCACCCCGCACCAGGCCGCACTGGCCCGCCGGCTCCTCACCGAGGAACGGCTGACCATGCTGCTGCCGCTACGGCCCGGCGCCCGCGGCCCGGCCTGGCTGACACCAGCCACCCAGAACGGCTGGACCCTGATCTTCGGCGCCCGCTGGACACCCCTAATGCCCGTCATCGCCGACCATCCCCTCCTCTACGTCAGCAGCGCCAACCGCACCAGCCACCCACCCGCCGCCACCGCCACGGCCGCCACCGCCATGTTCCCGCCGACCGTCCCCGTCCTGGGCGCCGCCTCCCTCACCGGCGCCGGCCCCGACCCGGCCGAAAAACCCCGCGCGGCCACCACCACCCTGCGCCTCCACCCCGACGGACGCATCGACCTCCACCGCCACGGCGCCCAAGACCGCCCACACCCGAGCGCCAATCACTACCTCGACCACATCCACACCACGTACTCCGGCACGTGATCACCGCGCCGGAGCCGCACAGTGCACGACGCTGCTGGACGCGCCGAAGGCCGGGATAGTCGGGCTCGGGCAATTTCCCAGGCTGACGCCCGGCGAGCGACCAGCCCACAGGGCACAGCGCGGCAGCCTGGGCACACAGCGGACAACGGGCGCTCGCGTTCTCACGGTCGGGGTAGGGCCGGTGCTTCAGCTCTCACGACCTATGCCTTCTTCCAGCCCGAACCCCGGCCCGCAGCCTGGCTGCACGCCACCTTCATGGCCTGACGCCAAGGACCGCTGACCGCCACGGGCCCGCACGCCCGTGGCGCTCACCCGACACCTCGCCCCCCGTATGGCGTACTGATCCGGGAAGAGTCGGGGGCGGCGGGTTCAGAAGGCCCTTGCGGGCCGGGATGCCGGTCGGCTTCGTCCAGGACGACGTCGGCGAGGGCGCGGGCAGCGCCGGTCAGCTGCAGCGCGATCTGCTGGAGGTCCGCCGCGGGCAGGCCCGGGTTGCTGGTCCAGCCGAGGACGGCCTTGGCCAGGCGCTCGTGGGTGGCGCGGTCGAGGGGGATTTCACCTTCGAGGAGCCCTTCGGGGTCATGCAGGGCCAGGTGTCTGCTGCTCATCAAAGCCTCGTTGTGGCGGTCTCACGGGGGGCCTGGCTGCCGTCTTGCTCTTGGTCGCCGGGCTGCTGGGCGAGAAGCGGGCACACCCCGAGGTCGACTGGGCGCAGCTGCGCGCGGTCGGCAAGGGCCGGCGCTCTCCCCTGGCCGGACTCCAGGCGCAGCTGGCCTGAGCGCGCCCGGCCCCGGCCCTTATGGACGACACCTCTTCCCCCTCGGCTATCGCGTGGGAAAGACACCTCATGCAGCTAAGTCGTCAAGTTCGGCTCTGCCGTGGTGGCGTCGGATGGCATCTCATGCGTCGTCTTCAGGGAAGAAAGTATCCGCGATCTTCACGAGCTGGTCGTCACTCAGCTGCGGAGGCGCCCATCCACGGCGGCGTGCGTGATCGACGAATCGGTCATCGACGGGAACGTGGTACCGCTCGACGTAGTGAGCAAGGTCGGTGTGCCAGAACCACTCACCGTCGGTAAGGAGGTGAAGACCATCGATGAACTCGTTGGTCGGACTCAGGAAGTCGTAAACAGCTGATCCAGTCGCGGCGATCACGCTGCCGGCACGCAGGTACCGCACAAGGTCCTCCTCGTGCGGGTCGCCTTCACTGCGCACTGCAGCAATCAGGTAGGGGCCATTTGGACTCCCATGCTTCAGTTCCCTGAACTCGCCGAGAAAGCGGTCTGCGTACGGGTACTCACTGGTCACCGCCAGGAGCGTAGTCGATCAGATGTCCGGCACCGCCTGGGTGGGCAGCGCCACTGCAGGGGGAGGGAAGGCCACCTCCTCGTCGAAGGGAGTGCGGGTCAGCAGGCAGTGGTGAAGCTGGCCGAGCATCCGGTTGAACAGGTGCCGAAGGGCCTGCATGTGCCAGTCCCCTCCTGCTCGGCGGCGCCGGTAGTGGGCGTCAGCGCCGTTGGAGCCGCTGAGTGGCTTCGCTGATGAAGACGGGGTTCTGGCACACATTCCGTGAGAGCGATCTACAGGGTTTCACCACGGTGATGTCGCATCATCTGGGACCGTGGTGCGGTGTCATGACCTCGTTGGTGACCTGTTTCCGCATGTCAGAGCGTTGCTGTTGGAGCGCGTGTTCTTCGAGTGCGGGGTGGTCCGCCTGGTCGCGAGAACGCAGCCGATCGGGGTCGCTTGCCCCGCGTGTGCGACGGTGTCCAATCGAGTCCACAGCGTGTACGTAAGGCGCCTTGAGGACAGGCCGGTCGGTGATCGGCCAGTCATGATCGAACTGACGGTGCGACGTCTGTACTGCGAGAACTCTGCTTGCACACGCCGTACGTTCGCTGAACAGGTCGAAGGGCTGACCATTCGCTATGGACGTCGAACACCCTCCTCCCGACGCCTCTTGGAGGCGGTTGCCGTCGCGCTCGCCGGCCGCGCCGGTGCCCGTCTGGCAGCCGCCCTGCATATCAGGGTGAGCCGGACAACGCTCCTGCGGGCGATCATGGCCCTGCCCGATCCCGCCTGGGCCGTCCCGAAGGTGCTGGGGGTCGACGACTTCGCCACCCGCCGCGGGCATCACTACGGGACCGTCCTCATTGACTGCGAGACGGGCCAGCCTCTCGACCTGCTGATCGGCCGGGACGCCGCCACCCTGACGGGCTGGCTGCGCGAGCATCCCGGAGCCGAGATCATCTGCCGTGACCGGGCCGGCTCCTACGCCGACGGCGCCCGCACCGGTGCCCCGAAGGCGGTCCAGGTGGCCGACCGGTTCCACCTCTGGCAAAACCTTGGCACCGCCGTCGAAGCCAGCATCCGGCTCCACAGCACATGCCTCAAGACGGCCGCCGCCAGTCCTGACGGCCCGACGAACGATGGCGACAGCGTGGAGGCAATGAAGGCGATGTCGCCGATCGAAGTCCGCATCCGAGAGCGGCACGCGACCATCCACGCCCTGCTGGCCCAGGGACACGGCATCCGCGAGATCGCCAGAGAACTGCACATCGGCGGTAACACCGTCCGCCGCAATGCCCGCGCGGCGGTCCCCGAGCAGCTGCTGACCGGTCGGCACCAGCCCCGGCCCAGCCAGCTCGACCCCTACAAGCCCCACCTGGACAAACGCTGGGCCGAAGGACACACCAACGCCATCCAGCTGCACGCCGAGCTTCAGGCCCTCGGCTATCGCGGGAGCTATCAGATCATCAGTGACTACCTGCGACCAAGACGCCGGCGCCGCATCCGTGTGGTCCCACCCGCGCCACCGGGAGTCCGCCGGGTCACCGGCTGGATGATGCGGCGCCCCGAGCGCCTGGGCGACGAGGAACATGAACAGTTCGCCGCTGTCCTCACCCACTGCCCTGAGCTGAAGGCCCTTCACGCACACGTCCGCGGTTTCGCCGAGATCCTTCAAAGCCGCTCCGGCCAGCACCTCAAGGACTGGATCACCGCCACCCGAGCCGCGGGCCTGCCCCGGCTGCACGCGTTCGCCGCCGGCCTGGAGAAGGACTGGGACGCCGTCGTCCAGGGCCTGAGCACCCACTGGAACTCCGGCCCCGTCGAGGGCCGCGTCAACCACATCAAGATGATCAAACGCCAGATGTTCGGACGAGCCAAGCTCCCCCTGCTCCGCAAACGTGTCCTCCTCACCGCGGCCCAAGGCGGCCACCGCCACCCGCTCTGCCCTTGATAGAACTGCTTCATGAGTTCGAACGACGACCGGATCGCGCAGGTCGAGCACCACTTCGGAGTCCGGTTTCCCCAGGACTACCGGGACTTTCTGGGCACTACAGGGAGTCTGAGCCGGTTCGTTCCTCCCGCTGACGACTTCCTGGTGATCGACGCGCTGGACGAGCTCATCGGCAACAACGAGGCCGGTGAATTCCAGAAACGCTTCCCCGGCGCCGTCGTCATCGGCGGAGACGGAAGCCGCGAGCTGCTTGCCTACGACTTCCGCCAGGACCCCCCGCCTTTGGTGACACTCGACGTCTCCGCGGAAGACTGGTCATCCGCCATCTACCAGGCAACGTCCCTCTCCGCCCTGCTAGAGAATTTCCCCCAAACCGGATGGAAATGGGACGACGTCGATCCCCCGCTCTCCTGACCACTGCCCTCACGGAATGTGTGCCAGAACCCACGACTCGTGAATAAAGCCAGCCACCCCGTTCTCGTACGCCCGACACAAAGCGCACAAAGGAACCGGCTACAGCTCGAACTGAATCTGCTCGATGTCGCTCAGCTCGACCTCAAGGCCGTGGGCGCGGCGGTCGCCGTCGCGGAAGTACACCTCACCAAGGGCGTCGGCGGTGGCCTGCTGGAGTTCACGGTCGGTGGCGCCGGCGGCCTGGGCGTCGAGGAGGCGGGCGGCGTGATGGGGCGGGAGGGCGAGGGTGAGGTGGCGCATGCGGGCGTCGTCGCTGCTGCCCGGGGCGGCGGTGAAGCCGAACCGGGCGCGGACGCCGACCATCAGCCCGGCCGAGGTCGCCGCCGCCTTGCGGGCCTTGGCCCGGATCTGCGGCTGCCACCGCAGGCGGACCTCGGCGGCCACCTTCTCCGCCAACTCGGACCGCGGGAGCTTGATCTGATCCTTCACGTAGCGCTCGACGGTGCGCTGAGAGACGCCAAGGAGGGCCGCGACGTCGCGAGTGCTGCCCTTGTGCTGCCTGACGAGATAGCGGACCTGGGCGCCGGCGCTCTTCGGGACAGGGCGGGTGAACGCGCCCGCGAACGCGTTGCTCAAGGCGGTGTCGATGATCATCGGTGGTCCTTCGGTGGAGGGCCGGCGGGAGGCGTACGGGGGTGGCGTCGCGGGTGACGCCACCCCTCGCTCCGCTGTGGGTCAGGCGAAGTGGCGGGAGGCGGCGGCCACGAAGGCTTTGGTGGCGGTTATGGCGTCCTGCCGGAGTGCGGCGAGGGTGTCGGTGTCGGGGGCGTCGCGCAGGGCGTAGGAGGCCTGCGCGGCCGCGTCGGCGGCCGGTGCCAGGGCGGGGAGGAGGATCGTGACCAGGACGCGCGGGGTCTCGATCGCGGCGCGGGTGGCATGCAGTTCGGCGCGGGCGGCATCGAGGCAGGCTTCGTCCGCGCCGGCCAAGCGCAGCTCCTCGCGGACGAACTGGGCCCGGCGGTGGGTGGCGAGCGCGGAGGCGAGCGCGGTCACGGCCTCCAGCGCCTGGTCCCGGCGCCGGTCGACGCGCTCGGCGTCCCGGGCGGAGCGGGTGGTGCGGTGCTGGATGAAGCCGGCGACCACGGCACCCAGCAGGGTGCCCAGGACGGCGATCACGGTAGCGAGCACGAGATTCCCCCTCGGAGACGGAAGCAGTCGGACGCGGGTGAAGCCGGAGTGCTGTACGGCGACCTGAGCGACGATCAGCCTTTCCGGCATCGAGGAAAGACCGGAGAGAGGTAGATCGCGCGGGAGATCGCCGTATAGCGGTGTTACTGGCCGATCTGCTGGCCGTCCCAGAACTCCGGCTGCCCCGGTAAGAACTCTCGAACCTGAGACAACATCAGGTGCCATGCGATAAAGCCCCACGACAGCGATCCCACCCATTAATCTCTCACCCCCATGACAGCGGCCTGCCCACCCGCAAACAGCCGCTGACCAGCCCCGCAACGCCCATCTCCGGACCAGCACGACCGGTTCTCACCACCACCAACACCAACCCGAGAGATCGCAGTACGTACGGGGCCGGTGACACAATGAGGCCCTCCGACTGTAGGACATGTGACCGGGCGTCAGCCCATCGACTTACTTCCTGCGGCCGGAGGCCGGCGTTCAGGCGGTCAGGTCGGGGAGGCGGTACTCGTACTTGCGGGGCCGCAGGTCCTCCTCGGCCGGCTCCCAGTCGAGGTAGTGCGAGACCGTGCCGCCGCTGGGGATGTACGGGTCGGTGGCGGCGTCAACCCTGATGTCGCTGACAACGTACAGGTCGACGGTGTTGTCCTTGTCCCGGGCGTGCAGGACCTCGTTGACGGTGAGCTCGACGCTGGTCGCGGCGCCCGTCGTGCCCTTGACCTCGACGTGGCGTTCCTCGGTGCCACGGGTGCAGCGCAGGTCGTAGGGCTTGCCGAGCTTCTCGACCCTCCAGCCCTGTCGTTCGTAGTGGGCGGTGGCCAGCTGTTCGGCGTGCTCCTCGATGGCCTTGCGCTTCTTGGGATCGGAGATGTATCCGGCCCCGCGGCGGCGGCGCTGGGGCTTCTTCTTGCCCTCGACCTGTTCGGCCGTGAAGCCCGGCGACTTGTCCAGGGGGACGTCTTCGGGGTCGTCAGGGTCGTAGGGGATGCCGGCGAGCTCCAGGAGGCGCTGGGCCGGCATCTGGACGAGCTTGCCCATGCCGCGGTCGGTACCCGAGCGGCGGATCGCATCGCTGCCGGCCTCGGTCAGCGGGCCCTCAGGGCCCAGCGGGACGTTCTCGAGCTTGGCCAGAGGCTCGATGCCGAAGCGCTGCGGGTACTTCAGGCGTCGTTCGGCCTCCTCGTCGGGCCAGTGCCAGGCCTTGCCCTCGTAGAAGCCGCCGCGGACCTGGAAGAGGTAGAGAGTGGCGGTGTTCTGCAGCCAGTCCTCGAATTGGACGCGGGGCGAGGCGCCGGTGGCCAGGACGGCGAACCGGGGACGGGCGTCCTCATACTCGGGCTTCCTCTCGGGAAAGCCCCAGGAGAGGGTCTCGATGCCGTGCTCGAGGTTGCGCTGGGACTCGGTGCTCTGGCCCACGTGGACCATGACGAACGTCGAACTCTTCATGCAGGGCATCATAAGCATGCCTTTATCGAGTGGTCGATAGGCCTTCCTGTGGGATAGCCTGCACAGGCCAGACGCTCAACTCGCAGTCTAGAAACCGCCACTGACAACGCCTCAGCAGCGGCCGCGGAGCCGTGAGCGGCCCGCAGCCGCACGCTGGGGCGCGGCGGGAAGCATGGGGGATCCGCATGTCAGAGCAATCACCGACGACGACAGCGCGTGGCGGCGGGGTGCCGTCACCGCGTACGAGCGGTGCCGTGGCCGGGGAACAGGTGGCCGACGTGCCGTGTGCGGCGGCGGGCCGGGTGCACGAGATCGCCGCAGCGGCGAAGGACCCGGCGTTCATCGACCGGTGCGTGAAGCGCTACACGGCCGCGGGCTTCGGGGTCCCGGACGAGGCCGAGGTGCGCAGCTGGCGCAACAGCTGGCCTCCGTTGCTGGAGGCGCTCGTTGGGGCGGGGTTGTCCGGTCTTCAGCTGTATCTGGAGTACGGCACCCCGGGTGGGGGCCAGCGCCTGGACGCTCTGCTGATCGGCGCTGCGCCGGGCAGCGCTGTGGGGCTGGTGATCATCGAGCTGAAGCAATGGCACACGGCGCGGGTCCTGGACCACATGCGGGTGCAGCGTTCGGACGGGCTGGTCACCACGCATCCGGTGCAGCAGGTCCTGGCCTACAAAAAGTTCTTCGAGTTCTGGCGACCCGAAAAGGCGCCCGTGCTCGACATCCGCGCGGCCGTCGTCCTGCACAACGCCGGCCGAGAACAGGGCGAAGTCCTGCGCGTCCGAAACGGCGAGGGAGCCCACGTACCGGTGGTGACCGGGCAGGACCTGGCCGGCGAGGGCGCGGCTGTGGCCGCTCGCCTCGGGTGCGCGGACCTGGCCTCTCCCACGTTGGAGGAGGTCGGCGCGTTCGAGCGGATCGAGTGGACGCCGTCGGCCCGACTGCTCGCCCAGGTCGGTGACGCGCTCGAGGGGCAGACGACCTTCGCGCTCGTCGGTGACCAGCAGCACGCCTACGTACGGATCCGCGCACTCATCGCCGGTCTGCTGGCCGGAGACCCGCGAGGTGCGGTCGTCACCGTGAGCGGCGGGCCGGGCAGCGGCAAGACCGCGCTCGCGGTGCGTCTGCTCGGCTATCTGATGCGTCACCGGGAAAAGAGCCGGCCGCGGTTCGTCACGCCCTCAGGGACACTGCGCGCCCACCTTCTCGAGGCCGCCGGCGGGCAGGCGCATGCCCGTGACCTGTTCCCGCCCGTCTCCTCCCTGTACAGCACCGCACAGCACGCCGGGTCCGTCATCATCGACGAAGCCCAGCGCATGGCCAGGTCGGACGACAGGCTGGCACCCGCCCTGGCCGAGGTCCTGCGCAAGGTACCGCTGGCCGTGGTGTTCCTCGACGAACGCCAGACCATCCGCCCCGGCGAAGGCACCACCGTCGACGAACTGCGCGACACCGCCCGGACACTGGGCCGCACCCACCACCACCTCGAGCTGACAGGCTCGTTCCGCTGCAACGGCTCCGCCGCCTACACCACCTGGGTCGACAACCTCCTCTACGGCACCCCTACGCCGTGGACCGGACACGCCGGCTACGAACTCGCCCTCGCCGACGACCCCTTCCAGCTCCAGCAGTGGATCGAACACGCCACCGCCGACGGCCACACCGCCCGCGCCACCGCCGGGTTCTGCTGGCCCTGGACCCGCACCCGCCCCCGCGACGCCACCACACTCCCCCTCGACATCACCATCGACGTCCCACCAGGTCCTGCGACACCGGCCCGGACCTGGCGCGCCGCCTGGAACGCCGCCACCACCCTCACCCACCCGGACAACGGCCGCCCCCTCGCCCCCCACAACCAACTCTGGGCCACCCACACCGGCGGACACCAACAAATCGGCTGCATCTACACCGCCCAAGGCCTCGAATACCACCACGCCGGCGTCATCATCGGCCCCGACCTCACCTGGACAAACGACCGGTGGGAAGCACACCCCGACCAAAGCCACGACAAAGACCTCCGCCACCTCACCCCCACCCAATACCTCCCCTACGCCCTCAACACCTACCGCGTCCTCCTCACCCGCGGCACCCACACCACCCACATCCACACCCCCGACCAGACCACACACCACCTACTGCAAAACCTCATCCACAACAGATGAAGACCACACACGAGGTGGCGCCGGACCCCAGGCAGTCCGGCGCCACCTCAACGTCTATGGCGTGCGGGTCAACTACTCCTGCCGGTCGCGGCGGCTGCCGACCACCACATGGACGAGCAGCAGGAGCGCGACCACCACGACCAACACCCACAGCCCCCACCAGGGCATCACCACGTCCACAGAAAACTTGAGCAGAACCACGGGAGCGACAAAGGACCCGACCAGCCCGAAGATGCGGAGCGCTGCATTGATCATCCGCCTGGCGTGAGGGCCGGGAACACGCATCACAGTCTTGAAGGTCGCCTTGGCGAGCCCGATCTTCACCTCAGCGTCGCTGATGGGCGTTTCCTCGCTGCGTGAAGGGGGAAACCATCCCCGCGGATGCGGGGAGCAGGGCGGGTTGTGCACCGAGCCGTACTCCAGCAGGGGACCATCCCCGCGCGTGCGGGGAGCAGGGTCGTGCCACGAGCGGCGCCATGACCGCCGCAGGACCATCCCTGTGGGTGCAGGAAGGAGCAGGGATACGGTCCAGCGCCGTGATGGACTCCGGGGGCCATCCCCTGCGGGTGTGAGGAGCAGTCCAGGCTGGGTTGTGCCTCTCGGTTGAGGCCGGGCTCGCCCGATAACCGCGCCGCGGGCCGGGTCAGTCGGGGAAGGAGAAGTAGAGCGCGTCGCTGTAGAAGGACGCGAAGTGCTTCTGCCAGTCGGCCCGGACCGAGGCCAGCCACTCGTCGTTCCGGCCGGCGATCGCCGCCTCGGCCCGGACGACGGCGTCGGGGATGTCCCCGGCCACCAGACGCCCCACGCTCGCTGCCGGATCGTCGTCCGTCATCGAGACGATCTCCCCGGCCTCCAGGACGAAGTACTTCGCCTGCTGCTTCTCGAGGTGGGCCGTGGTCCTGGTGACGCATTGGGCGAACTCGGCGTCGTCCTCCAGACCCTTGCCGACCGCGCGCAGGAGACCGCAAAGCAGGGCCGCCCCGCCGGCGTAGTCCGCGGCGATGCCGATCGGAGGATTCCAGATCATGGACGGGACGACCGTGGTCCCGCGCCCCACCATGAGTTTGTGCGCGAGCGGGACGTCCCAGTTGTGCTCGGATATACACCGGATCCGCTGGGGAATCTCCGCCTCGTTCGGCATCAAGTCCGCGGAGTAGAGATAGGAACGGTTCGCCATGACGGCGACGCTAACACCGGGGACCGACAACACCACCGCCGTCCGACTCCTCCCGAACGGACGGAACCCGAGGAAGGGCCTCGACCGGCAAGGCAGGCGTCAAAACACCAGAACCGCACCCGGTGCTGCAACCGGCAGACGGCGCCCGTGGGCGCCCCCTCACAAGGCAGAAAGCCTGCCCTCGTACCCGGCATACACGAACGGCCCGCCCCCTGCAGACGGACAGCGGCCAAGAGGTGACGTACATCCCGTATCCCCGGGAAGCATTCCAGCGGGCCGGGGAGCGGACCGCCGACCCTTTCCGCCCGTCTTGGTGACCGGGACCATCCCCGCGGGTGCGGGGAGCAGCGCCGCAGACAGGTTCGCGATCTGCGTCTCGTGGGACCATCCCCGCGCGAGCAGGGAGCAGTTGGAGGTCAGGGGTATCACTGCGCCTGCCAGGAGCAGTCGTCACTCTGTCCTGGAGGTGGCTGGCGACCTCACCGATTGAGATCGAATACAGCCACACCGTGTCCCTCGTATGCCTTCGGGTCGACGGTTGCCACGAGTGCGTCCGTGCCCCACTGGGGCAGATGCCGGGCGGCGTGGATCGCGGCTCCGATACCCGGCGGTACACCCTCGCCACGAAGCCGGGCGACCGTCAGCATCGCGGGATAGTCCAGATCCACCGTGTGCAGGACGTCGAGCTGTCCAAGGTGCTCCGCCAGCCCGGGATGCTCGTGATCGGCCTCCAGAGCCGACAACACCGGCACCCACAACCGCGTCTCCACCTCGAAATGAGCCCGGTGGATCAGCGCGGACACCTGCCTGTTCCCCGCCAGCGCCGACAGAACCGTCACATCGAGAACGAGATGGTGAAGGATCACGCGGCCGCGTCCTGCCGGCCGGCAAACGCCTCACGCAGCCGGGCGCCCATCGCCGCGCTCTCCTCGTCGCTCACCTCGACACCGAAATGCTCGGCGAGATAACCCCGAGTCCGCTCCGCGCGCTCACGACGCTCCTCCTCCGTCAGCGTCGACTCCGCGAACTCCTGAACCAGAGACCGGATCGACACCCCGCGGGACTCGGCAATCACCGCCAGCCGGTCACGAACCTCAGCAGGCACCCTGATCATCGCATCAGACATAACCCAAGTATACAAGCACGTATACTTGGGTACAACGTGCGAACCACCCCCACACCAGACACGCAGACCACACCCTCCACCGGGCACGAAGAACAGACCCCGACCGCGGCCTGGTATACGGCGCCATCCCCACGAATGCGAGGAGCAGCACCGTGAGACGGACCAGTCCACCGGTATCGAGGGACCATCCCCGCGCGTGCGGGGAGCAGCTCTCTTGCAGCATCGCGTGACGTGCACGAGGGGGACCATCCTCGCGGGTGCGGGGAGCAGTTCTGGCCTTCCCACGCCTTCCAGATGTCCCGGGGACCATCCCCGCGGGTGCGGGGAGCAGTCGCCTCCGGAGAGCTGGCCCTGGCCGCCGACGGGACCATCCCCGCGGGTGCGGGGAGCAGTCGCCTCCGGAGAGCTGGCCGGTTGGGTCGTTGGGACCATCCCCGCGGGTGCGGGGAGCAGGCATGTGCCGCCGGAGAAGCACACGAGCATCGGGGACCATCCCCGCGCGAGCGGGGAGCAGGCTTCACGGAGGGCGTGCTGCCAGCTGTCGCAGGGACCATCCCCGCGCGAGCGGGGAGCAGCAGCCGCACACTGAACACACACCCGAGGAGTCGGGACCATCCCCGCGCGAGCGGGGAGCAGGAGCTCGGCCAGGACGAGCGGATGGTCGCGCAGGGACCATCCCCGCGCGAGCGGGGAGCAGCCCACCACCCGCGTCCAGCTCTACCAGTCCCGCGGACCATCCCCGCGCGAGCGGGGAGCAGTGCCGCTGAGCTACAGATTCATGGTGATTCTGGGGACCATCCCCGCGCGAGCGGGGAGCAGTGGGGGGCTGCCGTACCGGCCGCCTCGTAGAGGGGACCATCCCCGCGCGAGCGGGGAGCAGGGAATCGGTCTGGGCCTTCGTGGTTCCGGCACGGGACCATCCCCGCGCGAGCGGGGAGCAGTTCAGCTGGCAGCGTCCCCCGGGCGTGTGCCAGGGACCATCCCCGCGCGAGCGGGGAGCAGCGGGTCGGAAGTTCCCACCCGAACCACCCTCGAGGACCATCCCCGCGCGAGCGGGGAGCAGCCGAGCGTCCTCACCGGCGGGCCGAAGTAGACGGGACCATCCCCGCGCGAGCGGGGAGCAGCGAGCACGGCGTACGCTTCGGCTTCGACCTTGGGGACCATCCCCGCGCGAGCGGGGAGCAGGGGTCGTAACCCGCGGTGGGGGTGCGGTGGCCGGGACCATCCCCGCGCGAGCGGGGAGCAGTGAGTGTCGAGTCCGTCATGGGCGCGCTCGACGGGACCATCCCCGCGCGAGCGGGGAGCAGGTCAGTAAGTGGCGCATCCAGGGACAGGCCTTGGGACCATCCCCGCGCGAGCGGGGAGCAGGCCTGCCCAAGGACGCCCACACCCGGGCCCTGAGGACCATCCCCGCGCGAGCGGGGAGCAGCGGTGGACGAGCGTGGAGTGGTCCGGGCTGCGGGGACCATCCCCGCGCGAGCGGGGAGCAGACTCAGTGACCTGCAGTTCTACCCCACACACAGCGCCACTTGAACCACTTTCACCGAAACCGGCAAACCAGACACCACTCCCCTACAGGGAATCCCCGCCGGCACCCTCAACAGCCCAGACTGCCCAAGAGGACTATCTCCGCGGGTGCGGGGAGCAGCAGCCCGCTCCGACAGCCGCTCCACCGGCCAGGTGACCATCCCCGCAGGTGCGGGGAGCAGTCGTCGAACGGTACGAGCGATGCGACCTGCTGGGGACCATCCCCGCGGGAGCGGGGAGCAGGACGCAAGGTTCTTCAGGAGCATCGTCGGGTGGGGACCATCCCCGCGGGTGCGGGGAGCAGTCCCAGGACCAGTGGCAGCGTATGTCGCGACTGGGACCATCCCCGCGGGTGCGGGGAACAGAGCGCCGTGCTCGGGCGGGTCGTCGTGGGTGCGGGACCATCCCCGCGGGTGCGGGGAGCAGAGCTCGGCGGCGAAGGACGGCGGCAAGGAGTCGGGACCATCCCCCGCGGGTGCGGGGAGCAGGACGCGATCACCTCCACCGCGACCGGGGCGGGGGGACCATCCCCGCGGGTGCGGGGAGCAGGTAGTTGTACATGAGCTGGTCGCCGACGGTCAGGGACCATCCCCGCGGGTGCGGGGAGCAGACGCAGGGCGGTGGCAAGGAAGTCGACGCCGCGGGACCATCCCCGCGGGTGCGGGGAGCAGCGGCGCGCCCGAGTGGATGAACGGCGGCGTCAGGGACCATCCCCGCGGGTGCGGGGAGCAGATCCGGAAGCTCTGGGCGGAGTGGGTGGCGCCGGGACCATCCCCGCGGGTGCGGGGAGCAGACGGTGGGGCACATGGCCGACGGCATCGACTGGGGACCATCCCCGCGGGTGCGGGGAGCAGCTGACGACCACGCCGCGCACGGTCAGGGTGGGGGGA
The DNA here is from genome assembly GCF_055582805.1 of Streptomyces sp. NPDC107498. Taxonomy (NCBI): domain Bacteria; kingdom Bacillati; phylum Actinomycetota; class Actinomycetes; order Kitasatosporales; family Streptomycetaceae; genus Streptomyces; species Streptomyces sp. NPDC107498. The sequence goes on along the minus strand of NZ_JBVJPE010000034.1, from coordinate 27,583 downwards.
CCATCCCCGCGGGTGCGGGGAGCAGCACCGGCCGATGGACCGGGGTCCCGGCGCCACGGGACCATCCCCGCGGGTGCGGGGAGCAGCCTGGCGACGACCACAGCGACGACAACCTACGGGGACCATCCCCGCGGGTGCGGGGAGCAGTATCGTATCGATCGATACATCCGCAATCCTGAGGGACCATCCCCGCGGGTGCGGGGAGCAGCTGAGCAAACGCTCGAACCGGCACGATGAGCATGGACCATCCCCGCGGGTGCGGGGAGCAGACTTCATGACCTGCAGTTCTACCGCAGTCACAGCCCCAACTGAACCACTTTCATCGAAACCGGCAAAACGCCCATCACTCCACAAACGAGCCGCTTCCCCACCACCGGATAACAAGCCAAGCGACTGGGCCGGCCGTCACCACAAGGACCACCCCGTGGGTACAGAGAGGAACGGACTTCTTACGGCGGCATGGCCAGGGCGACGAAGCTATTCCAGACGCAGGAAGCAGGAGCTCCCGTACGGGCACTCGTCAGGTATAGAAGACTCCACGCGGGCGGGGAGCAGGAGACGCCCAAGGGTTAATCAGGGGAGCTTCTCGAGGCTGCCCTCACTCAGATTGCATGGCGTTACCTGCGGCCGAAGCGGCGTCTCTTGGACGCTTTGCTCCATCCCGTCTTGTCCTGCGCGCTGGTGGTGGGTGCGGGTGTTCCGGCTGCGGGGCGGTGGATGAGGGTCAGGCCTTCGTGGTCGACCGGGTGCCAGGCGTGGTCGAAAGTGCGGAATGTGTAACCCTGTTCGTTGTTGGTAGTGTGGGCGAGCAGGGCCCGGCCCTGGCCGGCGTATTGCTGGACCTCGTGCCACAGGACGTCGCGGATCCTTGCTGAGGGGTTTCCGATGAAGACACCGGCGGAGATCTCGAGCAGCCAGCGGGTCAAAAAGCCCCGCAGGCCTGCGGGGCAGTTGGTCAGGACGATCACGGTCACCAGGACAGCGCCATTTCCTCGTACCTGCTTCCGTCTTCGTCTCCGTGTCCGTAGTTATGGCCTGCTGGTACTTGCTCGCCTCGGTCGCTTTCCAAGGTGACGATGTTCCAGGCGGCATCCACGTCCGTTTGCGCGGGGGCGTCGGTGCCGAGCAGGAGCCGTTTGATGTCGCTGACGCAGCGGTCGAGCAGGGCCGTCTCGTGGATACGGTCGCGCAGGGCCCGGCGGGTGCGGGATCCGATGTCGTCCTCGCTTTCGGCTGCAACCTCGAAGGCCAGCGGGATGCCGATGTCGGTCTTGTACAGGTCGGCGATGTCCAGGACGAAGGAGAGTTCGTGGCCGGAGTGGACGAAGCCGAGGGCTGGGCTGCAGCCCAGTGAGGTGACGACGGCGTGTGCGATGCCGTACATGCACTGGGCGGCTGCGGTGATCGCCTGGTTGACGGCGTCGCCGGCGGAGAAGTCGCCGGGTATATATTTGCGGCCGCGCCAGGGCACTCCCGTGCGGGCGGACTGGGCGCGGTAGCACTTCTTGACGCGGTCTCCTTCCCGGCCGAGCAGTTCGCGGCGGGTCAGCCCGGTCGGGTCTTCATCGGGGAACCGCAGCCGGTACATGGCACGTGCGACACCGAGGCGCGAGCGGGCGTTCGCCCACTGGGTGGCCTGGGCTTCGGCGAGTGCCGAGGAGCGGGTGAGGGCACGGCCGCTGGCGTAGTACCGCACGCCGCGCTTGCCCACCCAGGCGACGGCTGCTCCGGTCTCGCCCAGGACGCTCATGGCCTGGTGGGTGACCCGGGTACCGGGTCCGAGGAGCAAGGTGCCGATGGTGGCCGACGGGATGTGGGTGATGCCGTCGGCGTCGGTGGCGGTGATGGCGTTGGCGTCCCGGTGCACCGTGCAGCGCTCCAGGTAGACGAAGGAGAGGCGCTCACCGGCACGGGTCAGCTCGCGCGGGGTGAGCGCACCGCGCTGGGAGACGGTCGTCAACGGTCCGCCTGGGGTGGGAGAGGGGCGAGTGTCATCAGACCGCATCCGTAGGCCTTCGCCTTCCCGATGCCCTGGGTGAGGGTGCGGCGCATGAGGTCGGGGTTGGTGACCTCCAATCGCCCGTCGAAGGTGGCAGTGACGAGAGTGACCGGCTTGCCGCGCCTGCCGCCGGCGGGGCGGGTTTTGTCGAAGCCCAAAGAGCGCTGGTCGCGGACTGTCACTTCGTAGCGGCCGCCGTGATGCTCGCGCCCCTGGTGGGTGGTTCCTTCCGGCAGGAGCCGCTTGTGTTTGGGCTTTTCCAGGATGCGGAAGCCGCCGCGTTCCTGGCGCTCGGGGTCCAGCAGCCAGCCCATCTGGTGGTGGGAGGTCAGGTGCGCGGTCCGTTTACGGGGCTCGTCGGCGGTGCGGCGGATGTGGTGCACAGGGTTGGCCGTCAGGCGGAAGCCCCACCGGTCCCCCTCCGCCAGGCGGTCGAGCAGGGGGGTGTAGGAGCGGGTCTGCCACCCGGGTCCGTCGACGAGGGCGGTCGGCCACCCTGCCTGTTCAACGAAGTGTGTGAGGTCGGGGGGTTCGGGGCTGACGATGAAGAGGAGTACCTCGCCGGGGGCGTTGTGGTCGAGGCGCCAGAGCACCCGGGGGGTTTCGGGGGCTGGCTGGTCGGTGGGCAGGAGGGTGGGGAAGGAGGACATGACGGCGGCGTGCAGGACCTGGCGGGAGGAGAGCAGGCGGCGGGCGCCGGTGCGGGCGGTGTTCACCCGGAAGCGGGTCAGGTACATCAGGCGCTCTCTTCTGGCAGCACGTCGAACGGGTCGTGCCGGGGTACGGAGGGTGCCGCGAAGGAATGGGCGATCTCGACTTCGGTGCGTGCGATCGTGCGGAGGGCGTGGCGGCGGTGTTCTGCGGCGAAGCTGACCGGCTGGTCGCGCAGGGTGTTCGCGGTCATGGAGCCCGCGTGTGTCTCGTGCAGGACGGGGAGCTTGACGACGGGGCTGTTGCTGTGCCGCTTCGCGTACCACCGGGAGGCCTGCCAGGGCACGGCGCGCAGAGCCTGCATGAGGTCGTGGTCCGGGTGGAGGCCGAGTTCGACGGGCTGGGCCGGGGGGCAGGAGCGGCGGCCGAGGAAAGGCGGGTAGACCGGCGCCTTCAGTGCGGTGTGGAGGCCGGTGAGGAGCTCGTGGTCTCCTTCCAGGGCGGCGACGAACACGGCGTCGGCGAGGTAGAAACGCTCCGAGAGCGGCATGGACTTGTCCGTCTCCCAGTGGACGGCGGTCTGGTAGTCCCGTAACCGGGTGCCGGGCTGGTCGATCCGCACACCGAACCGCAGCGCGGCCAGCGGCTGGAGCTGCTGGTCGTCGCCTCGCTGGATGCCCTTTGCCGCGGCGAGCAGCCCGATGACGCCGCTCTTGGTCGGGGCGGATTCGGTGGTGCGGCGGGAGAAGCGGGCCGAGGCCCCCCACGACTGCAGGGGGCCGGCGAGCCTGAGGGTCAGGACGCTCATGCGGGCGTCTCCAGGCGCTCCGCGACGGCCTGCCCGACGGCGCCGAGGAGCTCGCCGAGTGACTGTGCTTCGGTGCCGATGCCGCTGAGTTTTTGGGTGTTCGGGCCAACCCTGAGGACCCAGGTGAGGGTGGTGGCGTCATCGCCGTACTTGTGCTCGATGTCCGGGATGTATTCGGCGAGCCGCTCGACCGCCTCACGGACGTGGCCGCCTTGGTCGCCCCGTACCGCTTCTTCGAAGGCGGAGACGAAGCTGATGGGGCGGGTGGTGCGGAGCTTGACGACCACTGCTTCGGGCAGGGTGTGGTTCCCGAAGGTGTTGATCTTTCCCTTGGGCAGGGACTCGATGAAGCTGCGGACGAACGCCTCGACAGCGCGGCGGACCGGTGTGGTCACCGACTCGTCCTCGCGCAGGCCTTGCCCGAGGGTGTCGGCGAGCTGGTGGACGCCGAGCGCCGCGTACCGGTAGAGGGTGGCGGAGTTGAAGTCGACGGTGCCGATCATGCCGGCGCCGGGCTCGGCGTCGGTGTTCTTGTCGTCGACGGCGGTGTAGTAGTCCGACTCGTTTTCGACGCGGTGGACGCTGATGGCGTGGGCGACCTGGACGGCGGCGTCGACGTTGATGTCGGTGACGTCGGCGACCATGCGGCCGAACAGTGCGATGTCGACGGAGTGGCGGGTGTCGGCGAACGCCTTGGCCCGGTCCTTGTTCTTCTTGTCCTTGAAGAACGTCTTGCTGTCCGCAGCTGCCTCGATGGCGAGCGCGGCCAGGGCGTCGAGCTGGCGGGAGCTGAGGAACATCAGGTATTTGGCCTCAGGCAGCGGCTCCGTCTCGCCGCTCTTCGACGCGGCGTCCGCCTTGCGCTTGGGAACCTCGATCTTCAGGCCGGCAGCCTGGACAACCTCGGCCGCGAGCTGCTCCGCCCGGCCGCCGACGAGCGTTTCGTCGGCGGCGGTGATCCGGTCGGCGATCACCTCCACGATCTTCTTGGTCCGCACGCCGAGCTCGCTCGGCTCGAGCAGCTGCTCGTCCTCGAAGTACTGTCGTGTGGCGCGCTTCCATGCCTGGCTGGAGACACGGGCACGCGGCACTCCGCCGTAGACGGCGGTCTTGGGGGCGCCGGTGTCGTCCCGGTTGAGGTTGCTCGGCGGGACGGTCTGGAGCGCGTGCACGTCGAGGTAGAAGCGGTTCACGAAGCGTCCTTGTCGGTGGAAGAGGGAGAGCCGAGGGTCATGTCAGAGGTGTCGGAAGCCGCTCCCGGAAGGGCGGGGTGCTGGCCGGGCCGGGGTTCGCGGTAGTCCTGCCAGGCGTGGAACGAGCGGCCCCACGCGGCACGGACGCGGTCCGCTCCGCCGGGCCACTGCCACTGGTAGAGCTGGCCGGCGAGCAGGGCGTAGTCCAGGCGGACTTCTTCGCGGCGCAGGAGCGTGACGAGGTCTCGCAGCCGTTGGGCGAGGGTGGTCAGGTCGGGTGAGTTTCCGGCGCGGACCAGTCGCTTGCGCAGCGAGTCGTCGATGTCGTTGGCCGGCATCAGCCGGTGGACCGCAGCCCCGAGCCCTCGTGGGCGCTCGCGTTTGTGGAGCTGGTGCATGCCCGTGCCGCGGGACTGCTGGTGCAGGGCCCACAGGGTCAGGGCCACGTGCAGGGCGTCCTCGGCCCTCGTCAGCTCGGCCTCGCTCAAAGGACGGCTCTCGCGGCGCACGTCGTGCAGGAGCTGGGTGTCGATGAGATCCCACAGATCGGGCATCTGCCCTGCGGGTTTTCCGGCGCCGCGGCGCAGCCGGGCCAGTGCCGCGACTGCTTTGGCCTCGTCGTTCAGGAATCCGCGCTGCCATGTGCTGATGCGCTGATCGGCGAGCTGGGCGACCAGCTCGCCCACCAGGGACGGGCTCGTGCTGGTGGTCGTCATGCGTGCACCTTCGAGGAGGGTTCGGCTGTCCCGTCCGGGCCAGGCGAGGGGTCGGGGGTGGAGGGCTGGGCGAGGCATTTGCGCAGCCGTGCCCGGAACCATCGGTCTGCCAGAGCGGAGTTGAGCCACACGCTGCCCTGCTTGGCCGACACGGTCCGCCCCTGCCACGCCGCGTCTCCGGCCTCGGCGATCATCTGCGTGCCGAGCCGGGAGACGATCTCGTATGCCTGGGACTGCCACCTGGCGCGCTGTTCGTACGGGTCGTCGGCCTCGCCCAGGGCGGCGAGCCAGGACCGGTAGGGTCCTTCGAGTGCACCGAAGGCGCGGTCGCGCGCGACGATGCGCGGGCTGTCGTTCTCCGAGCCTGCGGCGCGTTCCAGATCGGCGGCGAGGTCACCGAGTGCCCTGACCGCCTGGTCGGCGTCGTCGACCGCGTCGATGGCCTGCTGCGCGTATTCGCGGTCCTGCTCGTGGAGCAGCACCACATCCATCGTCAGCTGGTCATCCACGACCTCGTCGACGACGGACTGCTGCGTGCCGTATGAGGTACCGATGACGCGGGCGCGTACGAGGAAGCCGCGGGGCAGCGCACGTCGCGTCACCAGGCGGGCCACCCAGTCCAGGATGCCGGGCCGCAGGTAGGGGGCCACGCCTTCGCTGTCCGTCTGGAACTGGGCCCGGTCGGCGATGAGGGAGGCCAGTCCGCGCCATGCGGATCGTGCCGGGTCGTGCTCGCGCGGCAGGTAGACCAGCGCCTCGCCGTGCTTCTTCTCCTGCGCCGGGCTGCGCCGCCAGGCGGTCATCGGCTCGTGGGTGTGCATGTTGCGCGCGGTCAGCGGATCGCCGTAACCAAGGACGACCCCGTGCACTCCGTCGGCATCGGCGTGCAGCCGCAGGCGCCGGCTCTGCCACGTGTACAGGTCGCGCACTCCCGTCGGGGTGCGCTCCGCTGCCCCCGGTCCGCTCGGCTCACGCCGCCATGCGGGCAGGTCCCCGGCCCCGAACCTCAGCCCGCTCGTGTCGGCCGCCACGAGGTTGAGCAGGAGCGTCTCGCGCAGGTCGCGCCCTTCGACGAAGACTCCGCCGAGATTGCCGGCCCAGCCGACCCCGAGCGGGTAGACCTTTCCGCCCTTGGCGCGTGTGTCCCCCACCACGCCGCTTTTGATGCCGGAGGTGTCGTAGGCATGCGCGTGTACCACCCACCTCGCGGCCTCCGCGAAGCTCAGCCGGCCGACGGCCGGCAGCCGTGCGGAGAAGAACGGCTCGCCGTTGGGCACGTCCGCCACGATCCTGTTGAGCGAGGACACCTCGTCCTTCGCCGTCCGCAGCCCTGCGGTCTGGAAGAACGGCGCCTGCGGGTCCAGCAGGTCGAACCGGCCCCGGTGGGTGTCGAGATAGCCGGCCACAGGGGCGAAGCACTGCGGATCGTTCCACAGCCGCGACCAGTGCTCGATGTCCTTCGGGCCCTCGAGCGCGTCATGGGCGATCGCGAGCAGCAGCCGCATCAGGGCGAACTCCTGCGTGGCCAGGTCCCCGGCGATCCGGCGCATATGGCCGGCCTGGCTGAAGATCTCACGCAGCGATAACTCGCTCTGTGCGCCGTCGAGTTGGAGCACTCCGATCCACGGCTGCTCCGTCAGGTCGAACGACAGCACGCTCTCGTCCGCCTCACGCGTCTCAGGCACGGGTCACCTCAAGTCCCTCGGTCTTGGAGTACCGGAGTGCGAAGCCTGCCAGACGGGTCTGACAACGCTCGTCGAGAGCGAGAATCAGCTGGCCGGCAAGCCAGGGGCTGTCCTTGGACTGCCATGCCGGGACATACAGTTCCTCAAGTTCGCCGATGGTCCGGTCCATCACGTCCGCGTCCGAGAACTCGTGCGGAAGGCGCAGTCCGCTCGCCGCCGCAGCACGGGCGGCAAAAGAGACCGGCACCTGGTCATGCGGCAGGTCCAGTCCGCCCAGCTGCCTGCCCCTGCGGTCCTTGCCGAGCCACGGCACCGTCGTCAGCGTCCCGTCCCTGCGTCTTTGCACAACGACGACTTCCAGGCTCTCCCTGCTGTCACGGACCTGCGCCCGCCCCGCCCGGGTGTCGTCCGCATCCCCCGCCCCGGCGGCTACCCATCCAAAAAGCGGTTCGCCGTCCTTGCAGACGTCGCCCAACGTGAACGTGGCGGCCTTCTCGGCTTGCTTGTCCCGGTGCGCCCGGTACGAGGCCCAGGCATCCCTGAGGGTGCCGGCCCATTCCTCCGGCGCTGCCGCCTCGTCCGCATACGCCCCCTGGACCAGGGGGCTGATGTCCTGGGGCAGCCGCACAGGCTTGTCCCTTGCCGCGTCCAGGTGCGGGAGCAGCACCGCGGCCGACCGCAGCAGCGGGTAGAGCTTGTAGACGGCGACCGATCCACGTACAGGCACCGGGACCGTCCCTGACCAGTCGGCGCCGGTCACCAGACACCGGGGCTCACGCAGCCTCTCGGGCCGGTCCTGCTGGTCTGCTCCGCGCTGGTGCCGGTGCAGGCGTCCCATGCGCTGGAGCAGGAGGTCCACCGGACACAGGTCGGTGACCAGCAGGTCGAAGTCCACGTCGAGAGACTGTTCCGCGACCTGGCTGGCGACCACGATGTGACGCCGCCCAGGCCGGTCGGTCCCCTCGCCGGGCGGCCCGAAGCGCCGCAGAAGTTCTTTGTCGTTCGCCGCACGGTCCAGGTCGAGGAAACGGGCATGCGCGACGGTGACATCTGCGTCACCGAACCGCTCCCGCAGCACGCGCGCCGTGTCGACCACACGCTTGACCGTGTTGCGCACCACCAGCGCGCAGCCACCCTCCGCCAGCTCCTCGCCCAGCCGGTCCGCAAGCACCGCGAGATCGTCGTCGAGACGCTCCAGCCGCACCGACGCACCCCGTCCGGACGCCGCCGGACGCCGCAGCACAGGAGCCCCTCCCGGGGACACCGCCGTGAGCAGCGGATACTCCCCCGCCGCCTCGACTGCCTCGAAAGCATCCCCCGCCACAGCATCACCGGCACCGACACCGGCCCCAGCCTCCAGGCCCGCGTACGCCTCGACGAGCTCACGGCGCCGGGCTGCAGGCAGCGTGGCCGACAAGATCACGACAGGCACCTTGTAGGCGCCCAGCCACGACAGAACACGATCGAGATAGACATTCATGTAGGTGTCGTACGCGTGCGCTTCGTCGATGACGACGACCTTGCCCGCCACCGCCAGATGCCTCAAAGCCAGGTGCTTGCTCTTGAGCCCGGCGAACAGCAGCTGGTCCACCGTCCCGGCTACGAAGGACGACAGCATCGCCTTCTTCCTGCCCCGCAGCCAGGCATGGGCCACCAACTCCGCCCCGGCCTCCCGGTACGCGTCAGAAGGCCGCCAGTCCTTGCGTTCGGCATCCGCGTCCACCGCTACGACAGAGCGGGCACTGCGCATGAGGTCGGCGAAGTCGTCGTTCAACGCCGCCTTGGAATGGGCCAGCAGCACCGAGTGAGACCTGCCCTCTAGCGAGGGCAGCTTCTTCAGCCACTTCAGCAGCCTGGGGAACATCGCATTGCCCGTGGCCATCGTCGGCAACGCGAAGAACACTCCCCCCGCACCCGACCGGGCAGCGAAGATCTCCGCCACAGCCAGCGCGGCCTCCGTCTTCCCCTCCCCCATTGGCGCCTCGATCACCATCAAACCCGGCGCCGCCATCGACCGGGCCAGCTCCACAGCCGCCCCCTGCACAGGACGCACCATCGCCCCCGCCGGGAGCGTGAACCTGGAGGCGAACAACTCCTGCACCGACTCGGCCGGCTCTATCGGCCTCCACGCCTCCGGCAGATCAAGACCCCGCCACGCCGCAGCCGCCCGCTCCGCACTGCTGCGCGGCACCTCCAGCGGGTAATAAGGGAACAGCTCCGGATTGCTGGCGATCCAGTCAGAGACGATCACCAGCGCCGTCAGCAGCACCTGCACCGGCTGCGGCAGCCTCACCGCACGCCAATCTCCCAGCAGCCGGTCCCGCACACCGAACTCGTCGGCACACGCCTCCAGCAACTCCCTCTGCACCCGACGCCACACCGCCCGGCCCGCACCCGACCCCCGCAACAAATGCCCACGATTGTCCAGCGCACTGATCTGGGCATGCTCGGGCGGCACCCCATGATGCCCGCCCACCACCACCGTGAACTGCTCACACTGCCCCGCAGCCCAACCGCAGTGCTCCTCCAGCCACTCCCCCAGCAACACCTGCCCGGCCAGCCCGTGCGGCGCCATCCTGCGATCAGGCCCCATCGCCCCCTGCGTCCGCATCTGCAGACCCTCACGACGCATCCGGTCCGCCAACTCCTCCACCTGACAGGCAAAAGCGGGTGTGGCCTTGCCGATGTCATGCGCCCCCGCCAGCCACACCGCCAGCAGCCGCCCCTCCGCCTCCCCACCCGGCAGCGCTCCCCCGATCAGCCGGCGCACACTCCACGGCAGCCACCGATCCCACAACATGCCCGCCACCGCGGCACTGTCCTCCATGTGCTGCCACAACGGCAGCCACCCACCGAAATCCCGATCGTGCTTGCCCCACAACGCAAGCACCGCCCCATCCAGCCTGCTCCGAAGACCCGAACGGCCCTCCCCCTCAACCACCATGCAAAACGAATACACCGCCCCCTCACCCGACGAGGCGCCTACGGCAGAAAAAATGAAGATCTCCAGCAGCATCAGCGAAACCGCCGCCCCGGCCCACCCGGCCACGTACCATGACCGATCCCCCGTCCCACCCATCACATCCCCCACCCGAGCAAGAAGCAGCTCAACAACCAGAAGCCCTGCCAGACACCTGGGACCATCCCCACGCGTGCAGGGAGCAGCACCACATCAGGCGGGGTGCGGCCGAGGTCTGGGAACCATCCCCGCGCGAGCGGGGAGCAGGCGAGGTCGCTGTAGTCGGGCAGCGTCCAGCCGGGACCATCCCCGCGCGAGCGGGGAGCAGAGCTCGGCGAGGCCGGCGAGTAGGTCGTGGGTGGGGCCATCCCCGCGCGAGCGGGGAGCAGGGGGACTTCCGGCTCAACCCGTGCAGCCCGGAGGGACCATCCCCGCGCGAGCGGGGAGCAGGGCTGCGGCGGGGGGACGGCGTGGAAGAACCCGGGACCATCCCCGCGCGAGCGGGGAGCAGTCCAGGACGACGGCCTCCGAGTTGCGCACCCGGGGACCATCCCCGCGCGAGCGGGGAGCAGAGCCGGGGCCGGTGAGGTCGGAGGGGTTGAGGGGGACCATCCCCGCGCGAGCGGGGAGCAGTTGTTCTTGGACCGGTCGTACGGCACGTCGTTGGGACCATCCCCGCGCGAGCGGGGAGCAGGGAGGGGGGCCGTTCTCACTCGGGGGCCGGCGGGGACCATCCCCGCGCGAGCGGGGAGCAGCAGTTCGCCGCGCTCATCGTTCTGGTGGCGGGGGGACCATCCCCGCGCGAGCGGGGAGCAGCACTCACCCGTGACCAGGTCTACGAAGGCGGTGGGACCATCCCCGCGCGAGCGGGGAGCAGGCGAAGACGTGCAGCGAGATCCCCTGTCCGACGGGACCATCCCCGCGCGAGCGGGGAGCAGGGCCGTGTTCGACTTCCCCGGCTGCATCAGCAGGGACCATCCCCGCGCGAGCGGGGAGCAGGGAGGCCTCACCGAGGGCATCAAGCGGGCCGGGGGACCATCCCCGCGCGAGCGGGGAGCAGCGGTAGATCTCGGAGCGGGTGAGGACGCCTCGGGGACCATCCCCGCGCGAGCGGGGAGCAGCCATGAAGTCCAGCGCGACCGCGTTGTCGATCGGGACCATCCCCGCGCGAGCGGGGAGCAGCTGTCCGGGTCGCCAGCGGTCGCGATGAGCTCGGGACCATCCCCGCGCGAGCGGGGAGCAGAGCGGGAACAGGCCCGTCATCTTCGCCATGTTGGGACCATCCCCGCGCGAGCGGGGAGCAGTTCGGGACGGCGGTGGGTTCGGCGGCCGGCGCGGGACCATCCCCGCGCGAGCGGGGAGCAGACTCAGTGACCTGCAGTTCTACCCCACACACAGCGCCACTTGAACCACTTTCACCGAAACCGGCAAACCAGACACCACTCCCCTACAGGGAATCCCCACCGGCACCCTCAACAGCCCAGACCGCCCAAGAGGACTATCTCCGCGGGTGCGGGGAGCAGATCACCGCCGAAGCCTGCCAGCCGCCCGTCGAGGGACCATCCTCGCGGGTGCAGGGAGCAGGTGTCGGTTCCGCTCCTCGGGGGTGATGGTGAGAGACCATCACCGCAGGTGCGGGGAGCAGTTGATCTGCCAGAGACCGACGCACCCGATGCTGGGACCATCCCCGCGGGTGCGGGGAGCAGCCGGGGTGGGAGGACGACGGAGCGATCGGCCGGGGACCATCCCCGCGGGTGCGGGGAGCAGTCGGCATCTCGTCGAAGAGATCCCTGCGCATGGGGACCATCCCCGCGGGTGCGGGGAGCAGCGGCGAAGGCCCCGCAAGAGGTTCGCTGCATGGGGACCATCCCCGCGGGTGCGGGGAGCAGAACGTTGAGTCGCCCACCGAGGCCCGCGTCGTGGGACCATCCCCGCGGGTACGGGGAGTAGCCGAGCGTCTTGTGCGCGGCAAGGTCGGCATAGGGACGATCCCTGCGGGTGCGGGGAGCAGTGCGACCGGCCGGACGGCGTGGAGTTGTCGTAGGGACCATCCCCGCGGGTGCGGGGAACAGCCCCGGCCGCGAGCGAGTCGGCCACCGGCCAGTACGTGGGGACCATCCCCGCGGGTGCGGGGAACAGTTGCGGGAGTCCGGCCCCTTCGTTCGGGACTGAGGACCATCCCCGCGGGTGCGGGGAACAGTGCGCGTACGCGTGCGAGAACGCACGCCCATGCGGACCATCCCTGCGGGTGCGGGGAACAGAGGGCGTCCGGCTCCAGGCTCCATTCCAGGACGGGACCATCCCCGCGGGTGCGGGGAACAGAGGGGGCGGCCGATGCCGTGCCGCAGGTAGGGGGGACCATCCCCGCGGGTGCGGGGAACAGCGCAGGAGAGCACGATGAACGAACGGTCGCCCGGGACCATCCCCGCGGGTGCGGGGAACAGACTCTGTGACCTGCAGTTCTACCCCACACACAGCGCCACTTGAACCACTTTCACCGAAACCGGCAAACCATCCGAATCGGCTCTTCTTCCTCGCCCTGTCCTCTTCACGGGCAGAGCAGGCACACCTCTATCCGCCGCACGGAAGACCTCACCCGGCCCATCGCCTGCATACGGCCAGCGGCCTCACGGCATGAGGTGCCGCACCGGTTGGTGATGGGGCTCGGCTCACTCGGGGCTGTCCCTGGGCGCGGCGGGCATCGTCGAGGACCTGCCGCCTGGAGAGGCCATCAGTTCTGTGGCGCAGCAGGGGCATGGTGTTTGTGTTCGGTCATGCCGCCGGACTCGATCCGGTGGTCCTACGCCTCTGTCAGGCGTTCGGTGCGCACCGAGCAGCCGGTGCGTACCGTCTTCGCGTGGCTGTGCTGCGGGCTTTCCTGGGCGGACAGCTTCTGCGGTTCGGCGGTCGGTGTCATGCCCAAGGCTGCGGCCCGGCTCCAGGCCGCCACCGGTCGTGCTTATCCGTATACCTCCCGCACCCCTGCCCGCGGAAAGGGAGAAACCGCGGGCAGGGCGTCCACCGGTCGCCGCCGTCCACGACTCGGGGGGGATGGCCGCGGACGATGGCGCTGCCGCCCGTCTGCCCCCAAGGCCACTTCTCGCACCAGGCTTTCCTGAGAAGGGCGCAAGGGTGCGGGGGCCGACATCGAGGGCACACGGAGGTGGAGCGGAGGGGACCCGCTCACTCGCCGGCCTGTGGGCCTCCCCCGCCCACAGGGCCCGGCATGGTGCACACCGGCCCGCACCGATGGTGGTTGCGTGCGGACCTATGAGGAGCCCCGGCCCCACACGGCCGGGGCTCCTCGGCGTCCACTCCAGCACACCGGCCACCTGTGCACGGTCAGCAGACAAGGCGACTTCGGCTCTGTTCCCTTCTAGTGCCGCATCAGGCAACGTTCGCCCGGCGGTGATGTGCCGCCCGGCTGCTGCGCCGGGCGGTATCGAGGTGTCAACCGGGCTAAGGGACGACGCGCCGATGAGGACCGCATCAAGCGCTTGGTATCACCAGTTCACGCTGGCGGAGTGGACTGATGTACTGCGACGAGCAGACGGCATGGCAGAGCTCGTTCCTTGACTCCATTGTCCCCGTCTGGCTCTACCCGATACAGCTGGGCCTGAGGCGTGCGAGTCACCGTGTCCGTCAACTGCCCGTCGGTGAAGAGGGCACCGACGCCGTCCTCCACTGCCCAGCCGGCCGGAAGAGCGTGGTTCGCCACAGCCGTCTGATAAGACGATCGACGCCCCGGCTCACTGTCGTAGTGGGGGCAGACCGAGCCGGAGAGCACACCCAGCCCATCCGAGAGATGAGTCAGCGGCCCGAAGGAGTCGGTATGTGAGCCCTCGGCCCAACAGTTGGCGCCGGCGCTGATGCCGCACAGCAAGGTCCCCCGGTCGAAGGCCTCGCGCAGTAGTCGGTCCACGCCGTGCGCACGCCAGACCGCCAGCAGGTTCGCGGTGTTTCCACCACCCACGTAGACGACGTCCTGAGAGAGCAGGAACGATCGCAGGTCGTTGTCATCGAGGTCTCGCCGAAACAGCTGCAAGACGCTGGGCTCGCAGGAGCGTGCCTGGTATGCCGTGAGGAATTGCTCGACGTAGGCGGAGGCGTCGCCACTGGCTGTCGGAACGAAGCACACCTTGGGGCGAGACGCACGCACCTGTTCAAGCACCCAGTCATCCAGCAGGCCGTCGTCGTCGGTGGAGAAGCCGCCTCCAAGGAGAGCCAGACGACGTTCCGGAATGACAGCCACGAGGGTGCCTCCTCAGTTCACGATCCAGACGCGGACGATGTCCCGAACGGTGCCAAGCCATCGGGTCCGTCCGCAATCGAATAGGCCCTCCACCGACCTGAAGTCCTCTCCACTCAGGAAAGACAGGGCAACCGCGGACCGAGAACGACAGCAAGCCCCGTGATCCACTCCTCCGTCCGGAAGGGACGGCCAGAATGATCACGTGGCTGAACGCGTGCGGGTTCGGGAGATTGACGACGACGAGGGCAGGCGGTTGCTGCAGATCATCCGCAGAGGCACCGGGTCGGTGGTGACCTGGCGGCGGGCCCAGATGGTGCTGCTGTCCGCACAGGGCATGCCCGTGGCGAAGATCGCCGAGGTGACATTCACCAGCGCGGATCGGGTCCGCGATGTGATCCACAACTTCAACGCCGACGGCTTCGAGGCGCTCTACCCGAAGTACAAGGGCGGACGGCCCAGGACGTTCACACTGGCGGAGCGGCGCGAGATCAAGAAGATCGCCAAGTCCAAGCCGGCCGAACACGGTCTGCCGTTCTCGACCTGGAGCCTGGCCAAGCTGGCCGACTTCCTGGTCGCCGAGGGGGTGGTCGATGACATCAGCCACGAGGGCCTTCGGGTCCTGCTCCGCGAGGAGGGCGTCTCCTTTCAACGCATAAAGACCTGGAAGACCTCACGCGACCCCGACTACGCGGCCAAGAAGGCTCGCGTCGAGCACCTCTACGCGATCGCCGACGGTGAGGTCATACCAGAGGATGGCGAACCCGAAGTCGTCTTATGCCTTGATGAGTTCGGACCGCTCAACCTTCAGCCCCACCCCGGTCGGCAGTGGGCCGAACGCGGCGGCCGGCACAAGGACCCCGGCCGCGAGCCGAGGCCCCGCAGGCGGGCGACATACACCCGCCCACACGGGGTCCGGCACCTGTTCGCCGCCTACGACCTGGCGAAGGACAAGCTCTACGGTCACATCAAGCCGAAGAAGAACCGCACCAGGTTCCTCGAGTTCTGCCGCTATCTACGCAGCCTCTACCCGCCGAAGATCCGGATCGCCATCGTGCTCGATAACTTCTCCCCGCACCTGACCACGAAGAAGGACACCCGGGTCGGCGACTGGGCGACTGCCAACAACGTCGAGCTCGCCTACACCCCGACCAACAGCTCCTGGCTCAACCGCATCGAGGCCCAGTTCACCGCCCTGCGCTACTTCGCACTGGACGGCACCGACCATGCCAGCCACAAGGAGCAGGGCAGCATGATCCGCCGCTACATCATCTGGCGGAACAAGCACGCCGCCGACGAACGGCTACGCGAAGTGGTCGACAGGGCGAACGTTGCCTGATGCGGCACTAGTGTCCTGAGTCGGGGATTCTTAGGTAATTCTCCCAGCCTCCGGACTCTGGATCGACGGTTCCAAGTCGAGCTCCAACCTGGTTGGAAGCGGGCGCGACCACTGGTCGATCGAAGCGGAGATCTACTGAAAAACTTCCGACTCAGGACACTAGTGCTGTGACCGTGACGGTTCGCCGGGTCAGGCCGAGACGTTCACCGGCTACACTCCGTGCGATTCGCCGTTCGAACACGGGAGTGTTATGTCGTCCAACTGGGCCAGCCGTTCTCTCTCTGCCACTGTGGCCGGCGCTGTGCTCACTCTTGTCGGTGGCTGCGCTTCAGGAGAGGGCGAAAAAGCTGCTGCGCCCGCGTCGCCCTCTTCTGTCCTGTCGCCGAGGCCATCGACGGCTGCGCGCCCCCTCAGCGCTGCAGAGTTGGCGGCAGCACTTCCTGAACAAGGCACTCTGCCCGGCTACTCCATCAACAGCTCGCCCGAGACAAAAGCGGGCGCCGACACCTCCGATCCGAGCGTACGACCTAAGGCGTGCCAACCTCTTGAGGACGCCAGGGCTGGCGTCTTCGCCGACTCAGTGGCCAGTGCCTGGGTCCACATATCCGCTTCGGGGTTCGCCCCGCCAGAGGAGACTGTCACTTTCACCAGCTACCGCTTCGGAGCCGCAGGCGCGCACCTTGCTTCCTTGAACGCAGCGCTCGACGCATGTCCGTCGTTGTCCTGGAAAAACCGATACGGCGACCGCGTGAGTGCGGACGTGGAACGAGTCAAGGACGAAGTATCGGTGGGGCACGACTCGGTGAGCTTTCAGCTGCACTTGGTTTTGAATATCGACGGGTTCAAGTCAGAGACATATTCCCTGGTCACAACTATCCGCTCGAAAGAAGCGACCGTCACTGTTGTATCGGAGAGCATGTTCGGTAGCCAACTTCCTGATGCGAAGAAGCGTCCTCTTCTTCCGAAACTGGACCAGAAGCTACTGAAAAGCCAAGCCGCCGCCCTCGGCGCAGCACAGCACAGTTGAGCTCTCAGCACGTTCAGCGACTTTCCACGACGCATGATCAGCAGGGACGCTCAGCAAGCCCCTGACGGCCTGGGAACTGACTGGTCTCTGAAGCGATCAGCTTGACGGGAATCGGCCTGGAGACGGCATCGCAGGCGGCGGAGCAGCTGTACGCGGGCCTGAACCGGGCGCACTCCGGGCTCAGACCGATCGGCTACCAGGACTGACCGGCCGCATACCGCGTAGGCTGGCAGCCGACAGCAGCGATGCCCCGGGGAGGCTCTCGTGACCGCACAGCCCGAGTACACCGGCCCGACCGGGCCCGTACCGCCCATGCGGACCCTCGCCGAGCTCCGCGAAGCCCTCACCGCATACGGCTTCGCAGGCGACCGCCAGGAGTTCGACGCCGAGCTCGGTGCCGTCGATCTCGACGATCTCACCCGTGTCCGCGAGATCGTGCAGGCCTACCGGCATCGTGTCCTGCTCGCCCGCGACCCGAACGCCACGGCCGCCATCGCCCGCAGCAACGACGACGTCGCCGCCGAGATTCGCCGGAAGCTGTCCAAGGGCGACGGCCGGTGACCCACGCGTTCCACTCCGACGCTGCCGAGAAGATCTTCGCCGAACTCACCGTCCGCGAGCAGGCCGCCGTCGAGACCGTGCGCCGCTCGCTCGAGGACGCCCCCGGCCGGGGCCGGCCGTTGCCCGGCAGCGACACGCGGGTCGTCGAGGTCCTGCCCGACGAGACCGGCGGCCGCGGCCTGTCCGTCGTCTACCGGCACGATCCCGACCTGGACGCCGTCCTGATCCTGTGGCTGATCGCCGGCCCCTGATCGGCCCGCACGTCAACCAGCCCGTCACCAACCGCACATCCCCATCGCCCGTGAGGGTGGGGGCGAATCGATACGCCGCCTCAAGGCCATTCGCCGGCCACTACGGTGATCCGTGGGTGGTGTGTCGACTGGTCGTTGAGATGCCCCCTGTGCGCCCCCGCTCCCGGTGACCCCAGGTGCGGGGGCGCAGTGCATCCCCGGCGAAAGGTCTACGGCACGGGCATGTAGTGGACGACGGTCGACTCATAGGCCTCCGCGTACACCGCGAGCGCCTGGACCTCGTCCGGGTCCGCGGACAGGCCCCAGCGGAGCTTCGTCGCGGTCCACTCGCCGACGTACCGGCAGTGCGCGTCGGGCAGCGACGGCATCCACTGCGCCGGGTCCTGGTCGGCCTTCGACCGGTTCGTCCGTGCGGTGACCGCGACGAGCGAGGCGGCCGCGCCCTGGTCGTTGGCGTACGTCTCGCGGCGCTTGGCGTCCCAGGCGCTGGCGCCGGAGTCCCAGGCCTCGGCGAGCGGGACCATGTGGTCGATGTCGAGCTTGGCCGGGGTCGGTGACCTCCTGCCCGTCGTAGTACGAAATCCAGCGGCCGTCAGACAGCTTGTAGCCGGCCGCGACGTCTGGGGACGCGACCGCCTCGGCTAGCAGAACCTCGTTGCGGGTGTTGCAGCCGTCCGCCGGGTCCAGGCCCGCGTTCCAGTGCTTGAAATTCGTCCGCTCGTAGCCGTCGCGGGACTCATCCGCGACCGAGATCTGCCCGATCGCCGTGGCAAGGGTCAGCACCTCGGCGGCGCCCGGCTGCGTGGGCGCGGCAAGCGCGGTAGGAGGACGGCGAGCGGGGACAGGGCAAAGGAGAGCGCGGCGATGCCGCGCACAAGGTTCTTGATCACGAAGGCAGGGATAGCGGCCTGGTCTGCCTGCGGGTCAGGGGTTTGGGCAGGTGACGAGCCGTCCAGGGGAACGAATTCACCGGAAGAAACGGTGCGCCTGCGCTCTTCTGACGGTTGCGCGCCGCTTCCGGGCCAAGAGGCTCAGGTGTGGAGGGTGAGGCGGCCCGGCGGTACTGCTCCCAGAGCGCGTCTGGGCGCCGGGCCTCACCCGTGCACGCCATATCGGCACGGGCTGCCGCTGACCATACGGGAGCGGTGCGGTGCCGGGGAGCCCGGGCCTGCGTCGAGGCGGCGGGCCGGCCGGGTTGCTTCTGGGGGTGAGGAAGGCGTCGCGCCGCATACCCCCGGTGGATGGGAGCAGCCCCGCCCGGAAGGGGTTCGGGCGAGGCTGGAGGGTTCGGGCGTAGCCCTGGCGGGGTGTGGTCCACTGGTCACCGGCCTCGTGCTGCACCAGCCCCCGCTGGTGCAGCGGTCTCGTCGGCACCTCCCCCGAGTACGTCGGCGAGAGTCCCGCAGGAGCAGCGTCCCCGGGGATATCGCCCTCCAGCGCCCCTCCGGCCCCAGGGCCGGTGAGCAACCGAGACCTCCCCACACACCGTGGCCTCCGGCAATACGCCGGGGGCCACGGCCTTTGCATGCACCCGTATCAAGGCGCCAGACCCACAGCACACCGTCCCGGCCCGAGACGGCGGCCAAGGCCACCCACCCCTGGGTGAGAGATGGGCTGGTGCCCCGGCCTCCCCGGGAACGGGAGGGAGGCCGGGGCGCCGGGGGCTGGGGTCAGCGGTGGTTGTGGTTGTGGCGGTGGTGGCCCCAGGTCTCGGTGTCGACGATGCGGCCGTGGTCGTCGCGCAGGGTGGCGGTGTCGGAGTGGTTGTCCCACACGTAGTCGCGGCGGTCCTGGAACAGGTCGGTGCGGGTGTCGCGGCCCTCGCCTGTGTGGATGCGGACGGTGGCCCGGCCGGCGAGGCGGAAGTCTTCGAAGCGGTAGCGGTGGCCGTCCTCGTCCTTCAGGGTCCAGCCGTCCAGGTCGACCGCGTGGCGGCCGGTGTTGGTGATCTCGACCCACTCGGCGTTCAGCGACCGGTTGGAGCGGTTGTCGCGTCCGGGGCTGTCGGCCTGGACGGCGCTGATCTCCACCCTCGGCGTGCGGTGACGGTCGCCGTCGTGGGCGGAGGCCGGCAGGGCGACGAGAGAGACCATGGCGCCGGCTGCGAGGACGGTCGCGGCGATACGGCGGGCGGACGACGAAGCAGACATGGGTGATGTCTCCTCAAAAACGGTGCTTCACCAGTCAATAACAGCTGGTGGAAGCGGTACGGGTCCCGGTCCGGTACTGGGCCGAGGACCCGAACTCTGCCGCCCCGTCGGCCCCGCCGAAATGCCATCCGGAGCCCGTTACCGGGTACGGACATTTCCGTAACTGTCACCTGCACCACACACGCATATGCCACCGGCGTGACCCTGACATTCACTGACGGCTACACCCACCCGTTCAACGATCAACGGCAAGCCCTTCCACGCTCCGGCGCACCACCCGCCGCGCCACCCGGCGCACTCCTCCAACTGTGTGACACGCCCCGGTAACAGGCGTTCTGCACCTTTCTTCGCACACCTAGGACAGCCCTCGCACACGAAGACGACGACCTCGTCCCAGGTAGCCGGATCCGTTCAAGCCGCTCCAGACGGCGTAAGGTCGGCCATGCCCATGGGAATGGGTTCCGGCACGACTTCTGTGATGCAGAGCCGCGTCTCGACGCCCGAGGCAGCGGGTCGGCCGACTGACGGGCAGCACTCCTCTGCCCAGCCCCCGGTCCGCGGTGTCCGCGCCGAAAAACGGTTCCGCCGCATCGGGCCTTCCCTGCTTGATCGCAGGTCGAAGTGCGTGGCGAGAGCAGGCACCAACCCTATGACGCCTCACACGCATCGCCGGTCGGGGGATGAGCCGAGCAAAGAAAGTGCTCTCCGGGTTGTCCCGCCGGTGGAGTGAACGGCATGGGCATGGGGCCGGTAATCCTGCAGAGAAGTGGATGAACCGGTCAGGGGCGGGGCACCTGTAGGTGCGGAAGGCTCGGCTCCCCTGGCTGGACGAGACGGTAAGGCCCCGGCCGCCGGGAGGCCGGACTGTCCCTTCCGCGCGTTGCGCCCGGACCGGAGGCCGCCCGCTCCACGGCCGGTTCGCTTCGGGCTGCACACGCTCGTCGTGCCGTCATGGGAGAGTCGCTTATGCGTGCCGTCACCGTCCGCCCCTCGGCAGCCGGATCCTTGGAGGTGCGTGAAGTTCCCGAACCGGTTCCCGGCGAGGGAGAGCTCTTGGTCGACGGGGTGGCGGTCGGGGTCTGCGGCACGGACAAGGAAATCGTGGCCGGTGAGTACGGGTGGGCTCCGCCGGGGCAGGACTGGCTGGTCCTGGGGCATGAGTCGCTGGGCCGCGTGCGCCAGGCGCCTTCGGGCAGCGGGTTCGAAGCGGGGGACCTGGTGGTGGGGATGGTGCGCCGTCCGTGTCGACGGTCGTGCAATTCCCCGCGAAGTGCGCTTTCGTGTCGGCGTAATTCCCCACCCCTGCGGTCACGAGTCCCCATGGGGACTCGTGACCGCAGCCCGTGTGCTCGGGCGTGTTCGAGTGCGCACTTGGCTGTAGGTGGCCCCCAGGTGGGACGCCCCCAGCTGGGATGGGCGGCGTCGGCCGGGCCGCGAGCCTGCAGGGGTGGAAATACAAGTGCCAGTTTCCGGGCCTCGCAGGCAGGATCTCGGTATGTCGACCGACGTCAGTGGAATGATCGAATGCCGTCCGGGAGCCCGGCTGTGGGGGCCCGACGATGAGGACTCCGTGTGGGAAGCCGCCATCGACCTGTTCCTGCTCAACAGGGGCAACGCCTACGACGGCCTCGCCTGTCTCTTCGGAATCCGCAATTCCTTCGGCTTCCGCCCCCTGGCCGAGGGCCGCGGCTTCCCGGATGACGCGTCGGATGGGCTGCGTGGTGACTTCGGTGCATACGGCGGTCCCGGAGACGTATACGGAACCACGTGGCTGACCTGGGCTGAGCTGGCCGACGTCGACTGGCAGGAGACCGACGCCTCTGGCACACGAAGCCGCGCCTCGGCCGCCGGCGCCGACAGCAACTGGAGTCGGGTCTGGAGCGTCATGCGCATTCTCAGCGAAGTCCACGGCGCGGAGAACGTACGACTCGTCGTCTGGTTCTACTGACCCAGAGCGACAGCTTCCCCCGCCCGCAGGAGCGTCGATACGGCTGGCCAACATCGCCGACGCTCCTGCCTCATTGTCATTGCCGCATGAGAGGCTGCCCGGCGGCACCAGGACATGGATGGAGAGCTGGCGGGATGGGTTTCGAGGGCGAAGTCTGGCGACTGATGCGGCGGGAGGAACTGCTCGGCGAGATCGTGATCGACGAGGCCGACTTTCCATGGCTGAACGGTCGCTTCGTTCCAACGCCGTCGTTCGGAGAGGTGAAGCCGTGGTTCGACGAGTCGCTGAGTCTCATGGAGACGGAGGAGTACGAGCAGTTCGACGAGGCCTACAACCGGATTGCGGACGCCTTGTCGCTCATGGCTCCGTCAGGTCCGGTCGCGGAGTTCCTTCTGCACATCAGTGACGATCGTGCTTGGTTCAGGTGGAGTGACGAACCATTCGAGGATGGCTGAGCCCGCCAGGCCTTGGGGAATTACGTGACCACAGCCCCTGGGGAATTACGCCGTCGTCGACAGTCCGGACCCGGAGCCGTGCGGAGCCTGCGCGCGTAGCGAGTTCGACATGTGTCGCAACGGCCGCTACACCGAGCGCGGCATCAAGGAACTCCACGGCTACGCCAGCCAGTCCTGGACCGTCGAGACGGACTACGCCGTCAAGCTCGACCCCGGCCTGGAACAGGTCGGGATGCTGCTGGAACCCACCAGCGTGGTCGCCAAGGCATGGGAGCAAGTCGAGCGCGTCGGTGGCCGGGCCTGGTTCGCACCGCGCCGGGTGCTGGTCACCGGGGCCGGGCCGATCGGTCTGCTGGCCGCGCTCTTGGGCATCCAGCGCGGTCTGGACGTGCACGTCCTGGACCGGGTCGTTTCCGGACCGAAGCCTTCCCTGGTCACCGAACTCGGAGCGACGTACCACCACGAGGACATCGACCAGGTCACCTCATCCCTGCGCCCCGACGTGGTGATCGAGGCCACCGGGGCCGGACAACTGGTCTTCGACGCGATGACCGGCACCGCGACGTACGGCATTGTCTGCCTGACCGGCGTGTCTCCCAAGGGCCGGAGGCTGTCCATCGATGCGGGCACCATCAACCGGGAGCTGGTGCTCGAGAACGACGTGGTCGTGGGCTCCGTCAACGCCAACCTGCGCCACTACCGGCAGGCCGCAGACTCGCTCGCCACGGCAGAACGGTCCTGGCTCGAACAGATGATCACCAGGCGCGTTCCGCTGGAACGCGCCGCCGAGGCGTTCACCGCAAACGACGACGACATCAAGGTCGTCATCACCCTGAACTGACCTCCCGAGAGGCATGGCCTGTGCATCTCGTGGCTTACGAGCTTGAGCCTTTTCCATCCTCACTCTGAGCAGGTCAGATGAAGGGTGAGGACGGCCTGGACGAGGCTGGTGATCCGGGTGGTCGAGCACCACGGTTTACGGAGGAGCCGCCAGGACCTGAGAGTGGCGACGGCCTGCTCGACGAGGGCCCGGATCTTCACGTGGGACCGGTTCACAGCCTGCTGGCCTGCGGAGAGGGTCTCCTGTCGCCCTCAGCACTGGATGCGGGCCATGCCGCCAGCACCTCGGTATCCCTTGTCGGCCCAGCACGGGATGTCTGCCTCGACGAGGGCGTCGACGATGCCGTGTTCGCGGACCGCCCGGATGCCGTGGACGGCGCCGGGCAGGGCCGGTGAGGCCCACAAGCCGGCCGAAGGGGGCGGCGATGACCTGCACGTTCATCCCGTGCTTCTTGTGCTTGCCGGAGTAGAACGGCCGGTCCGCGACGATGCGGTCGATGGCCAGCAGCGTGCCGTCCAGGATCAGATACGCCTTCACCGACGCGCTCCGCACCGCGGCGGTGAAGGCTCGGGGCGAGAGCAGCCAGGAGCCCGACCGCCTCGGTGACGTAGCGGTAGACCGTCGTGGTGCCGGTGTCGAACCCGGTGGCGAGCTGGGTGTGGGTGTGTCCCATCCTCAGAGGGGCGAGGGGCGAGAGGGCTTGGCGGCCAGCGCTCAGGCGCCGCCATCGGGAGCCGATCACGCGGCGGGGGTGCCGCGACTGCTGGGTGAGGAAGGGGATAGCAGAGCTGAACACGTCGACGCCCGACGGGTAGACGAGCACGTGAAGCCCCTGGTGGTCACGGTTCTCTTGGCCGAAAACCGATCTACCAGGGGCTTCACCATATTGTCAGTCCAACTGCCATACACTCGGACCAGGCTGGAAAAGGTTCAGTCCCGTCCTCGGTTCGGGCTCCTCATTCGCCGCGAGGACGCCATGCTGCGGCCTGACGCGCCGAGACGGCCGCGGCCCACCCCCAGGCCATGACTCCCATGGACGCGACGGCTGCGGCACAGGCGGCGAGGAAGGCGCCGGAGATGTAGGAGGCTCCGCCCGTGGTCTTGGGGAAGGCCAGCCAGGTTCCGACGGCGATGCCGGCCAGACCCGCCAGAGCCAGGGGGACGAGGAGACTCCAGGCAGCGGTGACCCAGTAGACGCGGCGATTCCCCGACAGCACGGTCAGCGGAGCGAGCGCCCGTCCATTGCGCAGGAACTCCGCCGTGCCGGTGACCGCCGCCGCACCGGCAAGCACCAGGATGCCGAAGAACCCGAAGAAGAAGATCCAGCGGCCCTGGTTCTTGTTCACCTGGCTGGAGACAAGCCACTCCCCTCCGACCGTATAGATCTCGGCGCCCCTGGGAAACGCTTGATAGGCGAGCCGCTTGGTATCGGCTGCGGACAGATCCTCCCTGTCGAGAGACACCAGCACCGTACTGGCGAAGACATCGGCCTTCACCGCGCTGCTGACCGGGTCGGCCTGTCGCACAATCACCTTGGTTCCCTGACCGTCCCCGTACCACCCGACGAGCTCACGCAAGCGCGGATCTTCGGGGATGCCGGGCAGGCGGGACGGATTTCGGGAGCAAGGCAGAGCCAGCGAGGTGAGCGACGGGCATCGGCCCAGGACAGTCAGGGTCTTCTCTTGCGGAGAGGTCAGGAGCGTGACGGCTTCCACACCGGTGGGCAACGTCGCCATGAACGCGTTCATCTGCCGAGCCGTGGTGTTTTCTCCGGTGCGGACGACGAGCACGCTGTTCCCGATGCGATGGACGGTGGCCTGGGCATCACGGGTGGCCTGACCGAACTGGCCCTGCCAGGCCACCACCTGGATGAGCAATCCCAAGGCCACCACCACGCCTGCGGTCATCCGCGCCACCGGGCCGGGGTGGGTGGCGGCACGCTGTCCCGCTACCAGGAGGCCGGGAATGCCAAGGCGATGGCCGGCTCGGGCCATCTGACGGCCCAGGTAGCCGGTGACGACCGCGACAGCCGCGGGCAAGGTTGCCAGCGTGCCTGCGGCGGCGGCCCAGTTGACCAGGAGGTAGGGGGCGGATCCGGGCTCAAAGAGGTCAGGTCCCCGCACCGCCACCAACAGCAAAATCGGGCACAGAGCGGCCCAGCGAGTCGGCGAACGGCGGGCTCCGGTCGGTCGATTGCCGTGGCCACGTGCCTTGCCCCATCGGTCCGCGACCACCGTTGCGAGCAGGACCGCTGCCACCGCGACGACGACGGACAGCAGCAGGGCCCACCACCACGCCCTCATGTCGGCCGCGGCCAGTACGTGTCCGGTCCACGGCAGTCGGAGATCCACGCTCCATGAGGCGACGACCGCGGCCAGCGCCAGAGCGCCGCCGACGGCGACGGGAAGCCACGCCTCGCCCAGCACGATCAAGGCCCGGTAACGAGGGGTTCCGCCCAGCACCTCCACCAGGGCAGTACGCCGGTCCCGGCCATACGCACCGGACCGTGCGGCCACCACGAGCAGCACACCTGCCGGCAGCAGGAGCAGAACCCCCGGCATGACCTGGAAGGTCCACTCGTCTTTCGCGTAACGCGATTGCCCAACGGTGTAGGAGACGTACCCCTGGCCCGGTCCGTACCCCACGATCGGGCCGGCGTACACGGGAGTCAGACCGGCTCGGGGACGGACGTAGGCAAGAAGCTCATCGGGGGACTGCAATCCGTCCGGGGCGATCTCCCCGACCGCCCGGCCGTAGCGCTGCTCGATTCCCTCATCGGCGCCCATCTCCAGAAGGCGTGGGGAGAGAACGGCTTCGCCGGGGCCGGGCCATCTGGTGAGTCCCGGTGGCAGTGGAGCGTCATCGGTCAGAGGAGCGATGAACACCACGGAGAAGATGCCACTGTCGCTCACCGAGTCATTGGTGCTGCCCCACAGCGCCCGCGCCGGCCGGTCGGGCCGGTCCTCCTTCAAGACCGGGCCGCGCGCGAGTCCCCGGGCGGCCTGGCCTTCGTACGTGGCATGCGTGGCGGCGAGGGCGGCGAATCCGAGCGCCAGCACGAACGTCGCGGCAACGAGGGCCACGAACCGGATGCGGCCGGCCTCCGCGCGCGCTCCGGCCGCGCGGCCGATGCGGATCAGGTGTCGACTCGCCCCATTCCGGCTCATCGGCCACCCGTTCCGGCGTCACCAGCGGCGGACAGTACTCCGTCGCCCAGCGTCAGTACCCGGTCCGCACGAGCCGCCACCACAGGGTCGTGCGTGACGAGGAGCAGACCACAGCCGTGTCGGCCCGGCATGGCGAACAGCACGTCCGCGACCCGTTCCCGGGTCGCGGCGTCCAATGCCCCCGTGGGTTCGTCCGCGAGCAACAGCGAAGGCGAATTGATCAGCGCCCGGGCCACAGCCGTCCGCTGCCTTTCGCCGCCCGACAACTGCTCACTGGAATCCGCCTGAGGAACACCCAGTTCATCCAGCAGATCACGGGCTCTGCGATAGGCCTTCTTCTTCGGCGTGCCGGCCAGCAGGGCGGCGAGTGCGACATTGTCGACCGGCGAGAGTTCGGGCAGCAGTTCCCCGAACTGGAACACCATGCCGATACTGCTGCTGCGGTGCCGAGCCAGCGCCGCGCCGCGCAGACCGACCACGTCCGTCCCCGCCACGACAACCGCTCCGCGCTCCGGACGCACCAGACCGAGCACGCAGGAGAGCAGCGTACTTTTACCGGAGCCGCTCGGTCCCATGACAGCGACCGACTCGCCGGCGCGGACATCCAAGTCGAGACCGGACAAGAGCTTCCGGTCACCGATGGCGTAACTCAGTCCTGCCACGCTCAGTACGGCTTTCCGTCCGTCCCCGCGCCTCATGGTCACTATCACATACCTTCCGTTTCCCCTGCCGATCACCGGCCATGCACAACGCGGGGGCGGTGCCTGCGGCACCGCCCCCCGCCACCTGTCGGAAAAGGTTTTCCGCTAGTGGTTGCCCGACCAGCCGGTGCAGTCGTCCGGGTAGAAGTTGATGGCCACACAGGCCTGAAGAGCCACGATGTAGTTGGTCGTGTCCGCGCCGCTGTACACGGTGGTGCCGTTGCCGCTGCTGTTCCTGAGCTCAAGGCCCTTGTTGTAGCGGCGGTCGTAGTTCGCGTACACCTCGTGGCTGTCGCCGGCGGTGTCCGCCACGGCGATTGAGCCGTTCGTTCCATAGCTCCAGGCGTGCACGCCGGTCCGCGACCGGTCCAAAGTCGCACCGAACGCCGGCGAGATGGCCCCCAGCAGAGCGGCTCCCGTCACGGCCATAACAGCGACACACTTCGTTCTGTTCATGCGCATAGCGTTTTCCCCTCCCGTTGCCCCGAAATGAGGCTTTGGTTACCGCCCGGCCGAAGCGCCGGAACATACGTCTCGTGCAGTTCACATTCTTCACACCTGTCCCACGCGACAACTGCCCTTCCCACCTGCTGTCTCAAATGCAGTGCGTAGCTACAGCGCATGTCGACTCTACGGAGCAGTCGGCGACACCCAGCAAGCGGAACCTGCAAGTGCGGTAGTAACGGCAGGTTCTCAAAGCAAATCCCTAACAATCGGAATGAGCGGGGGCGGCATCTACCCAGCTGCCTCACTCGCAATGCACTGCATGGCTTGTTTCGCACAGTAATTACTGAGGTTGAACTCGTGATGTCGCTGGGTTCAGGCGGGTCTGATGATCAGGCCAGTCTCGGCGAGGCAGCCGTCTATGAGGTCGCTGCGGTAC
>NZ_JBVJPE010000033.1:0-54840 GCF_055582805.1 Streptomyces sp. NPDC107498 | reverse complement strand
GGCCCAGCTCGTACCGGCCGCCGAGGCGACGCGGCTCTTCCATAGCTAATCCAGCCCTCTCCGTCTGTCCCGACCGCACCCATGGGTGGTCCGGCCGGCGTCGTGCCGGTACCCGGTATGAGCCGCACGAGGTCATCGCGACGCGCTGCAGAAGATCCGAGGTGGCAGCACCCGCGGAGCCCCGTGCCGACTTCGTTCGGCAGAGGTCGCATCCGCCACGCGGTCGGTTCGAGCGAGGGCGTGCGCTTCCTGGCCGCGAGGGCCTGCGGCGGGAGTGGTGATCGACGGATGACGGTCAAGGACTCAGCGCCCGTGCTCGCTGATCGCGGCTTCTGTGGTGTCCGCCGTCGGTCAGGAAGCCGAGCGAACGCCGCGCGGTCGGGCACGGTCCTTCACGCCCCGGACGAGCGATCACTCCCGAACGGCTTGCTCTGTCCTGTTCCGCAACCAGTGAACGCCGATTGGGCGGATCACAGATCAGGGATTTTCCCTAGTAGGACTTCGTCACGTCGGGTGATCTTGCCTGGTGACGGGCATCTTCCGGCCAGGAGCTGGGGAGGGGTGGAACGGCTCCGGGGTGAGGTGGCGGAGTTCGTTGCCGATGTGTTCGCCTCGCTTCCGCGGCAGGATCAGCGGCGGTGGGGCGGGTGTGACCTGCGGGGCCTGATCCTGGGCGGCCGGCGCAAGTCGGTCCAGCCGATGTCCAAGCGGTTTCCGGACGGGAACATGTAGGCCCTGCAGCAGTTCGTGAACCAGTCGCCGTGGGATCCGCTGCCGGTACGTCGACGGATCGCCGCTTACGTGACTCAACGTTTGGGCTTGGACCCGTCACCGTGCGAGCGACTTCCTCAAGAGCCTGTCACGCGGACGCACCGTCAATGATGCCCCACTGCCTGCCTGCTCAGTCCTATGAGTTCGTAACGCGATTATGTTCGGATCTTTTTGAGACGCCTCCAACAGATGAGGCCGCAGACGAGGGAGGCGAAGACATCGTGGAGTTCGGTGCGGCATTCCCAGCGGACGGTGAGGCGTTTGAACGGGTGGAACAGGGCGAAGGTCTGCTCGACGATGCAGCGGAGTCTGCCCAGCCCCTCGATGTTCGGGGCGCCCCTGTGGGGGATCACGGGCAGGATCCGGCACTTTCGCAGTTCGCGGCGGTGGGGGCCGGAGTCGTAGCCCTTACCGCCCTTGTCGCCGAGCAGGGCCTGGGGCGACGCCTCGGACGACCGGGTCGACCCGCGAGGGGCGGGATGCCGTCGACCGGGACGAGGATCTGGGTGACGTCGTTGACGTCGGCCGCAGTCGTGATGACCTTCAGCGGGGGCCGTGCCCGTCGCAGATCAGGCGGTGCTTGCTGTCCGTCTTCCGCCGGTCGACCGGCGACGGACCGGTGTCGGCGCCCCCTTTTTCGTACGGACATGGGAGGCCTGGCCGGAGCCGAACCCCAGCTCCAGGGGCAGCAGTTGTCAGGCGATGTCATTGATCAGCACGTACAAGGTGCCCTGTAGGCACGGTCGGTCCGGCACCGGCCGTGGGCCAGGAGCCTTCTCGGGCCAAGGCGGCAGCAACGGCCCGATCAACACCCAAGATCGCATTATGAGCTCTTAGAAGAGGATAGCGAAGCAAATGACAGATCAGCAGATCGTCGCATATCTGTGGGAACAGCACCCGCAGATCCTTCAGGATCCGGACGTAGCCCGGGAGCTTCTTGAGGCATTCGGAAACCTGGACTACGTGAGCGCTGTTCAGCTGGTGAGGAAAAACCTTCCCGAGTCGTATCTCGGTGACCTCGATTTCCCCCAGGCTGACGGCAACCCCACCCTGTCAAACATGATCGCCACACTTTGCGAGAGTGGTGGTTATCATGTCGGGTCGACGGAGCTTTCCGAAGCACTCGTCTACGTTCTCAGCGTCAGCCTCTACGATCCGGATGAAGACGAGTACATCGCCGATTCAGCTTCCGTCGACCATTCCGGACCTGTGTGGGACGACAACGGGACACGGCCGGGCTGGAAGACCGTGCACGATGACCAGGTTCAGTACTCCGATGGGCACAGCGACTGGGTCTCCGAAAGCGAATGGTTCGGCGTTCATCACTCCACCCGTGATGCTGAAGACTCCCGCGAGGGAGTGCACCCCGCAGATGAGCACGCCATGGAGCAGTCGCTGCAAAGTGAGGAACTGGAGTTGTTCAATCAGCTCGTCTCCGTAATCATTAAGGAAGCGCTCGCTGAATGCCTTGCCGACTACTCTGTGACGACCGATCAAGTCAATGATCTGGCAAGCATCGCTTATGCCTCGATCGTCGCGCACCCCTGAGAAGCCATCCAGTATGTAAGGAATTCACGCAGATGACCGAGCCCACTCTTCCCTTCCCCGACCCCAACAGCAACAGCGTTCCGCCGCCTCCTCCCGCGATGAAGAAGGCGCCGGCGGCTGCCAAGCCAAAGCTTCCCGAAGCGACCTTCGCCAATGCCGTTCAAGGCGTACTTAAGAAGTACGAAGGCAACCCGATCTTCCAGAAGGCCCGAGAGTCTGACCTTCGAAGGAGTCTTCCTCAGGAGCAGGTGGAGGAAGTCATTCAGGTCGCGCTAATGGAGGAGGTTAATGCCGTCCGTCTCTATGACGTCGACTTGGACGTATCGCTCGAGAACGACTTCCAATCTTTCTCTTATGCCGTCACTACAGAGAGGAACGTCGTACGGAATGACCAAGAGCTGCTTGCCCGGCATGGCCTCAACTCCTGGGAAGAGCTCGTAACAGCGGACATCTCCGTACGAGAGAAGGTGATGGCCGAGATCTCAGAAAGGAACATGGCCGAAAAGGGGAATCGGTTCACGCAGAACTCGAAGGCTGCCGGGGCGCGCGTAGAAGCGAGAAATGCAGAGCTCCGAGCGATGGGCGAGAAGGAAGCTCGGCGTACAGTCGAGGAATTCTCCAGCGAGCTTCGACGCAAGACTCCGCCGCTCGGCGGTGCGCCCGCGACCGATCTGTCCAGGCAGGATACGCGGCCTCCGTGGGATATCCTGAGCTCGGACGGGTTCCATCCTCGACGGACCAACCCTGTTGAATCTGTTCGCGAGCTGCTCGCCGCTCTGCATGTCTTCAGCAACATTCCCGAGGCAACCCGCGAGTACAAGAAGACGAACGGGAACGTTGGAGGCCTCATCGGAGCCGTTGCCTGCAGTTGGGGTGCCGCGTACGTGAACGCAGGTCAAGCAAGCTCGGGATCGTCCACCGGCGGTACGGACTACATCTACGCCTTCAAGAGTGTCCAGGACCTCGGATTGAGGGAGGTCACGGACGACGAACTGCGGGCGGAGTGGGGTGCGCCGGGCAAGGCTGTAACCCAGATGAATAGGGATGTCAAGGTCTACATCAAGGGAAGCTCATTGGCCACTGCCGAACGGGTCGCTGTTTTCCACGGCACTGGGACGGGCGGAGACGAGCTCACCTTCCTGACTCCGATCAGGGCCACCGATATCCTCGCCTGGAAGGTCAACACGACCAGTGTCGGCCTCCTCAAGAACGAAGTGGACTCCTGGTACAGGTTCGACGCCGCGACCATCGGCGCGCGGGTTGAGTTCGAGACTCAGCGTGGGACCTATTTCACTCTCACGGGCTGACCAGATGTCTCGCTCCACGCGCTGACCGTGGTCCTTCTTGGCAGCCCGCCATAAAGCAGGCGGGCTGCCAAGCCGGTTCGAGGCAACGGCGACGGGCCGGTGCGGGGCGAAGTCTTCCCATTCCTCGCGGGCCTGGCACCTTCGGCACTGGGGCAGGAGGGGCAGACGACACAGGTACGGTGTTGCGGGAAACAGGCATGAGGTCATCTCATTTGGCCCGCTAAGTAGTCTGCGCCGTGTGGTGATGGTCGAGCGTTTGGTGCCAGACAGGCTGTGGGAGCTGTCCCAGCGGGTGGTCCCGCCCGCTCCGGCACGACCGCAGGGCGGCGGCCGACGCCGACATGGGGGCCGCGAAGTGCTGGCCTCGATCGTCTTCGTGGCCACGACAGGCTGCACCTGGCGGCAGCTTCCGCCGGTCTTCGGGCCCTCGGAGCCGACCGCACACCAGCGCCTCACCGAGTGGAGTACCGCCCGGGCCTGGGCCAAGCTGCACCGCGTCATCCTCGACGAACTGGGCGCTCGAGGCGGCCTGGACCGGTCGCGCTGCGCGATCGACTCGGTGAACATGCGGGCCCTGAAAGGGGTAGCTGACAGGTCCGAAGCCTGTCGACTGGGGCAAGAAGGGATCGAAGATCCACTTGATCACCGAGCGGACCGGTCTGCCCATCTCCGTCGGGATCTCCGGCGCGAACCTCCACGACAGTCAGGCGCTTGAGCCGCGGCTGCGCGGCATTCCTCCGATCCGCTCCCGCCGCGGCACGCGCCGGCGACGGCCCACCAAGCTCCATGCGGACAAGGGATACGACTACGACCACCTGCGCCGATGGCTCCGCTCGCGCGGCATCCACCACCGCATCGCCCGCAGAGGCGTCGAATCCTCCACACGACTGGGCCGACACCGCTGGACGATCGAGCGCACGATGTCCTGGCTGGGCGGCTACCGCCGCCTGCACCGGCGCTACGAGCGCAAGGTCGAACACCTCCTGGCCCCTTCACCGCCATCGCCTGCACCCTCATCTGCTACGAGCTCTCTTCAGCACCAAATGAGACGACTTCTTATCCGCCAAGCCACCATCACCGCCATCTGCTACGGCACCGAACGCATCACCAAAACCACCACGAACAGTCCGATCAACACCAGAGCTCAACCGCGACCACATCTGTCTGAAAATCCCGGCGGACAGCCCTTTGCGTAGTAGAATTCCTGGTTGATCCTCCGACAAGCCAGATGCTCCACCCCTCGCATCGGCGCCATCATCCAAGCCATCTACACACTGTCGACCCGCAACTAATCAGGATAAAAGAGAGCTAAGCGGGCTTCTTTCATCCTCGGCCTTATGGGGCACCTCAGATGCCGTCGACCTCCGGTAGAGACTTGGCTCTTCATTCCTGAGACCCAGGAACGAGGAGGTTCAGGGCGCTGCTATTTCTGTGCGCGTGAGAATGTTTTGGTTATTCACAATCAGGATTTCGCGTTCTTCTTCGGTGAGTATTTTCAGGAATGCGGGGTCTTCTTCGATAACGAATCCGGTTATGGTCTGATTGTGGCGTAGTTCTATGTGTTCCATGGGCATCCAGGGTGTACGGATGGTTGCTGCACCCAGGAGGATGGCCAGGCCCGCGAGGGCTGCGAGGTGGCGACTGGCCCAGAGGGTGGTGTGTCTGATTCGTCCACCTGCTTTGACGGCGCGGACTACGGCGAGGGGGAGGAGGCTTACGGCGCCGGCGAGGAGGGCTGGCCACCAGGCGTGGAAAGTGGCTGCGTAGGCACTGAAGGCGACCAGTGCGATCAGGAGGAGAAGAGATCCGGTCAGGTCGGGGCGTTGAGGGGGGCGGAGTTGTTCTTGTGCGTGTTTTATATCTTCGCGGGCTGCCCGTATTGCCGATACCAGGCGGAAGACGGCGATCGGTACCAGTAGGGTGAGCATCAGTGCTGAGGCAAGGGAGTCGGCCATGGCTGTTCCCAGCACGAGGCCGATGGTGTCGTCCAGATCGATGGTGTGCAGGATCGCAAAGGCCGTGTGCCAGTTGTATTCGGACACGGCAAACAGCCGCAACACCATGAAGACGAACGCAGCGGCGGTCAGGGTCAGGCCTGTGTTGTGCCCTTTCGTCTCGGACTTGCTGAACGGCAGCATCATTGGAACGCCTTTCCGCTGTGATCGGGGTCGGTGACACGCCGGGTCGGCGACCGCGTGGGGCCTCTGGCACCAGAGGGCGTCTGCAGCATGGCCGCACCCCTCTCCAGGCGTGCGGGACAGAGGACCGCCTCGCCTTGGTCCGGTGGTGTTCCGCAGCCTGCCGGGCCGGGCTCGGAGGGGCAGGAAACCCTGTGGCCGGGGCGGTTTTTCCACCCCCACCCGCCAGCGATTTCGAGGCGCCGACCATCCGGTGCGATGGGCGGTCGCGGCCTTGCGCATCGCCGCACGGCTGCGCCCTTGCCTGGCCGCCACTGTAATCCAGCACTACCCCAGTAGCAAAGATATGTGCTTTTGGCTCCGGTTTCGACCCCCGCCCCGCGTGAAGGGGTGCAGCACGAGCTCTGCCGCTGACGGCAAGCGGCGTTTCCCAAGACGGTCCGAAAGACACCGCCCGAACGGGACGGTGACGCCCCCAGACGGCAGCTCGGCGCAGAAATACCAGCTCGGCCCCGTCCGCCGGATCATACGGCTACCGGGTCAGTGGCTCGTTCTTCCCGCCTCCTCCCGGGCCTGCCCCCTCCCGCCTTGGCCTACCTCGCCCGCTTCGCCCCGCCCTCTCTGGCCTGCCCGCCTCGCCCGTCCAGCCCGTCCGGGTCCGGGGTGGGGGGTGGTTTGAGGGGTGTTGAGCGGGCTGGGTTGGAGCCGTGCTTGTCGCTGTGGAGGTGGTGTGACGGTCGGTGGGGGCGTTACCGCAAAGCGATCAGCGGTCTTGTTCCGGGCCTGGATGGGCCTGCCTTGGCGGGCTCTTTTGGGCCTTGACCCCGGATTTTGGACACCGGGAAGACTTGGATCTTGATGGTCCAGGGGAACGGAGTTCCTGTGGGGATGAAGCATTGCCCCGTCGTGTTCAAGGCGGACGTGGTCGCCATGAACTGGTCGGGGCCGGGAGCGAAGATCAAGTCGGTCGCCGGTGATCTCGGGGTGAACACCGAGACACTTCGGAACTGAATCCGGGTCGCCGACGGCCGTCGCTCCGGCTCCCCTTCGATACAGTCGGCCGTCTCGCAGGCCAGCGGTGACAACGCTCAGACGAAGCCGGCCGCGGTCCGCAAGAAGATCCGCGAGCTGGAGGAAGAGCGCGACATACCCCGCAAGGCAGCCGGCGTTTGGCAACGGAGACACGCTGGCGAACCAATGCCAGTTCGTTGAAGATCACCAGCGTCATCACGGCGTGAAACGGCTCTGCGACATCCTCGGGTTCCCGCACTCGAGCTTCTACTACTGGCGTCGCAGTACGGCAGCACGGACGGCCCCGCAGGCCGTCAAGGCTGGGCTCACGGCCCGGATACGCAAGGTCCACGAGGGCTCCGATGGCACCCACAGAGCCCCCAGGAGCAACCGCGCCGAGCTCCGTTGACGAGGGCCGGTCCAGCGGTCAATCACAAGCGCGTGGCGAGAATCATGCGGACCATCGGGCTCGGGGGAGTCCGTCTGCGCCGCCGACACCGCACCACACGCGCGGAGCAGACCGCGGCGAAGGCATCGGATCTGATCGAACGTGACTTCACCGCAGCCTCGGTGAACACGAAGTCGTCGGCGACGACATCACCTACCTGCCAGTCAGCGGCGCGAAGCCGCTCTACCTCGCGACCGTCGTCGACCTCGCCTCACGCCGGCTGGCCGGATGGGCCATCGCCGACCCCATGCGCACCGAGCTTGTCACCGACTCCCTGGCGGCCGTAGAGCGAACCCGCGGGAGCCTGGCCGGAGGGGCCATGCATACCGATTACGGGTCGCAATACACGAGCAGGGCCTTCACTGAAATCTACAGGTCAGCAGGGGGCCGGCAGAGCAGGGGCGCAATCGACTCCAGCGCGGACAACGCCGCTGCGGAAAGTTTCAACGCCGTCTTCACGACAGGGGCCTCAAAGGCCGCTGAGGCTGGTCGAGCGAGCGTGAGGCCAGGCGCGACGCCTTCCGCTGGTTGACCCGATACAACACCCGACGCAGGCACTCCCGCCCCGGCCAATCGTCCTCGATCGCCTACGACAACGCCCTCCAAGCAGCAGCAACTGCCCTGAGCCGTTTCATCTTGTCTCTGTGGGGTGAAGCAGCAGGTCAGCAGGGATGTGCATGAGGAGTATGTGGCTAGTTGGGAGGGTTGTGGGTGCGGGGGCGCGGCGTCGTTGGCATGGTGGGTCGGCGGCGTCTTGTGTGCTTGATCTGGTGTGTAGCCGTGGGTTTTAAGATGAGGTGATGAAGGCAACCAATACCTCTGGGCGTCCTGCGGCTCGTCCTGGTGGGCGCTCGCAGCGGGTGAGGGCGGCAGTCCATCAAGCGGTGATCGACATGTTGTCCGATCCTGGGGTGGAGGAGCTCACCATCCCTGCGATCGCTCAGCGTGCGGGTGTGAACCATACGAGTATCTACCGTCGCTGGGGAAACCGTGATGCCCTTCTTACTGATGTGGCGGTGACTCAGCTTGAGGAGCACTGGCCTGTGCCGGATACCGGTTCTCTGCGGGGGGATCTCCTCGCATGGGCTGCAGCGGGGGAGTCCAGCCTCACTACGTCTCATGGCCAGCTGATCATGCGGGCGCTGGCTCTCTCCATGCCTGCGGGGTCGCAGGACCGTATGGGGCGTGCACAGTATTTTGTCGCGCGGGCCCAGGCCATCGAGGAACTACGCACCCGGGCCATCCGGCGAGGGGAGAGCCCTCCTGCAACGGGTCAGATCCTCGACCAGATCCTCGCGCCGCTCTATCTGCGCGCGATCCTCGGCCTGCCGCCCGAGTCCGACGATTACGCGCAGATCCTCGTCAACCGTCTCCTCGCCTCCTCGGCCTGATGGGCTTTTCGCGGCCTTGCAGCCTGCCCCGAAGGCAGCGCGTTGACACAAGACGACTCGTCCGCCTCTCTAACCACTTGGATTTTCACTCCTGAGAGCCAGGCTGAAAGAGGCTCGGTGGTGCTCCACCTTCACGGAACGGGGTCGCCACCTGGTCAGCGGCTCCTTCTGAAGAGGCCCACCGTTCCGGGGATGAATGGCAGCCGGCCCTTTTGTAAGTGTTTTTCGCATCTGCCGCCCGGGCCGAGCGGCAGATGCGGGCTGCCCTTTCAGCAGGGGGAGTCAGGTCGAGTCTGAGGGCCGGCGGCCCTGGGGCGGGAGGGCGAAGCACACAGGGCGGGGATGAGCGCACCTTCATCTCCATCACACAAAAGCACATCCCCTTGCCTTTGCTGGAGGGGCAGCCTTACGATCCAGGCTCGCACCCCGACGCACATCCCTGTGCTTTAAGGAGAGGGTCATGAAGCCGCTGCTCTTCCCCGGCGATCCCCAGTTCTGGTTCGAGACCCTGCGTTCGCTCGGTCACATCGCCTATGGTGGCGCTGACTTCGGCGAGGTGGCGTCCACGGCCGAACGCATCACCGAAGGCGACTACGGCAGCTGGCACGACGAGTGGCTGGCCACCGCGGACCGCGTCGCCGACGAGGCGCAGGCATCCATGGCCGCCGGACACCTGGTCAGCGCCCGGGACGGATGGCTGCGCGCGTCGAACTACTACCGGTCGGCGGAATTCTTCCTGCACGGCGTGCCGTGCGATCCGCGCCACACGCACGCCTATGACCGCAGCGTGGAATGCTTCCGTGCCGCGGCCGCGCTGTTCACTCCCAGGATTGAGCCGGTACGTATCCCGTATGAGGGCACCACCCTGCCCGGCTACCTCTACCGGGTCGACTCCAGTGGCACCCCGCGGCCGACCTTGATCATATCGACCGGTTTCGACGGCACCGCCGAGGAACTGCACTTCATGGGCGCGCTCGCCGCCGTCGAACGCGGCTACACGGTGCTGACATTCGATGGCCCGGGGCAGCCCGGACCGCTGCACCGCGAGCAACTGGCGTTCCGGCCGGACTGGGAGAACGTGATCACGCCGGTCGTGGACTTCGCCGAGACCCTGCCAGAGGTCGACAACTCCCGCATCGCCCTGCTCGGCATCAGCATGAGCGGACTGCTCGCACCCAGGGCAGCGGCCTATGAGCACCGCCTGGCCGCGCTCATCGCCGTCGACGGCGTCTTCGACCTGGGAGAGGTGTCCATCCGCGGCATCCCCGGAAGCCGTCAGGAAGCCGAACAGCGTCTTCGTGCCGACTCCGATGCCGAACTCGACGCCCTGCTCGAACAGATGATGTCTGCCAACCCGA
Organism: Streptomyces sp. NPDC107498; assembly: GCF_055582805.1. NCBI lineage: Bacteria > Bacillati > Actinomycetota > Actinomycetes > Kitasatosporales > Streptomycetaceae > Streptomyces > Streptomyces sp. NPDC107498. The sequence goes on along the minus strand of NZ_JBVJPE010000033.1, from coordinate 44,868 downwards.
CCATGCGCTGGGCCGTCCACCACGGGATGTACGTGATGGGTGTGAAAACCCCCCGCGCTTTTGCCGCCGCCTACCTCGACTACACGCTGCGCGATGGAACCGCGGAGCGGATCCAGTGCCCCACCCTCGTCTGCGATGCCGAGGACGAGATGTTCTTCCAGGGCCAGGCGCAAAAACTCTACGACCACCTCACCTGCCCCAAGACCTTCCTGCGCTTCACCACACAGGAAGGCGCCGGCCACCACTGCCAACCCGGGGCACAGCGCATCCTGACAGCCCGCATCTACGACTGGCTCGACGACACTCTCAAAGAAGCCACAGCCAGGTGAAGGCTGGGCACTACTGCAGATCACAAGTCGGCCTCACAGAACCACTCACCCTTCTGGGAAAGCCACTGAAAGGGCTCAGCGCCTCAAGAACGCAAAGGGAGAACGATGACCGCCCACAACGACCCTGTTGAGGTCTTCACCACATACGTCGAGCGCGTCAACGCCGGGGACCTGGAAGCGGTGATGGAACTCTTCGACAGCAGTGCCACCACTGCCGAGTCAGTCGTGGCGGCCTTCCCCGGAGACCGGCACGTCGACTCCATCCGCCAGTACATCGACGACATGGTGACAGGCAGGCACGGCACGCTGAAGACCATCCGGATCGCACAGGGCGACAACTGGATCTACGCGCTGCTGGAGGTCCGCAGCGACACGATCACCGCCCTGGGAGCGGAACGTGTCAGGGGAATCGACGAACTAGAGGTCAAAGAAAACCGGATCACATCCTTCCGATTCATTCCGGATGCAACTGACTCACAGACGCAGACCGTCATCAGGCACATGCACGACCGCTTCGGGCGCCAGGAGTAGCACCCGGCCGGCCCCCTTCGGCACCCGGGCAGTGATGCCGATCCCGAATTTTCCTCACAACTACTCTTCGCCCCAGTCGGTTCACGGAGTGAACCAACTGGGGAACGCGAGGAGCGAGAGTGGACGTGACGTGGTTGCTCTTCGACGGGTGTCAGAGCTGTGGGGAATGATCGGGCCATGCTGCAGGCAAGAGACGAGCACGGTCGTCAGGTGAGGAATCCGGGGCCCACGGCCTTGAGCCGGATGGTGGCGAACCTCGGCCGGGGCAACGCCTTCGTGATCGTCGAGCGCGTCGACGATGAGGCGGCCGGCGATTGGTATGTGCAGGTGTGGCTGAGGGATGACAACACCTATCAGCTGGAGTTCCGTGACGGGACGGCGGCAGAGCACTACCAGACCCGGACAATCTCCCAGGAGAAGGTGATCGGCGCACTGAGCGGCTGGGCCAAGAGGCGACCGGATTGGAAGGACGCTTTCATGTGGAACAACATCGGTGCCTCGTTCGAGAACGCCGACTGACCCTGCCGCCGCCTGGGGCCGGCAAGGTCAGTGACGTGCGTTCCCTCAGCTGCGACGCATGGGGATGACATCGGGACTTGCTGCGGGGATGGTGGGCCGCGCAGCCTCGGGGGTGGCGAGAAGCGCCACGATGGTGACGGGTTTGTCGCAGTGCGGGCAGTTGCGGATAGCTGTCGGCGTCAGGGGTGTGGGTGCCGGTGACTGCCGCGTGACCACGTCGGTCTCCGCTGTGTTGATGGCTTCGTCGCGTTCATGGCGTCGTCGCCTGGCTGCTTCAGCTTTGCAGCGAGGGGTGCAGTATGTGTGGCGGTTGCCTGGGGGTTGACCTGGAACTGAATCCAGCAGATGGGACAGGCCCGGAGTTCAACCAGCACGTCCGGCCACTCCTTTGCGGAGGTTGTCGGCGTGAGACTGGTGCGAGCGAAGCCGGTAGGACGGTCCGTCGATGCCGACGACGCCGGCGCGGTGAAGGAGCCGGTCGAGCATCGCGGCGGCGACGGTGGCGTCGCCGAACGCGCCGGCCCAGTCGGCAATACCGACATTGGTCGTGAGGATCGTGCTCGACTTCAGATACCTCTGGTTGATCACCTGGAAGAGAGCGGAGGCGCCGTCGCCCGGCAGCGGGAGGTAGCCAAGTTCGTCGATCACGAGCAGGCGGGGGCCGACGAAGAACCGCATGATGCTCGACCAGCGGCCTTGTGGCACTTGGCGGCGAGCTCGGCGGCGGTGGTGAAGTAGACGCGGTGGCCGGCGTCGACCGCCGAGCGGGCGAGTGCGACGGCCAGCGTGGTCTTGCCGACGCCGGGCGGCCCGACCAGCAGGACGTTGGAGGCGTTGTCGAGGAACCGCAGCGTGGCCAGGTCACGGATGAGCTTCTCGTCGACGCCGGGCTGAGCGGCGAAGTCGAAGTCGTTCAAGGTCCATGGTTCTGGCAGGCAGGCGAACCTCAGCCGAGAGGAGAGTTTGCGGGCCTCGGTCGCCTCGACCTCGATTTCGAGGAGCTTCTCCAGGGCGGTGGTGAGGGTCATCCGCTCGGCTCGGGCCTGGTCCAGAACGCGGGGCAGGACTTCGGCCGCATCGTTGAGTTTCAGATAGGACAGGTGTCCTCGCAGCTGCTGGTAGCGCCGGGCCTCGCTCATCGGCATGGTGTCACTCACTCTCACGCTCCTCGTGGGTGGGGGCCTGCCGCAGCAGGTCGGCGACGGCGGCGTAGTGGGACAGGTCGATCACGACCCGGTTCGCGACATCCGCTTCAGGGCGGCCGCGAAGCTTGTCGGCTTCCGCCTGGGCCGCGGCCGATGGAGGCCGGCGAACCTTGGTGCGGCAGGGCGCCTTGTCGGAGAACGAGGCCAGAACGGCTCGTTCGAGGGCGATGACGTGCCCGGCGTCCCGGATGGTCTGCCCGGTTCCGTCCGGTGCCCGGCGGTGGTGGGCGATGACCGCACGGCCGGCGGTGACCACATGCAGGTCGTCCTCGCCGAGGCGGATCCGGACCGTGACATGCGCGCCGGTCAGGCCGGGCGGGACGGAGTAGTGGTTGCCGGCGAACGAGACCAGTCCTTGAGGGCTGACGACGCGGGTCTGCTCCAGCTCGGCGGGGAACGGGCGGGTCGGCAGTTCCAGCAGCGGCTCGGCCTCGGCGAGCACGGCGACGGTGGTCGAAGCTCCGTCGAGCTTGCGCTTGCGGAGATCCATCTGCACGGCCAGTTTGTCGATGCCGTTCTGACCTGCATCGATGCTGATGCCGTCCGGGACGGTTCGCCACCAGCGTTGGGCCGCTGAGTGGTTGGCCTTCTCGACGACGCCCTTGCGGTTGCCTCGCCGTGGCGGGCAGATGTCGACGCCGGCTCCGTAGTACTTCGCGACGGCGGCGAACGTCGGCAGGATCCGTCTGGTCGGCGGGTAGCAAACGGTGGCCATCCGGTCGAACCGCCACCGTCGGGCGGTTCCGTCCAGGCGCCGCAGCACACCGTCGACGGCCTGGACCAGGTGCGGGAAAGTCTCTGCATCCGCGAGCACGGCCCGCCATCGTCCCGAGTGAGCCAGGGTGCCGACGAGGAGATGCGCGTTGGCGCCGACGCCCCACTCCGCGGGCGGGTCCGGGAGCTCGACCCAGTCGAACTGGATCTCCTCACCGGGAGGATGCGCGATGATCGCCACGTCCCGACCGCTGGATGCTTGGCATGGCTCGCAGTGCGGACGTGCTTGGTATCGCCGCAATGCCCGGGTGAAGGTGGAGTAGCCACCCGCATAGCCGAGCTCCACTAGCTCGTCGAAGAGCGTCGAGGCCCACAAATGGGGGTCGTCGCTGAGCCGCTGGCGGCAGTACTCCAAGAAAGGCACGAACGTGTCCGGCGACTGGCGACTGGCGCCGATATCCCGGGACTCGCTCGCCGTTCAGATAGGCGCGGATCGTCTTGCGGTCGTGCCCCAGATGCCGGGCGATCGCCGAAATCGACCAGCCCTGACGACGCAGGGCGTGAGCATCCACGTCTTCCTCCCAGGTGAGCATCCGGGGCCCCTCAACAGGCCGAACTCGTAGCTCACCCAGGCTCTCCACGACATGCCGACACCAGTTCGACACGCCGAAGAGATCACGCGATGGATGGGGAGATCACCAGAGCAGGTTTGGCCACCGGAAGAGCAACACCTGAGGAGATTCAAGGCTCTGACCGCGCTTGCGTGAAAGCCCACGTCAGCGCCATGCATGCAGAATCGATTCCCTGGGGCATCTCCTACTCGTGAGCCTGTGCGCGATCAAGGATGTGCTGCTCCCTGGAGTCGATGTCGAGTTGGAGCAGTTGATCATTGAGCCCCGGCTCGTGGTGCTGGAGGTGGCGGCATGTGGGCGTCCGCCATGCTGCTCGTACTGCGGACGCCGGGGACGTCGAGTCCATTCCACGTACTGGCGAAGGCTTGCCGAACTGCCTCTGGCTGGACAGAAATTCTCTATACGGCTCCGGGTCCGGCGGTTCTACTGCGACCACGAGCGGTGCGAGCGCCGGACCTTCGTCGAGCAGGTCGAGGGCCTCAGCGAGCGACGTCGGCGGTCCAGCCTCCGGTTGAAGTGCTGGCTGCGGTCTATCGCGACCGAGCTCGGCGGACGGGCCGGGGAGCGCCTGTGCCGCAAGATCAGCCTCGCGGCTGGCCGGACCCGCCTCCTGGGGCTCCTTGAAGCGCCTGAGGTACCCGAGCGTGCGCCGAGAGTGCTCGGCGTGGACGAGTTCGCTTTCCGGCGTGGGCGCCGCTACGGGACGATCCTGATCGATGTGGAGAGCGGCCGTGTCGTCGACGTGTTGCCCGACCGGACCTCGGAGACCTTCGCCGCCTGGCTGACCGCACACCCCGGCGCGGAGATCATCTGCCGAGACCGCGCCAGCGCCTACACGAAGGCGGCCAAAGAGGCCGCCCCAAACGCCCTGCAGATCGCGGACCGCTGGCACCTGCTCCAGAACCTGTCAGCCGCGGTCGAGAAGACCTGCCACCAGCACCGGTCTTGTGTGAAGAAGCACGCTGAGCGGGGAAACGACCGACCGATCCAGATGCCGCTGGTGGACGCACTCCCACCCACGCGTATCGTGCAGCGCGTCCTGCACCACCACGCCGAAGTCACCCGCATGGTTGCCGCGGGCTACCCGCTCAGCGACATCGCCCGCCGCCTTCAGCTCGACCGCAAGACGATCCGCCGCTACCGCGACACCGGCCTCGATAACCTCATCAGCAGCGCCCGCGACCGGCGCCCCGAGCCGCTGGACGCCTTCAAGCCGTACCTACAGCAGCAGTACGCCGCAGGCGTGACCAGCGGCCGGACTCTTTTCCGGGAGATCCACGGGCGCGGATTCCGCGGCGGCTACTCGACACTCACCGCTTACCTGCGCACCTCGCAGGCAGGCACGGCCCCGTCGGCCCCCGGCGAGATTCCAAGCCCGCGCCGGATCACCACCTGGATCATGCGGAACCGCAACGACCTCAGCGCCAAGGAGATCGAGCAACTCGACCAGGTCCGCCTGGCCTGCCCCGACATCGCGCGGGCCTGCGATCTTGCCAGAGTCTTCACAAGCCTGGTCCGTCACCGTCGAGGCCAACTGCTACTCGACTGGATCCGCCAGGCTGAACAGTCCGGCCTCATTTCCGTCGCGAAGTTCGCCTCGTTCCTCCGCCAGGACCTCGACGCGGTCACCGCCGGACTGACCCTCGAATGGAGCTCCGGCATCGTGGAAGGTCACGTCAACCGCGTGAAAACGATCAAAAGAGCCATGTATGGGCGGGCATCGTTCCGACTCCTGCGGATACGCATCCTCACCCGACCGTGATGGCGGCATCTCCCGGCCTTGCCAGATGGCTTACCGCCAGAGGTCCGCTCCGTCGCGGCCACTCGGATCCATCGTCAGCAGGTCCTCATGAAGACCCGAGAGGCGGCGGCCAGTGGGGGACCCATCCTCGCCGGACTCCACGACCACCCAGCCGGCGTCGACACCGGACACGTTCACATCTCCACCGCCATCAAGCTCGTCAACCGTGGCGAAGACCGCTTCGTAGGCAACTGCCCGAGCCAGGAGCTCGAGGTCATCCCTGTCCGCACCCGCATCCAGCAAGCGCCGAGCCGCCGCTACTTGCTCCAAGGCTCCCGGGCCTGCCCATCCGTCGATCACACCACGCCACAGGGACCGGAGCAGCACGAAGCGAGTCAACTGCGGCTGGTTCTCATCGATCTCCGACCTCGCCCAATCCGGCGCACCAGTCGCGCCGAGAGCCTCGAACTGCGTTCGGAGCGACTCCGCCGCGGCCCGCTTCGACGGAGCGAGCCCGGACAACCACGATTGCCACTGCGCCTCAGCATCATCCATCGCACCAGGATGCCCCATCAGCCGCACAACACGATCGAGATCAACACCTCTCACGCAAGCGCGGTCAGAGCCAGATTCAAAGAGCGCCATCAATATCGGGACCAGATCATCAGCGAGCTCTGGCCCACCGGTTCACCAAGGAATGAATGCCTCCTGGAGGTGTACGCCACGTCCTTGCGTGCCAAGCTGCGCATGCCGATCCTGATCGAGACCGTACGTGGCGTCGGCTACCGTCTCGTCGCCCCACCCGCGTAGGAGAAGCAGGGTGCACGCACGTCTCCGACCGTGACCGTCGGCCATCGCGGGCCGCTGCGAGAACGGTCGGCATCGGCGCGTTCCCGTCGCAAAGCGAAGAGCTCAGATCTTCAAGAGAACGCGCGCCGCACTCTCGGCTCCAGTCACCGCGCTGAGACACGCGCAAGGGGCCTGGAGAACCGTCGAACTTCGGCTCGTACCACCAACCCCCCGGGCGGCCGTACGGAAGGCGGGACCCAGCCTGAGCGAGGGCGAGGGGGGCAGCCCCGCGGGGCCAGGATCGCCACGTCGGCCTGGGATAGCTCGCCGTGCTCGGCTATGCGGCCGAGCGGTGCTGCCGAGACGCGCTGTGCCCGTACCGGTGACTCGTCGGAGTGGTCGGGGCCATACGGCCATGCCGCATGGTCGGCCATGCTTCGACCTGGTACTGGCCACCGTGAACGACAGCACGCTGTAGGCGCAGCAAGCGAGCGATGCGGCAGGGCCCCGGACTGTTGCCCGGGGCCCTGCCGCATCGGGCATGAGTCGGGGCCGGGCCTGCTCCTGTTCCGAGGCCTGCCGCAGCGCGGGTATGAGGATCTCCGTGTCGTCGACAGCGAGCACCGCCTTGCTCCGGTCAGACCATCGCTCCCGGGCCCTATCCCAGTCCCCGCAACGCCCCCTGGAATTCGCCAGGGTTCGTCAGCGACTCTTTCCGTTCATGCGCGCTGCGTCTGACGATCTCCTCGTAGATGGCCTCGGTTTCGGGTTCGGTGCTGACGTCGAGGCGGCGGTTGATGGTGAGGAGGGTTTCGTACGCGGTGTGGACCCCTTCTCGGTTGCCCGCCTGGTTCTCGATGAGCATCCAGTCCTGGTAGAGGAGTTCGGCGCTGTCGTCGATGTCGAGGCCCTGGCGGATGACGCGGCGGGCTGCGTCGAGGTCGGGGCGGGCTGACTGGCGGTGCCAGGTGGCGAGGGTGTGGACGGTGTCGGTGATGCGGACGAGCATCTCCTGGTAGCGGGTGGCGGCCCAGGTCGGCGGTGTGCCGCCGAAGGGAATGCCCCGCACCAGGGCGAGGGCGGCTTCGAGGTCCGGGATGCCCGCGGACGGTCCTCGGGTCAGGCCGCGTGCGGCGAGGCGGGTGAAGCGGTCCCAGTCGCTGCGGACCTTCGGGGAGAGCTTGTAGATGCCGGTGCGGTCGCGCGGGAGGTAGAGGGTGCCGTCGGGATCGGTGCCCAGGGTGTTTCGGAGCTGGGAGATGCGGGTCTGGAGGGTGGCGGTGCCCCAGGGGGAGCGGGGGTCCATCGCCTCGCGGACGGTGTCGGGCGGGCCGGGCTTGAAGTAGAGGTAGGCGGCGAGCTGGGCGAGCTTGGGGCCGTGGCCGGATGCCTGGATGCCGGTCACGGCGACCGGGCCGAGGACCTGGACCTCGGGGGCGTGCAGGTCTACGGCGTCGTCTGACTCGTCCTCACCGAGGTCCTGGCCTGCTTCAGGGACGGCCTGCGTCGCCTGCGCGGCCGGCGCTGCAGACCCGGCGGCCGGGACGGTACCTGCCGTCTCCGGGAGCGGGGCGGCGCCTCGCTCCTGCCCTTCCTCCGTGCCACTGCCGGTGGTGTGGCCGGGGCCGGTCGAGTCGGCTGCGCTGCTCTGCTCTTCCGTCCCTCCCTGCTTCTCCGTCTCCCCCGCGCTGTCCTGCTCGGAGACGGCGGCCGGGGCGGGGAGCGGAGGGACGGAGGCGAGAGGGCGGGTCGCGGTGAACGCGGCGAACGGGGTGGGGGGCAGACCGGCCGGGCTCGTGTCGCCGTCGTCGCTGACGCTCACCGTGGTGGGCGGGACCTGGGTCCAGGGTTCCTCGGCGGGCTGGGCCGGCTGATCGGCCTGCCGGAGCAGGCCGGCGAATGCCTGGTAGTCGTCTTCAGGCAGGGACTGGACGATCAGGTCGGCGTCGAGGATGTCGACGTGCTGGGGGCGGGGGGTGCCGACAGCGAGGTGGATGGCGTCGTCGAAGGCGCCGAAGGCGCCAGCGGTTCCCTGGGCGGGCAGGACGAGCGCGACGGGCAGTTCACGGGCCGCGGTGAGGGTGTCGGCCAGGAGCTTGGCCTCGCCCTCCTCTATGTCGACGGCACAGACCAAGGTCCAGGGCATGCGGGACGGGGCGTCATCGGCATCGGCCTGCTGGCGCTGTTCCAGGAGGAGTTCGGCGAGGTCGGCACGGGCGGCGGCGAGGTGGGGGACGGCGCGCAGGCGGTTCTGCGGGAGGAGGGTGGGCAGTTCGTCGCCGAGACCGACGGTGATGATCTCGGCGTGGTCGCTCCACGTGCTGGTGGCGGCTTCGAGGGCGAGGACGCGGGCGGTGTCGCGTACGGCGGCGGGGGTGCCGTCGAGGAGCAGGACGCGGGAGACGTTCAGGTTGATCAGGAGGTGGTTGCCGTCGGGGTCGGTGCCGAGGGTGACCAGGCCGGGGTAGGGGGCGGGGATGTGCGCCGCGTCGGCGGGGTCGAGGAGGTCCTGGGCGCGGTCCAGTACCCAGCGGCCCGGGGCGGCGAGGGTGAACGGCGCCAGAGCGGGAGCCTCCTCCCCCGGCAGGGGCAGGTCGTCGACGTCTTCGTCGCTGTCCGGGGCGGGGTGCGGGGCGGCGGGGAGGAGGAGTTCGACGGTGCGGGCGGTGATCCTGGCGCCGGTCGCGGCCGGAAGGGCGAGGCCCTCGCGGTCGGCGTGGTGGGCGAGAGTGCGCAGGGCGAGGTCGAGGAGTTCGAGGCTGCCGGGGTCGGCGGCCGCGTGGAGGGTCTGCTCGGCGGCTTCGTTGTCGAGGGGGGCGGGCAGCTGGCCGGGCTTGCGGCGGCGGCGTTGGAGCATGCGCACGGTGCCGAGGGTGAGCAGGAGGCTGCCGGCGGCGAGCATCCCGATCCCCGCCACTTCGGAGATCAGGCTGCTGTCGGCTTCCTCTGCCGCAGGCGCCGCGGGCTCGGCTGAAGGAGAGGGGGACGCCGTCGACGGGCCCTCGGGGCGGGCGGCGGGTGATGTCGGTGTGGCCGGGGCGGGGGTGATGGCGCGGGTCGGGGTCTGTGCCAGGGCGGGGGCCTTGGTGCGGTCCGGAACGGCCGTGGGCGCGGTGGCCGGCGGGGCGGAGACCGCCGGCGCCGGAGCGGTCTGGGCCGGCACCGGCGCGGCCAGAGCAGGCTTCGCCGGAGTGGTGGGCTTGTCGGTGGTCCGGGGCGGAGGCGGGGTCGCCTCGGCCGGCGGGGTGGTGGGGGCGGCGGTGTGCGGGATGGTCAGCTTCCAGCCGGTGTGGATGTCGTCGGGATCGGTCAGGCGGCCGCCGTCGGGCTGGGTCTTGTTCTTGTTGGCGTCGAAGATCTCGGGGTAGCGGTCGCCGTCGCCGAGCTGTTCTTCGGCGACCTGCCACAGGGTGTCTCCGCCGGTCACGGTGTAGGAGTCGGCCTGCTGCGGGGCCGGGGCGGGCACCGCGTCGACGGTGGGTGTGTCGGGGAGGCGCAGGATCCAGCCGGGCCGGATGGGCGCGTCAGCGTGGAACACGGTGCCGTCGGCCATGGTGCGGCCCTCGTTGGCGTCGGCGATCTTGGTGTACTGCTCGCCGTGCCCGTACAGCTTCTCGGCGATGGACCACAGGCTCTCGGCAGGCCGTACGGCGCGGACGGTGTAGGTCTGCTCGGCCGTCTTCTCGGTGGCCGTTGTGGTCGGGGCGGTGTGGGTCTGCGGGGTGGTGGCGGGGAGCGCGGCCGCGGTGGCCGCGGGCGCGCTCGGGGCGGGGGCGGCCAGGGCGGGGGCTGCGGTGGCCAGGGTGCTGGAGGCGAACAGGATGAGGATGCCGCTGACGAGGGTGCCGGCGGCGCGCTGGGACAGGCGCAGTCCCGGTAGGCGGGGTGCGGTGCGGCCGCGGAGCTGGGCGGGGATCTCGACCAGGAGCGACGCCATGAACGTGGCCCAGGCGATCCAGCCGACGGCGACCAGGGCGAGGAGGAACGCGGCGCCGGTGTCAGTGCGGGTGAGCAGGTGGGTGAAGGCGTCGATGCCGGAGGCCCAGACGGCGGTGGTGGCCTCCATGAGGATCCAGGGCAGGCCGGCAGTGACCGCGGCGAGGACGAGTACGGAGGCCAGGGCGCGGGGCAGGCGTCTGGCGAGGGAGCGGTGTGCGGGCATCGGCGGGTCAGTCCTTCGTGGGTCGGGTGATGCCGTGCAGGAGCGTGGCGGAGCTGAGGGCGGTCACGGTCCAGGTGTGGGGGACGAAGCGGCCGCGGTAGCTGCCGGTGGCGTGGACCTGGATGCGTCGTCCGCCGTCGGTGACGGTGACGGTGCCGCGGAAGCCGGCGCGGGCGAGGTAGGCGCGGGCGGCGGCGCTCGCGGCGTTCGGGTCGGCGACGACGGCTTCGCCGGCGACTGCCTTGGCGGGGTCGATGGCCTGGGCTGCGGCGCGGGCGGCTTCGGTGGCGGCGGCGTCGGTGCGTTCGTGGGCGCGGCTGACCCCGAAGGCGTCCACGGCCAGGAGGCCGCCGAGCAGGAGCAGGGGGACGGTGACGATGGCGACGAACGGCGAGATGGCGCCCCGGTCATCGCTCAGACGTCGGCGGCGATGGTGCTGGGGATGGTTGGTGGTGGTCATCCGCGTCCCCTGTAGGTGTCGACGACGGAGGTGAAGCTGGCTTTCATCGTCCGCACCCCGGGGCCGCCGCCGAACAGCAGAAGATCCCCGATCGGGACGCGGCAGGAGACGGTGACGGTGACCGTGGATGTCTCGCCCAGGGCGACGCCGAGTCCGCTGGTGGCGGCGCGGACGCTCGTGGAGGTGCAGGGCTGGCCTTCCTGGGCGAGGACATCGGCGGCCGCGGCCTGGGCGGCGGACTGGCCGGCGGCCGGGTTGCGTTCCAGGGAGGCCGCGCGGGCGGCGGCCTGGGCAGCGGCGTCCACGGTCTGTCCGGCCAGGGACAGGCGGGCGCCGGCGATGACGACCAGGGCGAGCGCCAGGAGCAGGGGAACGACGATGACCGCCTCGATCGCGACGTCGCCCCGGTCCCCCCGCAGCCGACCGCGCGGACGCGGGCCCGTGCCCGTGCCCGTATGAAGTCTCCGTCGGGCGGCCATCAGTTGCCCCCTGGGGTGGTCCAGCGCTCGATCGGTCCGGACGCCGAGGAGCTGACGGTGATGCTCTTAAGGCCGGGGACGAGGGAGACGGCCTGGCCCTCGACATGGATGCTCATGCGGTCGCGGGTGGTGCCGGAGGTGGAGACGTGGACGCCGGTGAGGAGGTTGCCGCCGAGGTCGGCGGCGGCCTTGCGGGCCTTGGCGGCCCCGTCGCCGGGCCCGGCCTCGTACATGCGGCCTGCGGAGACGCCTTCGCGGGCGGCGGTGGCGACGGCGTTGTGGGCCCAGGCGATGGTGAAGCCCTGCACGATGCCGAAGATGAGCAGGATGACGACCGGGAAGATGATCGCCACCTGGATGGGGGTGGATCCTCGGTCCCGGTCGTGGGCCTGCGACAGGAGGCGGCGGAAGGGCGTGGCCTGCATGGCGTCGTGGTCCCGGGTGGTCATCAGCCGCCGAGGATGCCGGAGAGCTTGCCGTTCGCGCGGCCGTAGGCGGCGGCCAGTCCGCCGGCGATGAGGAGGGCGCCCGCGACGGCGGCCACGATGATGACGACGGTCGAGATCGGGCTGTCGCCCCGGTCGCCGCCTTCCTTGTTCGCCTGCTTCAGGGCCTCCAGGCGGGAGCGGAGCACTCCGGCGGTGACGGTGAGCGCGGCCTGGGCGTAGAGGAGCGGGCTCTTCATGAAAGGTTCCTTCTGGTCGGACGGCCCCGTATGGGCGGGGGCCTGGTGGTGGGTCAGATGGAGAAGATGTTGAGGACGGCCGGGAACGCCATGGCGATCATGGCGATGACGGCGAGCAGGGCGGCGGGGGTGTGGAGCTTTTCGCTGTCGGCGTTCGCACGGGCCGCGTCCGCGGTCAGCAGCTCGCCTGTGAGGCCCTTGGCGCGGTTGCGGAGGGTGTCGTAGACGGAGGTGCCGTCGTCGGAGGACAGGCGCATGATGTCGGCGACGTCGGTCAGCACCGGCAGGTTCAGCTGGGTGCCCAGCTCGTCGAGCGCGGCCCACGGGGAGGACTTCTCCGTGCGGGCGCGCAGGAGGGCTTCCTGGATGCGGGCGAAGGCCCAGCCTCGGCCGATGCGGGCGGCGTCCTCGAGGGCCTGGTCGGCGGCGACGTTGGACGCCATGCGGGTGGCGACCAGGTCCATCCAGGCGGCCGCCGCGTGCGCGAACTCGGTACGGGCCTTGGCCGCTTCGCTCTTGACCGCCCAATCGGGGACGAGCCACAGCACGGGGGCGAGCAGGACCCCGGCGAGGCCGGGGATGAACAGCGGTACGGACAGGCCCATCAGGACCCAGCCGATCGCCGGGACAAGGGGGACGAGCAGCCCGAGCAGGGCGAGCGCGACCTTGTGGGTGACGAACTGTTCCGGGCTCTGTGCGAGCAGGTCGAGGTCGGCCCGCGGCAGCCGGAGGCGTTCGGCCAGCCGCCCGGCCCACGCCCCGCCCAAAGGTGAGGCCGATGCGGTGGCCGGCCGCTGCCCGGGGCCGGCTGCGGGAGGGTTGAGGCGGCGCAGGGCGGGGCCCAGGCGCGGCGCCGAGGGCAGCAGTTCCCGGGCGAGAAGGGCGATGCCGCCGCCGAGGGTGGCGCCGCAGATGACGAGGACGGTCTGGCTCACGGCTGCTCCCCTGCCGGTTCGGGCTGCTTGACGCGGCTGCGCGGGTCGTTGATCAGGAAGCGGGGCACCGGGGTGTGGCTGGCGAGCTTGCGTGTCCACCACAGCACGGCGGCGAACGCCGCCCCGAGCAGGGCCAGGACGAGCTGGCCGAGCGCGGTGGCGTAGGGGGCGGTGTAGGGGATGAGGAAGCCGACCAGGACCAGGGCGACGCAGATCAGGGTCATCGAGCGCATGGCGGTGCGGGACTTGGCGCGGTCGGCCTCGATCTTGCGGCGGGCGGCGACTTCCTCGCGCAGCTGGGCGGCGGTGTCCTCGAGGACCTGGGCGAGCCCGGGGCCGGGGTCGACGGCGCAGAGCATCAGCGCGGCGCACGCCTTGTCGGCGGTGACGTCGTCGAGGCGGTCGGCGAAGTCGCGCAGCGCGTCCACGGGAAGCCAGCCGGCCTTGATCTTGTCGGCGAGCTCGGCGACCTCTTCCGCGAGCGCCGCCGGGGGGTTCTTCCGGCTGGTGACCAGGGCCTGCTCCAGGGCGAAGCCGAGACGCAGGATCTCCGACAGCCGCTGGGTCCACTCCGCGAGGGCCTCCAGCTTCACGATCCGGGCCTTGCCGCCGGACCCGGCGTCCAGCAGCCACGGCACACCGACGACACCCGCACCGAGGAGGAGGGCGGCGACGAACACGCCGGAGACGAACCACACCACCACGAAGGTGACGCCGGCCGCGGTGAGCTGGGCGCGGCGGCGGGCCGCCTCTCGCTGTCCGCCGGGGCCTCCGGTCCAGGCCGTGCGCAGTCGGGCCGCCCGGCCGGCGGTCTTGGGGGCGGTCGTGCCGACGGTGGCGATGATCGCGGCGAGGACGCCGCCGGCGATGAGGGCCCCGCACAGGGTCCACCACAACGCTCCCATCACACTCCCCCTGTCCAGGCGTGGGTGGCCGACTGGTCGAGGAGATGCGTGGCGAACCCGGCCAGTTCCAGACGCCGGCGGGAACGCGGGGAGAGGGGGGCGGCCGGTACGGCGCGCAGGTCTTCCTCGGAGGCGGGGCGGAAGATCTCGTTGTAGGCGGGGCGGCCGTTCTCGCCGATGCCGGTGATCTCCCAGATGTGGGAGACCAGGCGGCGCGGGGCGGGTCCGGACTCGTCGACGGACATGAAGGCGACGAAGTGCAGGCCGTTGGCGATCTGCCGGTAGGCGAGCTGCTCGGAGAAGTTGCCGCGGGCCAGGAGGTAGAGCTCGGCGATGCGGTCGAAGACGACGTGCGGCTCGGAGGCGTGCATCGTGCACATGGAGCCGGGCCGGTCGCTGGTCAGGGCCTGCATCATCGCGGTGATCTCCGGGCCGCGGACCTCTCCGACGATGACGCGCTTGAGTGACATGCGCTTGGCCCGGTACATCAGGTCGAGCAGGGTGATCTCGCCGACCGCGCGGCCCTCGACGCGTTCGCCGTTGGACTCGCGGGCCTCCATCGGGACGACCTGGGTGTGGTAGCCGTTCTGGTGGGCCCACAGTTCGAACTCGGTCTCCACCGTGCCGAACCGCTCGTGCTGCGGGATCTCCCGCAGCAGCGCGCGCATCAGGGTCGTCTTCCCGCTGCTCTGCTCGCCGACGACGATCACGTTGCGGCGTGCGCGGACGCAGGCGCGCAGCAGGGCGGCGATGGTGGTGTCCATGGCGCCGGCGGCGACGAGGTCGTCGAGGGTGGCGTTCTGCAGGCGGTGGCGGCGGATCGTGACGAACGTCCGCTCGCCGGTGATCTCCGGGTGCAGGGCCTGGAGGCGCGAGCCGTCGGGGAGGCGGAGCGCGACGTCCGGGCTGGCGGTGGAGAACGTACGACCGGACTGTCCGCTGTTGCGGATCAGGTCACGCACCAGCTCCTGGAGCTCCTCCTCGGACTCGGCGACCGGGTCGGCCTGTACGGGCTCGCTGTCACCGGAGTATTTGAGGAACACCCGGTCGTGGCCGTTGATCCAGATGTCCTCCACGCGCGGGTCGTCCAGGTGTCGCTGGAGCCGGCCCGAGCGGAAGAGCATGTCGAAGACGAGGGCCGCGAGCTGCTCCTCCTCGGCCGGGGTCACCGCCCGGATCTGGCGGGCCGCATCACCCCACACGGCGACGCGCTCGCTGATCAGGGCACGGGCCCGCTGCTCGCGTGTCTTGCCGACCAGGCCCGGGTTCAGCTTCGCCTCGGCCAGCAGGTGGTCGTTGACCTGCCGCTTCATCTCGCCGGCTGCGGCCGCGTCGACCTGCACACGGGGGGTGTGTGCCGCGACGGCAGCCCGGTACGCGGCCGTCGCGCCCTGTCCTGCGGACCGGGCTTCCCCGTGCGGCGCGTGGACGTGGGGAGGCAGGCCGCTCGGCGCGGCAGGCTGCGGAAGGGGTGCGGCGGTGGGGTAGACGGGGTTAGCGCGCACCGGGCACTCCCTTCAGCAGTCGCTGCTGGATCGGGGAGGTGAGGCGGGCGCGGCGGGTGGCGACGTGCTGGCGGATCGGGGTGGTGGCGTCGCGGGCGGCGTTCATCAGCTTCGACGTCATGAACTTGCCGCTCTCGGGGGCGCCGTCGGACAGGACGGCTGCCTCGTCCGGCCGGTACGGCAGGCTCGCCACGACCCGCACGCCGAGCTCGGCCTCGACCTCCCGGGGCCCGTACGGTCCTTGGCGGATGAGGAGCAGCCCAAGAGCGCCGGCGCCGCGGCCGGACTCGCCGTCCAGCATGGTGCGCAGGGTCTTGATGCGGGTGGCGGCGGCGTGGACGCTGCGGACCGTGCCGCGCAGGACCAGCAGGACAGTGTCGGCGCGCAGCGCGAGGACACCGGGCTGGCCGAAGGCGCCGGAGCGGCCGAGGTCGACCAGGACGTCGTGGCCGTGGGCCTCGATGCCGGCGAACAGGTCTGCCAGCTCCCCCCATACGGGGCTGAGGCTCGGGGCCTGGTCGGGGGAGGTCAGGCCGGGCAGCAGCAGCCGGTTGCGTTCGCTGCGCTTCTCGTCGTTCTCCAGCGCGATCAGCTGCGGCCAGAACGCGGTCACCAGGTCCTGTGTCCGCGAGGACAGCGCGAGGTTCCGCAGGCCCCGGTCGGCCTGGATCTGACCCTGGAGCGCACCGGGGAGGACGGCGCCGCCGTCCGGGTCGCACTCGGCCAGCACCATGCGCCGGCCCTCTTCCAGCGGCCAGGTGCGCAGCAGGGCGAGCGCGGTACTGGTGACGCCGGGGGCGCCGGGCAGGCCGGTCAGGGCGATGACGGCCATCAGGAACCTCCGGGGGCGTCGACGACGAGGGCGACGTCGCCGGTCGCGGCCTGGGCGGCGAGCGTCGGGCCGAACTGGGAGGGCACGGCGACGTCGACGACGGTGTCGCCGGTGGTGGCCTGCTTCTCGCCCACCTTCACGATCCGCGCGGCGATCTGCACCGGCTCGGGCTGCTTGCCGCCTTCACCGGCCGCGGTCTGCCCTTCCGCGGGGGTGGCCACGACCAGGACCTTGTCCCCCGGGGACAGGCGGGTCGCGGGCATCTGCGACGCCTTCAGCCCGATACCGACCAGCCGCTCTCCCGCCTTCACCAGCGTCCGCGTGGTCGCCTGCCCCTGAGTGAGGAGGGAGCCGGGGGTGAGGGCGACGGCGGCCCGCTTGCCGACGACCTTGTCCCGGTCGGCCGCGAGCACGGGCTTGAGAGCGGGATCGAGCTGGACCTGGGCCTCGATCAGGTCGGCGTCCTTGATGACGTCGCCGACCTGCACCGCGTGGGCGACCGCGAGGACCGGGGTCCGCTCCCCCGTCGCCTGGAACGCCAGGAACCCGCCGCTGCCGCCGGCCGCGATCAGCGCGACGGCGAGCGCGTACATGCCCGGGCGCCGGCGCCGGGCCCTGAACCCGGCTGTCGCCCCAGGGATCTGCGGGGGCGCGGGCTGCGCGGGGACCTGGCCCGCGGCCGGGGAAACGGCGGTCTTGCTCACGGTCTTTCGCCTCTCCTGAGTGAAACGACGCGACATGCGCAGTGGAGTAGAGGGGGTGGGTCAGCTGCCGACGGCCTGGAGCTCGCCGACCCTGATGTCGACCGCGCTCTGCCGGGTCTGGGTCAGCCGGCCGGACTGCCCGGTCGTGGCCTGCCAGTCGACCGCCCACGTCGAGGTGGCCACCACGTGGTACGAACCGGCCGTGGAGGGCTGGGTGTAGCGGTGCCCGCAGTCCGGCGACGGCCGCTTGCCGTACGACGGCTTGTAGGGGGTGCCGGGCGTGGTGCAAGTGACGGTCTTCCCGTCGCCCATCTGCCACACGATCCGCTGCACCTTCGCCGTCGCCGTGACGGTGATGCCGCCGGCCGAGGCGGAGGCGGTGTTCGGCCCGTACGTCTCCGGGCCCCGCGCAGTCCACATGTAGACGGGCATCCCGACCAGGCCCACGCCGCCCGGCTTCGGCACGATGCCGATCTCCGGGCCGCGCAGCACCATCTGGTCGACGGCCTGCTGAGCCAGAACGGCCGGGTCCACGGCGGCGGCAGCGGGAGGTGCCGCTCGCCAGACGTTGCGCACTTCAGAGAACTCAGTCAGCCCGTTGTCGTAGGTGCACGTCTCTTCGTACACGGCGCCGTCGCCGGCTGTATGCCCTTCCCAGTCGAGGCTGCCGGCGGGCGGCTGAGGATCCAGTTTCTTGTAGGTGCAGACCGGCTGAGTGGCCGGCTTGTCCTGCGTACCTCCGCCGCCTCCCGAGTTACCGCCTGCCGTCGATGAACCGCCACCGCTGCTCTCGCCTCCGCCTGGCGGCACATCGACCTCGACGCGGCAGATGAAGGCGCCGCATTTCGTGTCTCCTGTTCCGCCGGGGCCGCCCGCCTGCGCTGGGATCGCAGAGGTCATAGCGGCGCTGAGGACGACCGTGGCCACAGCAGTTGCCCGTCGGGGGGTCAGCACTTCTTGTCCTGTGGCTCGTCGCGGATCACGCGCCAGCCCTCGGGCCACTTCTCGACGGTGGTCTTGATGACGTAGCGAAGGAGTCGCTCCTTCGGCAGGTCAATGGGCTTCTGGGTGTCCGCGTCAAGGGCTCGCCAGCGGGAGATGTCCAGGCAGCTGGAGATGATGACGTTCGGAATCTTGCGGTTGATGTCCGCGCTGACGGCCGCAGGGTTGCCCACAGTGACTGTGCCGAGGAGGAGGACCTTCTTCTCCCTCATGTTCTTGGAGTCCTGCTCCACCTGTGCCAAGGCCGCCGCTGCGGCGTACCTCTTCAGGTCGCCGGCCTTGCCGGTCTTGTCGGCGTAGCGCTTCTCCACCTCCTTCCAGTGGGAGAGGTAGGTGGCGATCGCTTCCTTCTTCGCGGTCTCAGCCGGGTCCACGGGCTTTTTGCTCGGTTCGGGGGTCACGGTGGTCGCGGCCGGGGTGGTGGGCGGCTTCGGTGAGGCCGGTTCATTGCTGGTGCAGCCGACCGCGAGAACTGCCGTCGCGCACGCCAATGTGATTTTCCGCCACTGTTGCCGGTTGCACGTGCGGGTCATTCTCGCCTCCCGTGGCATATGCGGGTGTTTGCCCTCACCTGCGTGAAGTCCGTTCCCGGGTACTGATGGGGCCGCAGGATATGCGCCATACATTACGCAAAGACATGGCCAACTACACAGCCGGTTAGGGGACTTGACAAACTTTCGGCAATCGCGGCTGGAATCATTCGAAAAAAGGTCGCCGGAACCGGCAGGAAAACCCATGGAATAACGGGGCACCGGAGTCAGGGTCATCGGACGGGCTCCCACTCGTTGTGGTGAAGCTCCAGCAGGACACGGGCGGTCCGCCCGTCCCGGAACTCTCCCGCCGCGTCCGCGCCCGCCCACACCAGCCGGACCTCGGCGCGGCCGGCGAGCTGGCCTGCCTGGTGTGCGACGGCGGCCTGGACCCGTACGTCGTGGTAAGGGGCACGCAGGTCGCTGCCGGTGAAGTAGGCGGGCCAGGTGGTCCGGCCGGTGCCGGTGGTCTCGGCGATCCAGACGCGGGCGGCGAGGCGGGTGAGGTGGCGTGCGGTCGAGGGCGGGAGGTCCGTGGGGGTGGAGCGGTCGAGGAGGCGCTGGATGGCGTAGTCGCCGGCCGGTCCGTCGCCGGATACCGGCTGGTCGCTCGGGACGGGCCGGGTGCTCGCGGCGGGGGTGCCGGTGGTCGGGTCCGGTGTGGTCGTGCCGTCCGTGTCCCCCGGGCCAGCCGCCGGGCGGGCAGGGGCCGCGGGGTGGGTGGCCGGGGGGTGGATGGCCGGGGGTGTGGTGCGTATGGCGACGGCCTGGGTGCTGTCCGGGGCGGGGCGGGGTGCGGTGCCCTCGTGGAGGAGGACGACGGCACCGGCGAGGAGGAGAGCCAGGCCGAGAAGGAGCGGGCGGTCGTAGGGGGCGGCGGGAGTGGTCACAGCAGGCGGGCCCCTCCGGCGAAGCCGTCGTCCCACAGGGCCTCGGAGCGCACCTGGGTGCCGGGGCGGGGAGCGTTGATCATCTGTCCGTTTCCGAGGTAGATGGCGACGTGGTGGATGGTGGAGTCGCGGGTGGGATCGAAGGCGAAGAAGACGAGGTCGCCGGGGCGGAGCGCCTTGATTCCGGCGGAGGCGGGGATGCGGCGTCCTTCGCCGGCCTGTTCGGCGGCGGTGCGGGGCAGGTTGATGCCGACCTGGGCGTAGGCGTAGAGGGTGAGGCCGGAGCAGTCGAAGCCGCGGATGTGCACTCCGCTCTTTCCGCTGGGTGAGCAGCAGATGCCGGTGCTGGGGCCGTTGGCGTTGCCGCCGCCCCAGGAGTAGGGGACGCCGGTCTGGGCGAGGGCGGCGTTGATGACGGTGCGGGCGTTGCCGGTGGCGGGCCGGCCGATGGGGATGGTGCCGGTGGCCAGCTGGCTGTAGCGGTCGATCCAGCCCAGGACGTCGTTCACGTAGGCGGTGGAGTGGTTGTACTGGTAGATCGCTGCTCTGAGTTGGGTGCGGTCGGCGAGGTTGCGGCCGTTGCCGCAGAGGTAGACGGCGGCTCCGAGGGCGGCGTCGTCGGCGTTGTGCGGGTCGGTGGCCCCGTCGTTGTTGGCGTCGCGGCCGGAGCTGTTCCAGGTGGAGGGCAGGAACTGGAAGGGGCCGACGGCGCGTTCGCTGGTGGCGGTGCCGTCCCAGCGGCCGCCGTCGGTGTCGGGGAAGGCGGTGTGGTTGCCGCCGGCGCCGGAGCCGTCGAGGACGGGGCCGAGGATCCGGGGGGTGATGTCGCCCTGGGCGGTGATGGTGCGCCCGGAGGCGTGGTTGGACTCGATGCGGGCGATGCCGGCGAGTACGGCCCAGCGCATGCCCTTGCAGGAGGGCACCTCGCGCGGCAGGCGGGCGGCGGCGTTCTGGTAGGCGGTGAGCATGCGGGCGGGGATGCCCGACACCTCGCCGACCATCTCGATCGGCGGGGCGGTTGTCGGCCGGGCCCCGGACTGGGCGGTGATGACCAGGAGGAGGACGAGGAGCGGGGCGCTGAGCAGCGCGAGCAGGACCGTCCCGCATCCGAGGCGGCGGGTCACAGAGTCCCCTCGGGCGGCGCGGGCGGAGTCGGCGGCTGGGGGCCGGCGGGCCCGCCGGTCGAGGAGCCGTCGGCCGGGGCTTCTTCGGGGGTGTGGCCGAAGCCGAGGCCGGCCCGGCTGTCGGAGACCCAGCGCTGGCGGGCACCGCGGTAGTGGTCGTGCTGCCGGCCGAGCTCGGCGCCCAGGGCGGAGGCCCGGGTACTGCCGGCGCGGGTGGCCCGGTTCCAGGTGGCGGGCAGGCCGAGGGTGGAGTGGTAGGCGATCTTGGAGGTGGCGACCAGGGCGCGACCGCCACGGGTGGTGCGCAGCGCCGCCTCCAGCCGGGCCCCGGCCGGCACCACACCTTCTTCCCTCTGCTCCCGGCCCGGCCGCGGGCCGGTGGGGGCGTGGGTGGGGTGGGTGGGTGTGTGGCGGCCGCGGATCGGGCGGCCGTGCGGGGCCCGGGGGACGGTCACCCGGCCGATGGCCGAACCCTCGGGGGCGGTCGTGGCGGTGGCGCCGGCGGACCCGGGCGTGGGCTCGGTGGGTGGGAGAGGGCGGCCGTCGGGGCCGACTGCCGCAGGCTTGATCGCGGGGCGCTTCGGGCCGATCAGGGCCGCGTGCGCGGTCTTGAGACCGAGCTGGAAGGGGGCGAGGGAGCCGCGGGCCGCGTCGAGGGCTTCGGTGGCGAAGCCGCTGCGGGTGAGCAGAGCGGCGTGGGCGGAGGATCCGGCGGCGCCTCCGATGCCGAGGGCGGAGAACGCGGCGGCGGTGTCGGCGGCGGCGCCTCCCATGAGGTGACTGCCGCCGATCTTGGCGTAACTCATGCGTCGCGCGAGGCGGGTGCCGACGGCGCGGCTGCCTCGGACGATCCGCTTGTACATGACCAGTGCGGTCAGGACGAGTCCGTCGAGGATGAGGAGCCGTTCGAGCAGGGTGCTCGTGCTGTCGGCGAGGACCGCCTGGGCGGCGATGCCGAAGAGCGGGATGAAGACGGCGGTGGCGACGAGGATGAGCATGCAGCCGGCGAGGTAGCCGAGCCACTTCCACAGCAGGCCGCGGCCGGGGCCGGGCAGGATCGCGACGGGGAAGACGGCGACGGCGCCGATGGCGGCGATCACGCACCCGAACTGGGCGGCGATCAGGGCCAGGGCCATGGCGACGATGACGAGAACGATGATGAGCGCGGCGATCAGGACGAGGAGCGCGCCGAGGACCTTGTCCCAGTCGGGCTTCATCATCCGCTCGATGGCCGCCTTGCCTTCGGGGCCGGCCTTGTCGAGTTCGCTCAGGCCGGGGTTGAGCTGTGCGGCGGTCTTCTCGCACATGTCCTTTCCCGGTCCGGTCAGGTCGCGGCACGCGCTGGTGTCGGGGGTCTTCTTGGTGGCGATGAGCTGGGTGTGGGCCTTGTAGAGGGGGTCGTCCTTCTCCAGGACGCGGCCGTACTGGAGGAGCATGTAGGGCTGGACGACGAGGCTGTCGGTGAGGGTGCGGGTGATCGGCACGGAGACGTCGGCGGCGTTCAGTGGCTTTTCGCCGCTCAGGCAGACCTGTCGGGCGGCTCCGGTCAGCGGCTGGCACCGTTTGATCCGGTCCTGTTCGGCGGCGGTGGAGGTGCGGGCCTGTTCCTGGCGCAGGCAGATGTCCTGGGGGTCGCCGTGCAGCAGGGCGCAGGGGCCGGTGACGACGCGCGGGCCGGCGTTGCCGGCGTTCGTGGTGATGGTCGCGGCTTCCAAGGCGGCGCGCTGGGTCTGCTGGACGGGACCGTCGTAGCCGAGGAGGACGGCCGGCTGAACCAGAGTGGTGGCGGTGAGAGCGGAGATCAGCAGGGAGAGGACGAGTTCGCCGGCGCCGCGGGCGACCCGCCCCCGCATGATCATGACGAGCCCGAAGACGAAGGCCCAGGCCAGGGTGATCCCTGCGAGGCCGAGCGGGCCGATGATGTCCCGCTCATAGGCATCGGAAATGTGCTGGGCCGGTCCGGTGAGCTTCTCGATGATCGGGAAGTGGTAGACCTGGTCGATCAGCCAGCAGGCGAAGCCGGTGGCAGTGCGGGAGAGAGCGAAGAGGCCGGAGGCGAGGAACCCCCGGACGGTGGCCCCGACGCTGTCCATGCTGGCGGACACGGAGCCGGGGTCCTGATCGTCCGGGCCGCCCTGCGCCTCCTGGGCCTGCTCCACCGGGTCGAGTTCGTAGCGGTCGATGGGAACGCCTTCGGAGGAGGTCACGTTCAGCGGGCCGAGAATCCCGCCCCCTCCCCCGCCTCCCGGGTCGGCGGCCGCGGCGATCCCCTCCCCCGCCGCCCACAGCAGCACGGTGACGACGACAAGGACGACGGCGCGGTGGCGCGTCAGGCGGGTGAAGCCGCTCATCGGGAGGTCGCCTTCCGCGAGCGGCTCCGGGTGCGGCCGATGACCGTGAGGCCGGCAGCGACCGGCAGCAGGAGCAGGGCCATCTTCCACACGCTCAAGGTGACCGGCGCCCCAACCGCCGGCCCCGCCCCGTCGGGCACGGAGTCGGGAGAGGGGTGCGTGCAGGAGGCATGGTCGAGGCCGACACCACAGACCGCGGAGTCCAGCCCCGCCGTCCCCGGCGCCGGGGCGTCCAGGACGTTCTGCGGACCGGTGGGAGGGGTGAAGGCACCGCCGGTCCGAGGCCACCAAGCATCGGGGGCGTCGGTGTTGTTGGCGGCGGCGACCGCGGTGATGAGGGCGACCGTGAACAGCAGGGTGGTGAGCAGGCAGCGGATGCGGCCCGTGCGGGAGCGCGGGGCGAAGGTGTCGGTCACCGGGTGCCTCCGGTGACGGCCGGTAGGGCCGGGGCGGCGGACTCGTAGCGGGACGGCTCGGGAGCGGTCTCGGTGTGGGGGCCGGTGGGCGTGGTGTAGATGCCGGTGGTGATGCGCTCGAGGTCGGGGATGAGGACTTTGAAGCGGCCGACGTTCATGCGGGGGTCGCGGGCCAGGAACTCGCCGGCCCGTTCGGGCTTTCCGTAAGGGGAGAGGTCGGTGGTGACCATGCGCAGCAGGTCCTCGTCGGTGCCGGGCAGGCCGAGCCAGGTCAGGCCGCGGGCGGCGAGGACGGGGTCGGCGGTGCGGGCGAGGAAGCGGTAGGCGAGCAGTCCTTGAGTGGTGGAGGTGCCGAGCTCGAGGACGTCGTGGCAGCCGAGGCCGACGCCGGCGCCGTGCTTGCGGCCGTCGTAGACGATCTCGTCGATCAGCGCCTGGCCCTCGGCGGAGGAGGTGAGCCAGTACGCCTCGTCCAGGGGCAGGAGGGTGAAGCGGGGGTCGGTGAACGCGGTCTCGCGGGCGATGGCGGCGATCAGGTAGAGCACGGCGCGGCCGATCAGTGCCTCCAGCGGCTGGGAGCGCAGCAGTTCGGGGTTGGTCGCGGCCTCGCGGGGCGGGAGGGTCAGGCCGGTGGTGGTGATGACGACGAAGTCGGAGGTGAGGTCGCCGGCCAGGTCGAGCGGCGGCAGGGCGGGGTCGAAGACGGCTGCGGCGAGCGGCTCGTCGGCCGCGACCCGGAGCCATTCGACGAGCGCGGCCGCGCGCCGGCCCCGGGCACTGTCCTCCAGGGACGTCTCCTCCAGGGCGTGAAGGACGAGGGACATCGACGGCGCGGGGGCGGCGGCGGCCTTCTTGACCGCTGTCTTCAGCAGGGCGCCGTGCTCGGTCATCGCCCCGACGCCGAGCTGCACGGTCAGGTAGGACAGGGCGTAGCGGGCGCCGACGGCCGGGTCGGAGAACACCCGCAGGGGGTCGATCGACATGTCCGCGGCGGCGGCGTCGACGACCTGGCAGCGGCCCGGGGCAGCCGCGCGGGCGAAGCGGGCCCACTCGCGGGACTTGGTGCGGTCGATCGCGATCGCCCGGCCGCCGCGGTCGACGATGGATCCCGTGATCAGCTTGAGCAGGGTCGACTTGCCGCCGCCGAGGTCGCCGGCGAGCGCGAACGACGCGCTGGCGTTGCGGACGGGGGCGTCGGCGATGTTCAGCAGGACCGGACAGATCGTGCCGATGTCCTGCGAGTAGCCGATCATCGCACCTGTCGGGTCGCCGAAGGTCTGCCCGTACAGGGCGCCGTGCATCGCCCAGTCCTCGCCCAGTTCGTGCTGGACGTACTGGCGGATCGTCGCCGGTGCCACCGCGGCGGGCAGGCCGAGGGTGAAGAGTTCCTCCTGGCCGCCGACCGGGCGCACGAGCCGGTAGTTCGCTCCCTTGAGGCGGGCCTGCAGGGCGGCGGCCCGCTGGTCGCACTCGGCCGGTGTGGTGCCCCAGACGGTCAGGGCGGTCACGGACTGCACCTCGACCTCGACGCTGGACCGCGAGGCGCGGGCCCCGAGGTCGCCCAGGTCGTCGGCGGCATCGTGCAGAGCGTCCGGCAGTCCGGTCGTACGGCGGGCGGCGTACTGGTCGGCCTGGTCGACCAGGTCCCGCTTCTTCTTCGTGACCGCGGCGACGACCTTCTCGGAGGCGACGGTCGACAGGTCGACGACCCAGTCGACCGCAAACGGCAGCCGGTCCAGCTCGGCGAAGAACTCCGCTCCGGCCGCGGTGAACCGACGGGGCGTCTCCGCCAGCGCCAGGTGCGCCTGGTAGGAGGTGCCGGCCTCGGAGTCGACCTGGAGCCAGCGCCTGCCGGCCAGGCTCCCGGCCGCCCCGCCGCTCCCCCGCCCTTCCGCTCGCCTGCGGCCCTGCTCCGGTGTGCCGGTGGGGCGGCCGCCTTCGAGGAGGAGGACGTGGCCGAGGTCGGCATGGGACGGGGAGCGCAGGATCCCGCCCGACAGGTGGCTGCCCCGCAGCGGTGAGCGCTCGGCCTCGCCGAGGAGTTCGGCTTCCAGGCCGCGGCCGACGGCGTGCTGGTGCATCCAGACGATCTCCGCCGGCGTCGCCCGGCGCAGCGTGATCCCGCCGGTGAGTTCGGCCTCCACCTGTTCGGCGCGCTCCCGGTACGCGGCGACCTCGCGGGCCCTCACCGGCACCGGCGGCAGCCCCAGCAGTCCCGCGAGCTCCGACCACGCGGTCCCGGCCGTCGCCTGCCACTGCCCCCGGCCGCCGAGTACGGGAAGCGGGACGGCCAGCCACAGGGTGCGCCGGTACATGTCCACCGGCTCGTCCAGGTCCTCGCCCGCCAGCAGCCGCAGCTGGGCCTCGGCGACCTCCGCCCACGCGTCGTGCCGCCGGTAGTCGACGCCGTCCAGGGTCGCGGCGACGACCTCGCCCGCGTCGATCCGGGCGCACAGCCCGAACAGCCGGGCGCTGCCGGGCAGGGAGCGGACCAGAGCGGTGACCTGGGCGGTGATCTGCTCGCGGGTACGGTCCGGCATGTAGCGGGAGCCGGCCGGGGTGAGGGACCACACGGCCCACACGGTGCCGCTGGTCGACCAGACGAGGTGGTCGACGATGTGCCGCAGAGGAAGCTTCATCGGGCTGCTGCCTTCGTCTTCGATCGGTCATGGAGCATCTGCTGCAGGGGAGTCGGGGCCGGGCCACCGCCCCTGGGTGTTCTGACAGGAGTCCGGGCGGGCCTGGGGGCGGGCGCCGGGGCGGCCGGCTCGGTGTCGGCCGGGTGACGGCCGCGGGCGGGCCTGCCGGCCGGGCGAGGGCCGGTACGCTCCCCCGCCCTGCCGGTCCCGGCCGGCCGGTCGGCGCGTCCCGTCGGGGCAGTGGGCCCGGTGGTGTGCTCAATCAGGACGGTGCCGGTCAGGTGCTGCGTCCGTGGCGGGCGGGCGGTCTTGCCGCCGATCCGGCCCGCCTTCGGCTGGAGCGCCCGCCGGGCCAGTCCGTAGAGGACCCACATCGGAGCGCGGCCGCCGACCCGCTGGGCGCGGGCCGCCCACACCAGAACGCCGAGGGCGAGGACCGGGATGGGCCCGAGCCCTGACCACCAGTCGAACGTCTTGATCAGGACCAGGACGCCGACGGCCGCGATGACGAGCTGGCCGGCGTTATAGGGGCCGAACCAGAGGACGAAGTCGCCCAGCTTGCCCAGGACCCAGGGGTGGGTGCGGCCCTTGGTGTAGTTGCGGCCGACCCGGGACGCGGGCCCGGCGGGAGTCACGCTCATGCTCGCGCGGCCGTCACTTGTCCGTCGGCGCGGTCGAGGCCGGCGTCGAGGTGCTGACGTTGGTGATCTCTTCCTTGAACGCGTCTGCCAGCTCGTCGCGGGACTGGTAGATGCCGACGCAGACGACCAGGCCGATCAGGGCGCCGATCCCGGCCTTGACGCTCATCTTGCTGCCCACGGCGATGACGACGGAGATGAGGATGACGACCATCAGGGCCTTCTCGCCCCACTCGCCGCTCAGGCTGAGCAGGTGGTCGCCGATCTCCTTGATCGGGGTGGCGAGGACGACGGAAGTGGTGCTCATGACGGGCTCCTTCAGAAGAACCAGGGGTGGGTGGTGAGGGGTCAGGGACGGGAAGCGGCCGGGGCCGCGGGGCCGGTGTCGAGGGAGGCGACCTCCCAGCGGCCGTCGCGGGCGGTGAGGGTGAGCGCGTACGCCATCGGCCAGGACCGGCCGGCCGCGTCGGTGGCGGTCACCTCGGCGCGGACGCGGGCGGTCGCACCGTCCTGTCCGGCGCCGGCGGGCCGGCCCTGGGAGAGGACCTGGAGGGTCTCGACGGCTGGGAACCGGGCCTCGGGGCGGGCCAGGGCTGTCCCCGGCGCGAGGTAGCGCTCGACCGCGCCGTCGGCGCCGAGGAACGCGGACAGGAAGCCGCCGATCGTGTCGGCGAGCGCGGTGTCCTCGACCCGGGCGGTGTACGGCGAGGCGGGCTCACGCCCGGCCTGCGGTCCGGCCGCTTCCATCGGCGCCCCGGCCACGTACGCCCGGCCGTCACCGCTGCCGGTCTCGGTGACGGGGACGGTGAAGAACCGAAGCCCCCGCGCCGACTGGCCCTCCGGCACACCGGCGACGGCGTCCGCGAGGCGCGCGGCAACCGTCACCGCCCAGGCCCCGGTCCCCCGCCGCTCGGTCCGGACGGCGGCGACCTGGACGACCGCGACGGACCGGCGGCCCCATCGCGGGGCCGGAACGCCCGGTGCCAGCAGTCGGAGCTGGGCCATCTCCGAGGATGACTCGGTGGCCGTGCCGGACTCCAGCCACAAGCCCAGGACCGTCTCCGCGAACCCCGCGGCCCCACTGTCGCCGATGCGGTCGGCGGTCTGCTGAACGGCGGCGGGACGGGCGGCGGCGGGCGGCTTCACCGGCGCGAGAGCCGGCCGGTCGAGAGCGACCAGGAGGGCGGTGGGGCCGGCGGCGAGTGCCGCCCACACACCGGCCCGTACCAGGAACGCGCGGCATCCGCGCAGAGGGGTGACGCGGGAACAAGCGCCTGCCGGACCGGGGTCACGGCACGGGCGGAGTGGGGCGGACGGAGGCATCCGGGGCTCCTTGAAGAGGTCGGCGAAGCTGATGCCTCACTCTTCGACGGCCCCTTCACCGCCGGGCTGACCACCAGGAGCGCGGGCCGTCACGGGGCCATAACTCCGCATGGTGAGTTCGGTGGTAAGCGGCCTGCGACCTGCGTGGTAAGCCCGGTGGTAAGTACCAGGGCACTGCCGCCGGACGCTCACAACGGCCGGCCAGAGCGTCATCCGGAATACGGCGGGAAGCCCGCCTTCCTGTACGCAAAAGGGCTGCACCCGTGGGTGGGGTGCAGCCCTTCCACTACGGCCGCTGTCTGCGAGACATGTTTCTGTAGTATCGACGGCTGCAGTCCCGCCGCAGGGCATAAAGCGGCCTAAATGGGGGCATGTTGGGGTCAGACTGGACCGAAAGGACCGAAACGGACCCCGAAGCCTGTCATCCGCCTCACCTGCCACAAAAGACGTCTACTGCCCCAGCCGTCCCGAAACGTTCCGCCGCCTGAACTGCAATGAAGCAACCCAGGCGGGATGAAACGCACTTTCAAGACTCGTAGAACCCGAGGCCAACAAGTGGCACTCCCCGCCTGCACTTGCACTGGGGTCTGCCGACAGCCCCGGGCGGGTTGAGTGGAGAGTTTTTCTAGGTGAAAAATCGAATGTAAAAGTTGCACCCGCATCGGGTATCCCTCGACCTCACGAGCTCGGGCGGCGCCCTCCGCCCCGAGTACGACTCTATTTCGTCACCTCCCAGCAGCCGACAACAACTGCAATTGTTGTCGGTAATCTGGGGCCGCCCGATCAAGGTCTCCGACCACAACGACAAGGCGGCGTGCCTGTGAGTAACGAGAGCACCCCCAACCCCCGCCCGAACAGACGACCGGACGTGGAGTTCACGCCGGTAAGCAACGGGCTCGACTACCTGCTCAGCGCCGTCGAGCACCTCGAGGGGACAGCTCCGCCCGATGCGCGCTCCCTCAAGTACGGCGTGCTGCACCTCCAGGCCGCCACCGAGGTACTTCTGAAGGCGCGCCTCGTGAAGGAGCACTGGAGTCTCGTCTTCGCCAACCCCGGTCAGGCAACGCAGCAGGCCTACGCCAACGGCGACTTCATCAGCTGCACGATCGACCAGGCTCTGCAGCGGCTGCAGGGGATCGTCTCACTGCACATTCCGGAGGACGGCCGGACCGCCATCAGCAAGCTCCAGCGGATCCGGAACGGCCTGACGCACTTCGCCCACGTCGAAAATGCCTACGCAGTCGACGCCCAGGCGGCGCAAGTCCTGAGCTTCCTGCTGGACTTCATCCATCTGCACCTCAAGGCCGAGCCCGGCGTCGCGGAGACGATGGGACGTCTGCGGACCAACCTGCACAGGATCCAGCGGCTCGTGGACGAGCGGATGAACGGACTCGCGGCGGCACTGGCCCGGCTGACGAAGCAGACCGTGCAGTGCCCCCAGTGCGACCAGTGGGCGCTGGTGGTCGGTACCCCGACCATCAGCTGCCAGTTCTGCCTCTTTGAGTACGGGGAGCCCGAGTCGGCCTGCGCCGACTACCTGAGTCTGCGAACTGGAAGCCGCGAGCCCGACGCCTTCCGCCGCTTCGATGCCGCCGTCCAGATCGGCTGCCCGGACTGCGGAATGGACACGCTGGTCAAAGCCGCGGTGGCTGAGAACAAGCAGGAGCCGTGTCTGCTCTGCTTCAACTGCGGCGAACTCTGGGAGCGTCAGCACCGCGCGGTCCTCAAGGACGATGAATGGACCCCTTCTCGATGAACACCACTACGCGGTCACCCGTGGCTGACCAGGGCACTTCCGCAGAGCTCACCCGCCCCGCGCACCCCCTCATCACCGAGCAGTCCGCCCTCGCCTGGTACGAGTTCATCCGCGACCGGCTCGAGGACGACCTCCGAGCGGTGTACCCCCTCGCGGACGAGGGCCCCATGGACGAGTACCGGAAGAAGCGGAAGGAGGCGCAGGCCGAGCATCAGGCGTTCCTCGACGCCTGGGCCGGCGGCGACCCGGAGAAGATCGAGAACGAGTGGTGGGGGCTCAAGAACATCGCCGACCAGTGGCGCACCCACCCCGAGTTCCCCGAACCGATCTCCGACGGCACCCTCCCCTGCCCGATCCCGGCGCCGGAGACCGGACACCCCTGCGTGAAGCCGATCCACCCCGGCTGGACCCCGTCCGAGGGCCACGGCGGCGGCCACATGTGGCAGGCCCCGCGGTTCACCGAACTGATGAAGGAGGGCGTGCACTACGACGCCGCCTCCCTCCTGTCCGGAAAGCCCGCAAAGTGGCACCGGCCGGAGGACTGCGCCCGTGGCTGCTGGCAGTGGAGCGAGCGATGACGGCAAGCCGAGATCACGGCAGGCCCGTCCAGTTGTTCGGCCGCGAGTACGAGTGGCGTTGGGAGAACGGCCGCCTGAGCCTCGAACCGGACTTCTGGCAGCTCGGCGAACGCCGGATGGCCGCCCAGGGCATTCGGCCGTGGTTCGACTGGGGCAAGCTGCGATGAGCGTCGACGCCGCAGACGAGATCATCGACGCCGAGCTCGTCGACGAGAGCGAGGCCCTGGCGCTCATCGACGAACCGGGTCTCCGGCCGCTCGTCGACCACAACACCGTGCTGTTCCCGGGCCAGGAGCTACCGACCGCCGCCGACGGCCCGGCGTACACCGAGCGGGATCTGTACGTCAGCGACGAGACCGCCGCGATCCTGCAGGACACCGATCCGGCGGACACCGGCCCGATGCGTGCCTTCAAGGCCTGGTGCGTCCAGGAAGGCCGGGTGCCGGTGCCGTGCACGACGGCGACGTACACCGAGTACAGCCGGCACCTGATGGCCCGCGGCCTCAAGGTCTCGACGATCAAGAACTACATGTCGCAGATCAAGACGGCCATGCCGCCGGGGAAGCAGCCGGATAACAGCCTCTACCTGCGGCTTCTCGAGGTGTACCGGAAGAACAACAAGCGGGCGCTCCGTGTGCGCCGGGCGTTCCCTCTCACCTTGCCGTACCTGATCCCGATGATGGAGAAGGCGGAGGAGGACGGTCGAGCGGTCGGGTGCCGCGACGCTGCGATGTTCGCCTTCGGCTACCGGTTCCTGGGCCGAAGCGTTGAGGACGCCAACCTCGAGATCGAGGACCTGACCTTCACCGCGGGCGGTGTTCTCGTCTGGCTCCTCGAGGACAAGACGCACGACGAGGAGCAGAACCTCGTCCTCAAGGACCGCGCAGACCTCCAGCTCGTCCCCCGGCTCACCCGGTGGCTCGACTACATGGCCGAGCAGGGCATCACGAGCGGCCCCGTGTTCCGGCAGGTGCTCAAGAACGGCAAGGTGGCCACGGCCGAGACCCGGGCGAAGACCGCCACCGTCCGAGGCCTGCACCTTCGGGGGCAGACCGTGAACGACCGGGTGAAGCACTGGTTCGCCGCGGCCGGACTCGTCACCGACGGCCGGCACGTCTCCTCCCAGGGACTGCGCGCCGGCGCTGCTACCGAACTCGCTCAGGCCGGTGCGACCGACGAGGAGCTCGAGCGCGCCGGCCGGTGGCGGCCCGGATCCCGCGTTCCCCGCACGGTGTACGTCCGACCGGCCCAGGCTGAACGCAACGACCCCTTCGAAAGGGTGCCGCTGCACAACCCGGCGAAGGGAGACGTTTCGCTCGAAACACCTACGCCGTCGTCCGGATCATCACGGTGAGGCGAGGTGACGCGGGCGACGGCTGGCTGTGGCCGAGGTCTTCGTACCCCCACGACCGGTACAGGGCGTGGACCTTGCCGTCGCCCGCCGCCGGGTTGACCATCAGCGTCACGTACGGCTCATCACGACTGGCGAGGAAGGCGTCGTGGACGCGTCGCGCCACACCAAGGCCCCGCCAGACGGGCCGGACCCCGATTTCCTTCAATGCGACGGCCGCGCGCGCCGTGTACTTCTCGCTGGGTGCCGGGTCCATCCGCTGCCAGTAACGGTCCCCGTCCTCGATCCGGTTGCCGTAGGCGTAGCCCACCGGGTGCCCGCCCTCGTAGGCGAGAACCGCCTGGAAGCCGTCTTCGGCCCCGTGCCTGTCCAGCCGCTCGCCGAAGCTGCTCACCGCGTAGTTCGCGAGGTGGAGCAGGGGCGCGCGGACCTCGGCGTACACGTCGAGCAGATCGCCACGGACGGCGTCCAGATCGGTGAAGGAGCGGAGTTCGATGGCGGGTGCCGAAGTCATGCGGGGGCCCTCCAGGCGGCTGTGTGCTCGGTCCAGGTGCGCGCGTTGACGCTGCCTGGTGCCGTAGCGCGCAGGGCAGCGCCGAACTCTTGCAGCATCCTCGATACCCGGGGGTGTTGGGTAGCCGCTTCTGATGTCACTTTCATGGCGGTGTGAGTGGCGGTGTCGACGTCGCCTTGTGCGAGCTGTGCCTGCGCGAGGCGGCTGGTGGCGATGGCGCGTGAGCGTTGCATGTGCGGTCGGAGCGAGGCCAGGCACCGGTGCGCGTGGTACTCGGCGGTTGGCCAGTCGCCGGCGGCCAGGTGCGCGCTGAGGGCGAGGGAGTGAAGCTCTGACTCGTCCCAGAAGGCCAGGAGCCAGACCGGGCGGCAGGCGTTCGGGTCGGCGCGGTGCATAGCCTCCTGCGCCTGGTCGAAGGTGCGGGGGAGGCTTCGCAGCTCGTGCGAGACGCCCTGAATGGCCATCTGGCGGGCCAATCCCAGGGAGGCGAACATCGGGTCGCGGCGGGTGATGTGCAGGTTCCGGGCGACGTCGTTGGCGGCGCGGGCGTCTGCGGGACGCCCCATGTGCCGGTAGAGGGTGCCGGCGTGGGACCAGATGCGGAACTTGATCGCTTGGTCGCCGGAGAGTTCCGCGAGGGTCTGTGCCTCCCGCATGTGGGCGACGGCGTCCTTGAAGCGGCGTCCGTCAATGGCCGCCCACATCGCCGACGAGCGGAAGCTGGCCGCGGTGGCGTAGAGACTGCTGCGGACGCGCTGGGTGGCACTCCCGGAGTTCTGGAGGTTCAAGGCCGTGTCGGCGAGGTCCGCGGCCTGCTGCTCGATGTCGCGCTGGCCGCCGCGCTTGTGGTCGCTGGCGATCACAGCAGCGAACTTTTCCTGCAGGCGGCCGACGTCGCTCATGCCGATCTTGCGGGTCGAGGCGGCTCCTGGAGCGGCAGCAGCGACGGCAACCGAAATGGCTCCCGTGACGAGGGTGCGGCGGTACATGGGGTCCTCCTGCGGTGCGGCTGCCGACGAGGTGCGGCTCCGTGGCACGAACCCTAAGTCGATCGCGGACTTCCCGGAGAGGTCGGCCAGGACTTGGCGGGTGGCTGCATTGGGCCAGCGGACCCGGCCCGCGCGCCACTCGCGGACGTGGCGACCGTCGTAGGTTCCAGGTTTCCCGGTGAGCACTTCCAGGCCTGAATTCACCGCTTTGGCCAGGCTGTTGGCGCTGTACTGGTGCTCTCGCATCCACGCTTCGAGCGCCTCGTTGCGCGTTGCTTCCATGAACGCAAGGTAGCCCGTTGAGTACTCAATGCAAGGTAAAGGGATGACCAAAATCCCCTAGGGGGCTCACTGAGATTCGGAGCCAGATCCCCTAACCACCGCTCCAGAAGAGGGAGTTATCTGGGTCACGCGGCGCCGGAGTGACGGCATCCGCATGGAGGAAAGTCCGGTCCTGCCCCCCGTCGGGACCGGGCACCCCACTCCGGAGGGAAGACCCCGTGAGCATGACGACACACCCCGTGGACCAGGAGCGCGCCCTTCGACGCATCCCTGGTGCCGCAGCAGACCCGGGATGGTGCGAGAGCGCACCGCCGGCCATCGACCTCTCCATCGAGCGGCATCCGGATCCCGTCTCCGGCGGGATGTCCCGGGAGGACGCCGCCGTACCGCAGCGCCTGCGCCGCATCCTCCGCGCCAGCCTCAACCACTGGGGCCGCCCCGATCTGGCGGACACCGCGGGCCTGCTGCTCACCGAGCTGGTGACCAACGCCATCCTGTACGCGTCGGCCCCGACCGTGGACGTCCGCGTCGACCGCCAGGGCGATGTCCTCGTGATCGAGGTGAACGACCACACCCCCGACGGTCCGCTGCCGCGCCCCGCCGGCCCGTACGCCGAACACGGCCGCGGGCTCGTTCTCGTCGACGCCCTGGCCGACTCGTGGGGCGTCAGGGAGGACCGCACGACGGTCTGGTGCACCCTCCCCCTGACCGAAGAGACCCCCGAAACAACACCGGGCGCCCCCGCCTCGCAGGTCTTACGCGAGATGGTGATCCCGCTCTCGCCCAACGCCAGCGCGGCCGCGGCCGCCCGGGTCAGGGCGCGAGCGCTGCTCACGATCATGGCGTGGCCTGGACCTCACCACGTCGCCGTGGACGTGCTGTACGTCCTGGTCCGGAACGCCGTCGAGCACGGGCTCACCGAGGAGAGCGCCGGCCGGAGGCTGGAGGCGTGGCTCCGGATCAACGAGCACCGCGAACTCCTGATCGACGTCCAGGACCATGTCCCCGACTTCCCTCGCTTCGCCCAGGCCGTCCGGGGCGAGCTGGGGCGCGGCCTGTGGGGCGCCCAGCGCCTCGGGGCCGCCCTCTCCTGGTTCCCCGACGACGACGGCAAGACCGTGCGCGCCACGCTGCAGCCCGGCCCGGTGGACCTGTGACCGCCCCGGCCGTAGAGCGGCTGACGGTCTCCAGCGCCGCCGAGCTGATGGACGCCGTGATCGAGCGGTCCGGGCCCCGGCGGGAGCCGGTCCCCGACATGGGTGACCTCGCCTCGGTGATCCGCACCCTCAAGGGCGTCGAGGGGAACCGTCCCACCCGCGAGCGCCTCGGTTCTCTCTTCGACGTCGTCATCACCGGAGCCGCCCAGGCACGCGCGGCGGTCACCGCGCTGGACATGATCCAGGGCGGATGTGCCGGGGTGATCGCGGACCCCGAGGCCGGCTGGTTCTACTGGCTGGTCCCGCCCGGCACCGCCGACCGGTGGGAGCCGCATTCGTACGCCGTGTGCCTGGGCGCGCCCCACCGGATCACCTTGCCGCCGCTCAACCGGACCGAGCCGCCCGGCCCGTACTGGTACCGGCCCTGGGCGAGGGACCGCCTCATCCCGCCCGGCCCACTCTGGGCCCTCCTGGCGCGACACCGGCCCGAACCGACCCCGCACAAACCCCTCGCGGCGCAGCTCGGTACCGCCCTCTGAGACTCCGTGCCCGCTCGCACCGTCCCTGCGACGGGCACGGCCCTACCCCCCGTTGCCGGAATGGTTCCGATTCCGGCAACGGGGTTCTACACCGCCTTCCCACCGTCAACCCGCAGGGGAACAACCAATGCAACCGGCAGTGCCGTACGTGGTCCCGTGGACGGGAGAGACCGTCCGGGCCGCGAAGACCGTGGTCAGCTCGCGCGGCGTCGCCTACGCCGACCCGGTCCTGGATGCCCTTCGCCGCGACCGGGACGGCATCCTGTGGGCGTTGACCTCCGGGTCCCGTAGGGGCAGTCCCGCGTACGCCAGGGAGCTGCATCCGCTTCGTCAGCAGGAGGCGATGCGGGGCCTGCTGTGCGCGCACTGCACCAAGCCGGCCGCGCGCGACGAGCGCGGGATGCTGTGGGTGCTGCCGCTCCTCGACGATGCCGAGGACACGGTCTGGGAAGGCGTGCGCACCGTGATCCCGCCCATGTGCGAGGACTGCAAGACGAAGGCCACGCAGTCGTGTCCACGGCTGCGCGACGGTCACGTCGAGCTCCGCGTTCAGGAGGCCGAGAAGGCCGGTGTCCGGGGCACGCTCTACCCCCGTCCCGGCGAGCCGGGAGAACCTGATCCTGACGCCCTGGTCCTCTACGACTCGCCGGATGAGCCGTTCGTCATCGCCCGCCAGGTCGTCCGCGAACTGCGCCACGTCACCGTGGTCGCCTTCGCCGCGACGGCCTCCTAGATCTCTGTCCGGCGGCCCGGATGACGTTCGACCGGGCCGCCGGACAGTTCAAGCTCCCGGCGCGGGAGCCTGATCGACCCGTACCTCCCCACGGCCCAGAAGATCCCGCGCCGGGCCACACGACTGCCGAAGGACGTTCCATGTGCCACCACCGCCCGCCGTGCCCGACGGCCGACTCCCCGGACCGGGGCGCGGCCCGCACTCAGGTCCTGTTCCCCGAGCAGGGGTGGGGCCGGCTGTGCAACGGCGTCACGATCTTCGACGACACCGGGGAGCTGCTGCCCGACGGCAAGACCGTTCGTCCGCACCGCCCCACGGAGACCGCAGCATGAGCACGACGTACGACGAGATGCCCGACACGCAACGCGAATTCCTGCAGCGCCGGGCCGCGCTGCTCCATCAGATCCGCCAGTATCTGGCCAAGTACGAGTTCGGCGCGGACTTACCGACGACCGTCTCCATGGCGATGGACCTGGACCTCAACGCCTCGGAAATCGGCCCCGTGTTGATGCACCTCGACACCTGCGGCGAGATCGTCTACCGCGGAGGGGCGCGGGCCGGCCGCTCCTACCGCCTGCGCCGCGATGAACAGCATCCCGACGACGTCGCCCTCGACCGCGACGTACGCGCAAAGATCGCGAGCGGGCATTACCGGCAGGGCGCCCCGCTGCCGACAGGAATACTCGCCGATCGGTACGGCCTGCTGACCCCGCAGCTTCTGCGCGCGTGCCGGCGGCTGATCGCGGACCGGCTCATCGCCCACGACGAGAACGGCCCCTACGGGCCCGGCCTGTACGTGGTGCGCCGGGAGCGCCCCTTGACCGTCTGAGCAAGACTTCGGGGAGGGGAGAACGCATCCGGTGGCGCGCTCCCGCCCCCGCTCTGTACCACCTGGCACAACCGCACGGCGATCTGAGATCTCTGAGAGCACGGCCGAGTCGGGAGGAGACGTTTCGATGGAAACGTTTGGAGAGTCGGAACTCAAGCGCGCACGGCTGGAGAAGAACCTCACGCTGGAGGAGGCAGTCGCGGAGCTGAACGCGATCACGGGCGGGACGAGCGACACCAGCCAGCTCAGCGCGTGGGAGTCGGGACGGCGGCGTACGGGGCTGCGGAACCGGCGCGGTCTGGTCGAGCTGTACGGCAAGCCGAGCGAGGTGCTGTTCGCTCACCAGGACGGGCAGAACGGTGTCGCGCAGGCTCTGCACCAGGCGCAGGGCACGCTCGTGACACGGTGGGCCGACCTGGTGGAGGCGATGACCTCAGTGGTGGCCGGCGCCAGGCAGCACCTGGTGGTGACGGGGAGCCGGAGCCGCGAGAAGACGTACCTGGACGCGATCGAGACGGCCGTCGCGCAGAACCCGGACCTGGTGCACACGCGCGTGCTGTACGGGCCCCCTCGGCACCCGGAGCTGGCCGAGCACCTGGTGCGGCTCATGGAGCTGAGGGACCCGGCCGAGCGCCGCAACGGGGTCCGGACACTGAACATCGGACTTGTCGACCCCGGGGAGACGCTGGAGCGCTTCTTCGTGGCCTCGGAGAGCCAGGCCGTGGTGCCGCTGCCGTCCCTGCACAGCGCGGACGGCTTCGACTGCGGCATCGTCCTCGGCGGTGAGGCCGCGGCCGGTCTCGTCCACCACGGGCGAGAAGCGTGCGCGGCGGCGCGGCTGCTGGGCACGATACGGGACGTGCGGGATCTGCCCGTGCGCCACAGATAGGGAAGTTGGGGTGGGAAGGGCATGACCAGTAGCCCTCAGGCGGCCGGGCAGGACGAGACGATGCGGTCGGTGGTGAGGCTCGCGCAAGAGCTGGTCCGCCGGCCGAGCCGTGGCGGGATCGACGACTACGGCCCCGTCCTCGGCGTCCTGGAGGAGTGGCTGACCGCCCGCGCGGTACCGCACCGGCGCCTGCACGACAGCGCGGGCGCGCTGGTCGGCCTCCTGGTCGAGGTCGCCGGCGACCGGCCGGGCCCCTGGTGGACGCTGGACGCGTGCGTGGACACCGCCCCGTACGGCGACACCACCCGCTGGTCGTTCCACCCCACCTGCGGGCAGGAGAGGGACGGGTGGCTGCTGGGGCGCGGCGCGGCGGACTCGAAGCTCGCCGCCGCGATGTACTGCCACCTCGCCGCCGACCTCACCGCCCGCGGGAACGACTTCGCGGGCGGTCTCGCCGTGCTCCTGGACGTCGACGAGCACACCGGCAACTTCGGCGGCGCCCGCGCCTACCTCGCCGACCCCCACGCAGCCCGCCCGGCCGGGGTGATCATCGGGTATCCCGGCATGGACGAGGTCGTCGTCGGCGGCCGCGGCCTGTGGCGCGCCACGATCGCCGTGCACGCGCCGTCCGGGCACTCCGGCTCCAGCCGCACCGTCACCGGCGCCATCACCCGCGCCGCGCGCCTGGTGGGCCTGCTCGACGCCGCCGAGCTGCCGGGCCCTGACGGCACCTCCGGGTTCCCGCTCGGACCGAAGCTCACCGTCACCGCCTTCCACGGCGGCGAGGGCTTCTCCGTGACCCCCGACCGGGTCGACATCAACGTCGACGTCCGCACCACCCCCTCCTTCGACGCGCACGACGCCGAGACCCTGGTCCGCAAGGCCGTCGCCGAGCTCGACGCCGAGCTGCCCACCCCCGTTCCGACGGAGGTGACCGAGGTCGCGTCCTGGCCCGCGTTCCGGCTGGAGGAGAACGAGCAGCCGGCCGCCGCGCTGCTGTCCGCCGCCCGAGCGGCCGGGCTCGACGTGCGGGCGAAGACCGCGGGCCCGTCGAACATCGGCAACCTCCTCGCCGGGTACGGCATCCCCGCCACGGCCGGGTTCGGCGTCCCCTACGAAGGCCTGCACGGCATCGACGAGCGCGCCTCCCTGGCCGAGCTCCCCGACGTCTACGCCATCCACCAGCGGGCCGTGGAGACGCTGCTGGACCTGCGCTGACCACTGCCTACCTTTCCCCCAGGAAGTCACCAGTTCTTGCTCTACAGCGGGCAGCCCGTACCCGGTCTGATGGACGTGCACCGTTCACGGGGACACTCCCCTGACACCGAGGAGGCCGGCCATGGCCGAGCAGACCACCACCCCCGCCGTCGACTTCGCGGCCGAGATCAACACCCACGAGGTCGCCGAGCTCACCCTCGGCACCTACACGGGCCGCATCCCCGACAAGGACAACTACTTCGAGGGCTGACCGGCCTGATCCCGTACCGCTCCGGGGGCTGTCGCACTGCGGCAGCCCCCGGAGCCATGTCCGAGGCCGACCGGTCCCGCCAGCTCCCTACTTTTCTCCCAAGAAGTCACCAACTCCCGCTCTAAGAAGGCGAGTTCCAATCCGGTGTCATAGATGTGCACCACCCAAGAAGGCACCACCGACACCAAGGAGGCCGGCCATGGCCGAGCAGACCGTCACCACCCCCGCCGTCGACTTCGCGGCCGAGATCAACACCCACGACGTCGCCGAGCTCACCCTCGGGCGTCAGGTCTTCAACGACTCCGACAAGGACAACTACTTCGAGGGCTGAGCCGCCCCGGCGTCACGCGAACCCGGGGGTCGTCGCACTGCGGCGGCCCCCGGGCCCATTTCCGGAAACGAGCAGGAGGCAGAGAGGCATGGGAGAGCAGTGGCTCGCCGGCGGACCGGCGACCGGGGGCAGCGGGATCGGCGTCGTCGGCCTCGACGACGTCCGCACCGGCCCCGGAAGCCGCGCGTGCAGCGCGACCGAGGGCAGCGCCACCGTGGCGGTCGTCGGCGACTGCCCGGTGGGCGAGAAGGAGCTGCACGGCGCGCTCGCGGCCGTACGGGCGGGGCGGTGGGAGGACCTGACGGGCTGGCCGGGCTCGTACTGGGTGATCGCCGGGAACGAGCGGGAGCGGTTCGTCTGCGGGGACCTGGCCGGGCTCCGGCCGGTCTACTACACCGCCGACGGGACATGGGCGACCGACCTTCGCCGCCTGGGGAAGCCGCTCGTGGCCGACCTGGCGCTGGCGGCCGCGCGGATCATCGCCGGAAGCGACCACTGGCCCGGCCGCAGCCCGTACGAGGGGATCAGCGTGGTGCCGGGCGGCTACGGCCTGCTGCTCCGTACCGGGCAGGCACCGCAGCTCGTCGACATCACCGCGACCGCACCGGTCGAGGACCTGCAGTCCGGAGCCGCACGGTTCGGATCCGCTCTCACCGAGGCCGTTCAGTACCGGGTTAACGCCGCCGGTGCGACGGTGGGCGCGGACCTGTCGGGTGGTCTCGACTCCTCGACGGCCGTCGTCCTTGCCTCCCGGGTCGGCCGGGTGCACGCGGTCACCTACACCGACGGCTACACCAGCGCCGAGGACGCCTCCTTCGCCGCTCGTATCGCCGAGGACACCGACATCGAGCACACCATCGCGCACGGCACCGCCGAGGACCTGCCCTTCTCCTTCCCCGCCGGACAGCCGACCGGCCTGGAGCCGGCCATGGGCGCCGCCCTGTTCGAGATGGACCGCGCCTACCTCTCCCCGGTGGCCGGCCTGCCGCTCCACCTGACCGGACACGGCGGCGACGTCGTCCTGGACGCGACGTCCTCAGTGTGGGTCCGGCTGCTGCAAGAGGGCGAGCGCCGCGCCGCGCACCGCCAGGTCGTCGCCTACGCCCGGCTGCGGAACATGGCGCCCGGCCCGTTCTGGAAGGGCCTGCGGGAGACCGCCGCACTCGGCCGTGCCGGAGTGCTGGAGAAGGCCGTGGAGCAGCTGGAGAAGAACCGGCCGCAGCCCGCGCAGGGCACGGTGGGCTGGTCCTGGTGCCGCCTGGGCGCGGCCGCCTCGTGGCTGACCCCCGACGGGCGTGCCCAGGTGGCCGCGCTGCTGCGGCAGGCCGCCGCCGACACCTCCCAGCCGGAGCGGGCCGACGAGTTCGACCAGTGGACCGCGCTGCGGTTCACCGGCGCGGCCGCGCGCGCCTGGGACCCCTACGCCGACGCCCTCGGGGTCCGGCCCGTCTACCCGTACCTCGACAACACCGTG
The DNA here is from genome assembly GCF_055582805.1 of Streptomyces sp. NPDC107498. Taxonomy (NCBI): domain Bacteria; kingdom Bacillati; phylum Actinomycetota; class Actinomycetes; order Kitasatosporales; family Streptomycetaceae; genus Streptomyces; species Streptomyces sp. NPDC107498. The sequence continues at coordinate 3,938 of NZ_JBVJPE010000033.1, read as the reverse complement.
GTCCGCGCCGCGTTCGCCGTGCCCCCGACGGCCCGGCGCGGCCTCTACACCTTCAAGCCGCTGCTCTCGGCGGCCCTGCCCGATCTGCCCGCCTGGCTGCTGGGGCGCCGCTCGAAGGGGTCCTTCACCGCCCAGCGGGTCATGGCCTTCCAGCGGCACCGCGCACGGCTGGGCGACCTCCTCACCGTCAGCCCCCTCGTCACGGCCGGCCTGTTCGACCACGCGGCCGTGACCGGCACGCTCGACCACCTCGCGCAGGGCCGGACCCCGATCGGATCCGCGGACATGCACCAGATGCTGACGGCCTCCTGGTGGCTCACCGGCACCCACTCTCCCGCGGAGGCATCATGCTGACCCCGGCCCGCCACATCCACCACGCCGCCGACGAGCACGGGATCGTGCTCCTCGACGTCCACACCGCGAAGTGGTCGATGCTCAGCCCGGACGTCTCCCGGATCTGGCAGGCGATCGTCACCAACGGCACCACCGACGGCCTCGCCGACGAGCTCGCGATCCCCACCGGCCGCGACCCCTACGCCGTGCGCCAGGGCATCGACAACCTCGTCACCCGGTGGAAGCAGGAGGGGCTCCTCATCGACCCCACCCGCACCCCGCGCCGCAGGTGGTGGACGCGATGACGCAGATGGTGCCCTCCCCGCTGAACACTCCCACCCTGCCCGAGCGGGCCGTCGCCGCCGTGGGACTCGCACTCTCCCTCACCCTCAGCCGCCTGCCGCTGAGGCACCGCATCGCCGCCGTCCGCGCCCTGCGCCGCCTCCCGGCCGCCTCCCGCGCGCAGGTCGCCCGCCTCGACACGGCCGTACGCCACATCACCCCCACGTGGTGGCCGGGCCGGATCGCGTGCCTGGAGATCAGCCTCGCCACCGTCCTCGCGACCGCCCTCACCGGCCGCCGCGCCTCCTGGGCCCTGGGAGCCCGCCGGCTGCCCGACGCCGCACACGCCTGGGTCGACACCGTCGAGGGGCCCGTCGGCCACGACGTCGGCGACGGCGCGGACCGCCCCTACACCCGCGTCCTGTCCGTCCCGTAGGGCGCGCACAAACCGCCGTGGTCCGGGGAGACATGCCTCCGTCTCCCCGGACCACGGCTTTCTCGAACGGGTGAACTTTGGAACGCGAAGTTGACGCGCTGATTGTCTGACCGGCCCCGATGCGCACATGCCCCTGACAATGGCGTTGCCCCGCAGCACCACCGCGCGCGTTCCTAGGCCCGTGAGTTCTACTGCCACCATCACGCCGGCCGCCGTCGGCCAGCCCCCCGTCATGCGCATGGCCTCCGACCGGTACCAGGACGCCAACGCGACCATGTCGACCTGGGCCATCGCCCGCCGCCTGCCGAAGACCCTGCGCGAAGCCATCCGGCTGGGCTGGGCCACCGACCATCGCGCCGTCCTGACCCTGGCCGCCTGCCAGACCGCGGCCGCCCTGCTCACCGCGGCCGCGCTCGCCGCGACCACCCGCGTTCTGGCCGGCCTGTTCACCGGTACCGACCTCCTCTCCGGGCTCCAGGACTGCGCCGGAGCCCTGGCCGTGCTCTGCGTCGCACTCTGCGGCCGCTACGTCTTCGACGCCGCCACCAGGGCCGCCGCCGCCCGCCTGGCCCCGCAGGTCGTCCGGGAAGCAGACCTGCGCGTCATCGCCGCCTCCACCGCGGCCGAACTCGCCGCGTACGAGGACCCCGACTTCGAAAACGCCCGCCAGGCCGCCGCCGACGGCGCCGACAAGACCCGCGACCTGATCCTCGACGCCCAGCTCCTCACCTCCGCCGCCGCCCAGATCGTCGCCGCCGCCGCCGTCGTCGCCGTCCTGCACCCCGCCGTCCTCGGCCTGCTCCTGCTCGCCGCCGCACCCTGTGCCTGGGGCGCCGTGCGCGCCGCGCGGATCGAGCACGACGCGCACCACCGCAACCTCGGCGACTCCCGCCTGCGCAACGTCTTCCGCTCCTACACCACCGAGCACACCACCGCCGACGAGGTCCGCGCCGGCACCATGGCCGACTTCCTCACCAGCCAGTACCAGATCATCTCCAGCCGCCTGGAAGCCGAACAGCTCACCGCCACCCGCAAGGCCCTCACCGTCCGTGGCATCGGCGACGCCCTCACGGCTCTCGCTACCGCCGCCGCGTGGGCCGCGCTCATCCTGCTCGTCTCCACCGGCCGCATCGAACTCGCCGCCGCCGGCGCCGCCGCCCTGGCCCTGCGCACCGCCTCCGCCGCGCTCGGCACCACCGTGCGCGCCGGGGCCGGACTCTTCCGCACCTCGCTCGCCGTCGGCGACTGGCACCGCTTCCTCGCCGTCGCCGGACCCTGGACGGCCCGCCGCGGCACCGCCCGCATCCCGGAGACCGGGCCCGAGGTGATCAGCGTCAACGACGCCGCCTTCACCTACCCCGGCACCGACCGGCCCGCGCTCACCGGCATCAGCCTCGACCTCAAGCGCGGCGAAGTCGTCGCCCTCGTCGGCGAGAACGGCTCCGGCAAGACCACCCTGGCCAAGCTGCTGACCGGCCTGTACCTGCCCACCAGCGGCACCGTCCACTGGGACGGCATCAACCTGGCCGACGCCGACCCGGCCACCGTGCACTGCCACATCGGTCTGGTCCCACAGGACTACACCCGGTGGCCCCTCGACGCCCGCGCCAACATCCACCTCGGCCAGCCCCGGCCCGAAGGCGACCCCGCCATCCACGCCGCAGCCGAAGCATCCGGCGCCGACGCCGTCATCGCCCAGCTCCCCGACGGCCTCGACACCTCCCTCGCACGCTCCTGGTGGGGCGGACACGACCTCTCCGGCGGCCAGTGGCAACGCATCGCCATCGCCCGCGCCTTCCACCGCGATGCACCCGTGCTCGTCATGGACGAACCCACCGCCGCCCTTGACGCGCGTGCTGAGCACCGCATCTTCACGCGCCTCAAGAACCTCGCCGCCGGCCGGGCGACTCTCTTCATCACCCACCGTCTCGCCAATGCCCGCCTCGCCGACCGCATCGTCGTCCTCGAAGGCGGCCGCATCATCGAGAGCGGCACGTACAAGGAGCTCGTGGGGCGCGGCACCGCCTCGGAGTTCTACAAGCTGCTCCAGCTCCAGGAGAACGGAGACTGACCCGGGCATGCCCCAGGGAGCCCCGTGGGCTCGCACTCCTCCGTTGAGGTGTCACAAAAATTGGCCGTTGACGTTCGGGAAGTGAAGGCGGTTGCGCTTTGTGTCAACCCCATCAGTGACCCGGAGGAACGGTGACGACCGCGACAGCGCCCCTTTCGCCCCAGACAGGCCCCTCACACCTGCAGGAGAGCCTCTTCGCCTGGCTCAAACCCGAGGTGACGCCCACGCCCGCCAAGACCCCACGCCGGGCGCCCACAGCGGCGCCCGCGAAGCCGGCCAGGGCGCAGACGCTGCCGCTCTGGGAGCCCACCGCGAAAGCTGCTCCGGCCCCGAAGGCTCCTCCGGCGCCGCCCGCCGCGAAGAAGAAGCGGGACGTCGCCCACGTGTGGGTCGTGGCGGCCGAGATCATGGTCACGCCGAGAGTCGCGAGCATCGCCGACTTCCGCGGCAGCTTCAAAACGGAGGAGGCCCAGCGCGTCGAGGCGCTCGAGGTGTACTGCCGGGGCTGCCGCCGCCCGTACGACGAGGTCAAGGGCAACCCGTGCGCCGCGAAGGTGGACAACACGCACCTGATCGGAGGAGACCAGACCACCCGGGCAAAGCGGAAGGTCCCCGTGCCACCGCCGAACGCCCGGGTCATCCCCGGCGGCACGATCAACCGGCGCGGCCTCGGCGCCTACGTGACGGGGGTGTCCCGCCCGAAGAACTGAGCACGCGACACTACTGAGGTTGAACTCGTGATGTCGCTGGGTTCAGGCGGGTCTGATGATCAGGCCAGTCTCGGCGAGGCAGCCGTCTATGAGGTCGCTGCGGTAC
>NZ_JBVJPE010000032.1:0-57241 GCF_055582805.1 Streptomyces sp. NPDC107498 | reverse complement strand
GCTACGACAAGACCGCCACCATCTACCTCGCCGGACTCCACATCGCCGCCATCTTCATCTGGTCGGCGAGATGATCCGAAGGAAACGGCCTAGGCCCTGTCCTTCGGATCAGGCCCCGCGAGCCCGGCCCGATCCGAAGGGCAGGTCCTGGACCGGCTCGTCCAGGAACTCCTCCAGGACCGGCGCCAGCACGTGCGGGGCCACCTCGTGCGTCTGGCCCGTCAGGGTGCGGTGCCGGGCCCGGGGGAGCGCCGCCGTCAGGGCGCGGGCCGCGTGCCGGGTCGCCGCCGGGCTCGCGCCCCCGTCGACGACGAGCACGCGCGCGTGGACCGTCCGGAGGAGTCCGTCCGCGAGCGGCTCCGGCTCGTACACGGACACCGCGTCCACGGGGAGCCCGGCAGCCGCCCCCGCGAGCGCGAGCACGCCACCCGTCTCCGTGCCGTGCACGGCCGCTCCCGGCCCCGCCGCCGCCAGGACGGCCGCCAGGTCCTCGATCTCCCGCTCCACCGCGCCGGCGTCCCGCCGCTCGTACGTCACGACGGAGAACCGCCGGGCGAGCAGCCCCGCGAGCGCCCGCCCGCTCCCGCCCGCGCCGGGCCCCCCGCCCACGAGTACGACCGGCCGTCCCCCGCCGCGCCGCTCGTACGCGATCTCCGTACCGTCCCGCGACACGACCCGGCCCCGGACCCCGCTCGGCATGGTGCTCACCTCGTCCATGGCAGGGCAGACCGGGGCCGTCCCGGGAACTCATCGCCGCCCGCCGGACCTTTTTCGCGGCGCCTTACGGTGGAGCCCATGAACATCTGCGTCTTCCTCTCCGCCGCCGACCTCGACGAGCGGTACACCGCCCCGGCCCGCGACTTCGCCGCGCTCCTCGGCACGTCCGGCCACACCCTCGTCTGGGGCGGCTCCGACACCGGCCTGATGAAGGTCGTCGCGGACGGGGTCCAGGAGGCGGGCGGCCGGCTCGTCGGCGTCTCCGTCGACTTCCTCGCCCACAAGGCCCGCCCGAACGCCGACCAGATGGTCATCGCGGGGGACCTGGCCGAGCGCAAGGCCCTGCTCCTCGCCAAGTCCGACGCGATCGTGGTCATGGTCGGCGGCACGGGAACCCTCGACGAGGCCACCGAGATCCTGGAGCTGAAGAAGCACGGCAAGCACGCCAAGCCGGTCGTCCTCCTCAACACGGCCGGCTTCTACGACGGCCTGAAGGCCCAGTTCCGCCGCATGGAGGACGAGGGCTTCCTCCCCCGCCCCCTCACCGAACTCGCCTTCTTCGCGGACGACGGCCGGGCGGCCCTCGCGTACCTGGAGGCCGGGATCGGGTCCCGCTGATGGGAGCATGGCTCCCATGGCTACACATGTGATCACCGGAGCGGGTTCCGGCATCGGCGCGGCCGTCGCGCGGCGGCTTCACGCGCGCGGGGACGAGCTCGTGCTCCACGCGCGCGACGCGGGGCGGGCCAAGGAGCTCGCCGCGCAGTTCCCCGGGGCCCGGACGCTCGTCGGGGACCTGGCCGACCCGGACCGGCTGTCCTGGGCCTTCTCGCACCAGAGCCTGCCCGACCGGGTGGACGGCCTGCTGCACGTCGCGGGCGTCGTCGACCTCGGGCCGGTCGGGGAGCTGACCCCGAAGACCTGGCACCACCAGCTGAACGTCAACCTGGTCGCCCCGGCCGAGCTGACCCGTCACTTCCTGCCGCAGCTGCGGGTCTCCCAGGGCCACGTCGTCTTCGTGAACTCGGGCGCCGGGCTCAACGCGCACGCCGAGTGGGGCGCGTACGCCGCGTCCAAGCACGGTCTGAAGGCCCTCGCGGACTCCCTGCGCCACGAGGAGCACGCCAACGGGGTGCGGGTGACCTCGGTCTACCCGGGCCGGACCGCCAGCCCCATGCAGGCGAAGGTCCACCAGCAGGAGGGCAGGGAGTACGACCCGTCGAAGTGGATCGATCCCGAGTCCGTCGCCACGGCGATCGTCACCGCGATCGATCTGCCGCGCGACGCGGAGATCAACGACCTGACCGTGCGCCCGGGGCGGTAGACGTGGACGACAGCAAGCTCTGGGGGCCCGCCACCGGTGTCGGGTCCCTGCCCGGCGGCGACGCGCGCGAGGCGGCGAAGACGGTCACCGGATCCTTCGAGGACTTCCCGTTCCTCGCGGAGCTGCCCGCGCGCGGCCCCGGCGCCGACATGATCGGCCGGACGATCGGGATGCTCGTCGACCTGTACGGGCACGTGGAGCCGAGCGGCTGGCGGATCAGCGACCGGCCGGGCCGGGACACCAAGCGGGCCCGTTCCTGGCTCGGCGAGGACCTGGACGCCCTGGAGGAGTTCACCCAGGGGTACGAGGGGCCGCTCAAGGTCCAGGCCGTGGGCCCGTGGACGCTCGCCGCGGCCCTGGAGCTGCGCGGCGGCGAGGCCGCGCTCGGTGACGCCGGCGCCTGCCGCGACCTGGCCGGCTCGCTCGCCGAGGGGCTCCGCGCGCACCTCGCGGAGCTGCGCAAGCGCGTCCCGGGGGCCCGGCCGGTCCTCCAGCTCGACGAGCCCTCGCTCACCGCCGTGCTGCGCGGGCAGATCCGTACCGCCAGCGGCTACCGCACCCACCGGGCCGTCGACCGGCAGGTCGTGGAGAGCGCCCTGCGGGACGTGGCGGCCGTCCACGACGGCCCGGTCGTCGTCCACTCGTGCGCGCCGGACGTGCCGTTCGCACTGCTGCGGCGCGCCGGAGCGGCGGGCATCTCGTTCGATTTCTCGCTCCTCACCGAACGTGACGAGGAGGCGATCGGCGAGGCCGTGGAGGGCGGGACGAAGCTCTTGGCCGGTGTGGTGCCGTCCACCGACACGGCATTGTCGGACCCGGGCGGTAGCGTCATGGGTGTCAGGACGCTGTGGCGCAGGCTGGGGCTGAATCCGGGGACTCTGGCGGAGTCCGTCGTGGTCACGCCCTCGTGCGGGCTCGCGGGCGCGTCGCCCGCCCACGCCCGGGCGGCGCTCGCCCACTGCGTCAGAGCGGCACGGTCGCTCGCGGACAACCCTGAGTAACGGGAGGACGAAACGGTGGCAGTCGAACAGGGGGCCCTGCCCGCCGAGGCACGGGAGAAGCACGCCGAGCTGGCCGAGCAGATCGAGGAGCACCGCTTCCGGTACTACGTGAAGGACCAGCCGGTCATCAGCGACGGCGAGTTCGACCGGTTGCTGCGCACGCTGGAGGCGCTGGAGGAGGAGCATCCGGAGCTGCGGACGCCGGACTCGCCGACCCAGAAGGTCGCCGGGCAGTACGCGACCGAGTTCACCGCCGTCGAGCACCGGGAGCGCATGCTCTCCCTGGACAACGCCTTCGACGACGAGGAGCTGGCCACCTGGGCGGAGCGGGTCGCGCGGGACGTCGGCACCCCCGACTTCCACTACCTGTGCGAGCTGAAGGTCGACGGCCTGGCGGTCAACCTCACCTACGAACACGGGCGGTTGACCCGTGCCGCGACCCGTGGCGACGGCCGCACCGGCGAGGACATCACGCCCAACGTCCGGACGATCGCCGACGTCCCGGAGCGGCTGCGCGGCGACCGCGTCCCGGAGCTCGTCGAGATCCGCGGCGAGGTCTACTTCCCGATGGAGGCCTTCGAGGGGCTCAACGCCCGTCTGGTGGAGGCCGGTGACAAGCCCTTCGCCAATCCGCGCAACGCGGCCGCCGGCTCGCTCCGGCAGAAGGACCCGAAGGTCACCGCCTCCCGCCCGCTCCACATGGTGGTGCACGGCATCGGCGCCCGCGAGGGCTTCGAGATCTCCCGGCTCTCGGAGGCGTACGCGCTGCTCCGCGAGTGGGGCCTGCCCACCGCCCGGCACAACAAGGTGGTCGACTCGCTCGCCGAGGTGCGGGAGTTCATCGCGCACTTCGGGGAGAACCGGCACTCCGTCGAGCACGAGATCGACGGCGTCGTCGTCAAGCTCGACGAGATCCCGCTCCAGGGACGGCTGGGCTCCACCGCGCGCGCCCCGCGCTGGGCGATCGCCTGGAAGTACGCGCCGGAGGAGGTCAACACCAAGCTGGTCGACATCAAGGTCGGCGTCGGCCGCACCGGCCGGGTCACCCCGTACGCCCAGGTCGAGCCGGTGACCGTGGCCGGCTCCGAGGTGGAGTTCGCCACCCTCCACAACCAGGAGGTGGTGAAGGCCAAGGGCGTCCTCATCGGCGACACCGTCGTGCTGCGCAAGGCCGGCGACGTGATCCCGGAGATCCTCGGGCCGGTCGCCGACCTGCGGGACGGCACCGAGCGGGAGTTCGTGATGCCCGCCGAGTGCCCGGAGTGCGGGACGCCGCTGAAGCCGATGAAGGAGGGCGACATCGACCTCCGCTGCCCGAACGCCCGCACGTGCCCCGCCCAGTTGCGCGAGCGGGTCTTCTTCCTCGCCGGGCGGCAGTGCCTGGACATCGAGAACTTCGGCATGGTGGCCGCGGCGGCGCTGACCCGCCCCCTGGAGGCCGAGCCGCCGCTCGTGGACGAGGGCGACCTCTTCGACCTCACCATCGAGCAGCTGCTGCCCATCCGGGCGTACGTCCTCGATCCGAGCAGCGGACTGCCCAAGCGGGACCCGAAGACCGGCGAGGAGAAGATCGTCACGGTCTTCGCCAACCAGAAGGGCGAGCCGAAGAAGAACGCCCTCGCCATGCTGAAGAACATCGAGGAGGCCAGGACGCGGCCGCTCGCCCGCTTCATCAACGGCCTCTCCATCCGGCACGTGGGGCCGGTCGCGGCCGAGGCGCTGGCCCGTGAGTTCCGCTCCCTGGAGCGGATCGAGCAGGCGAGCGAGGAGGAGCTGGCGGCCGTCGACGGGGTCGGCGGGATCATCGCGGCCGCCGTGAAGCAGTGGTTCTCGGAGGAGTGGCACCGCGAGATCGTGCGCAAGTGGCGCGCCGCCGGGGTCACCCTGGAGGACGAGGGGGCCGGAGAGGACGAGGGGCCGCGCCCCCTGGAGGGGCTGACGGTCGTGGTGACCGGCACCCTGGAGAAGTTCACCAGGGATGGCGCAAAAGAGTCGCTCCAGCGGCTCGGAGCGAAGGTGACCGGTTCCGTTTCGAAGAAGACCGGCTTCGTGGTCGTGGGTGAAAACCCTGGTTCGAAGTACGACAAGGCGATGCAGCTGAAGGTTCCGGTTCTGGACGAGGCGGGCTTCTCCGTCCTGCTCGAACAGGGGCCCGATGCGGCGCGGGAGGCCGCGGTGCCCGTCGCCGAGTAGCGCCGCGCGGGCCGCGCAGACTCACCCGTTCGGCGCATACCAGATGGTGAGGGGTGGCCAGGTCGCATTCGGGCAAGAGAGGGAGAGCGCTGCCCGTACGAGCCCTCGGCGGCCTACTGTGGTGACCGTGCGTCCAGTCCTGCACGCCCGCACGAGGGCTCTGTCGGCCACGGCGTCAGGACATCGGCCCGTGGTACCGGGAGCGGCCGCCCGACGGCGGCCGCACGCCGGACGACGCACGGCCGGACGACGGACGGCCGCCTCACCGCGGCCCATCGCACACCGACGGCACCGCCGCCTGTGAGAGGGACGGGAATGGAACCGACCGAGAGCGCCGCCCCGGTCCCACGGCCGCACGGCCGTGTGGTCCCGCCGGGCTTCCCCTCCCGGCTGCCCGCAGCCGTGACGGGCACCGCCGCCGTCGTGCTCGCCGCAGGGCTCCAGCGAGCCCTGAGCTCCGGCCACGGACTCTTCCCCGCCGGCGTCGTCGGCTGGTCCCTCGCCGTCCTCACCGGCCTCATCGTCGGCCACCTGGTCGCCCTCGGCCGGGACAGGTGGTGGGGCGGCACCGGCTCCGGCGCCGCCCTCACCCTCGCCGTCCTCCTGCTCTACGGCTGGGTGCCCGCCGGACTCGTCTCGCTGACCGTCGTCACCCTGGTCGGCGCCGCCCGCCGGCACCGCTGGCGCCAGGGCCTGCTGCACGGCGCCGCCGACGTCCTCGGCGTCGGCGCCGCGGCCCTCGTCCTCGCCCTCTTCGGAGACGTACCGACCGTCGAGCGGCCCTGGCAGCCCCTCGACTGGACGATCGGGGACCTCCCGGAAGCCGTCCTCGCCGCCGGCGCCTACCTCGTGGTCACCCGCCTCCTCCTGTGGTACACGCTCGCCCCCCAGGGCCGCGGGCTGCCCACCATCGCCCGCTCCGCCCTCCTCCGGCAGGGCCTCGTCGCCCTCGCCCTCCTCGGCATCGCCCCCCTCATCTGCGTCGTCGCCGCCACCCGGCCGGTCCTCCTGCCGCTCTTCGCCGTCCCCCTCATCGCCCTCGACTCCACCCTCTGGATCGCCCGCGCCCGCGCCGAGGAACAGCTCCGCGACCCGCTCACCGGACTCCCCAACCGCCAGTGGCTCCTGGAGCGGGCCTGGACCGCGCTGGAGGAGGCCGAGGGCGAAGGGGTCCGGGCCGCCCTCGTCCTGATCGACCTCGACCGCTTCCGCTCGGTCAACGACACCCTCGGACACCTCGCCGGCGACCGGCTGCTCCTCCAGATCGCCGAGCGGCTCCGCCTCGCCCTGCCCCGCGGCGCCGAGGCCGCCCGGCTCGGCGGCGACGAGTTCGCCGTCCTGCTGCCCACCGCCGACTCCACCACCAGCGCTCAGCGCGTCGCCCGCCACCTCGTCGCCGAGCTCTCCTCGCCGCTCGACCTCGACGGGCTCACCCTCGTCCTGGAGGCCAGCGCCGGCGTCGCGGTCTTCCCCGACCACGCCCTCGACGCCGAGGGCCTGCTGCGCCGCGCCGACGTCGCCATGTACCAGGCCAAGCGCGACCGCACCGGCGTCGAGGTCTACGAGTCCAAGCGCGACTCCAACACCCCCGACCGGCTCGGCCTCCTCGGCGACCTCCGCCGCGCCCTCGACGCCGCCGAGGTCGAACTCCACTACCAGCCCAAGGTCCGCTTCGACGGCCAGGTCGCCGGCCTGGAGGCGCTCGTCCGCTGGGTCCACCCCGAGCGCGGAAAGGTCCCGCCGGACGAGTTCATCGCCATCGCCGAGTCCTCCGGCCTGATGCCGCACCTCACCGAGTACGTCCTGGAGACCGCGCTGGCCCAGGTCGCCCGCTGGCGCGCCCAGGGCCTCGACGTCCCGGTCGCCGTCAACGTCTCGCCGCGCGACGTCCACACCCCCGGCTTCGCCGGAGCCGTCGCCGCCCGCCTCGCCCGCCACGGCGTCCCGGCCGGCGCCCTCCAGCTGGAGATAACGGAGCACGTGCTCCTGGAGGACCCCCAGCGGGCCGCCGACACGCTGAACGGCCTCACCGGCCACGGCGTCAAGATGTCCCTGGACGACTTCGGCACCGGCTACTCCTCCCTCGTCCACCTCCGCCGGCTGCCCGTCAGCGAACTGAAGATCGACCGCTCCTTCGTGGCCCGGCTCGCCGTCGACACCGAGGACGCCGAGATCGTCCGCTGCACCGTCGACCTCGCCCACTCGCTCGGCCTCCTCGTCGTCGCCGAGGGCGTCGAGGACGACGAGACCTGGGAGCGCCTGCGCGACCTGGGCTGCGACGCCGTCCAGGGCTGGCTGGTCGCCGCCGCGATGCCGCCCGAGGAGGCCACCGCCTGGCTCCTGGCCCGCGGCGAGCACGGCTGGCGCCGCCCCGCCGACATCGCCGCCCAGGTCGACCTGGACCACCCCTCGGGCCAGGTCGTGCAGTGACCCCGCCCCCTCCGGGGGCAAACCGTTTCACGGGCAGCGGCACCGGCCCCATAGGATTGGGCCAACACCATCAGACTCATCCCGTGAGGATCCGCATGCCTGGCATCACGCGCGAGGAGGTCGCCCACCTCGCACGGCTGGCGCGTCTGGAGCTGAAGGGCGAAGAACTCGACCACTTCGCCGGTCAGCTCGACGACATCATCGGCGCGGTCGCCCGCGTCTCCGAGGTCGCCGACCAAGACGTACCGCCGACCTCCCACCCGCTGCCGCTGACCAATGTCATGCGCGCGGACGAGGTTCGTCCGTCGCTCACCCCCGAGCAGGCGCTCTCCGGCGCCCCGGCCCAGGAGCAGCAGCGTTTCAAGGTGCCGCAGATCCTGGGGGAGGACTAAGAAGTCATGACGGACAACACCATCATCAAGCTCACCGCGGCCGAGATCGCCGGGAAGATCGCCGCCGGCGAGCTGACCGCCGTCGAGGTCACCGAGGCCCACCTCGCCCGCATCGAGGCCGTCGACGAGAAGGTCCACGCCTTCCTGCACGTCGACCGCGAGGGCGCCCTCGCCCAGGCCCGTGCCGTCGACGAGAAGCGCGCCCGGGGCGAGAAGCTCGGCCCGCTCGCCGGTGTGCCGCTCGCGCTCAAGGACATCTTCACCACCGTCGGCATGCCGACCACCGTGGGCTCGAAGATCCTGGAGGGCTGGATCCCGCCGTACGACGCGACCCTGGTCAAGAACCTCAAGGCCGCCGACGTCGTCATCCTCGGCAAGACCAACATGGACGAGTTCGCGATGGGCTCCTCCACGGAGAACAGCGCCTACGGCCCGACCGGCAACCCCTGGGACCTGACCCGGATCCCCGGCGGTTCCGGCGGCGGCTCCTCGGCCGCCCTCGCCGCGTACGAGGCCCCGCTCGCCATCGGCACGGACACCGGCGGCTCCATCCGCCAGCCCGCCGCCGTCACCGGCACCGTCGGCGTCAAGCCGACCTACGGCGGCGTCTCCCGCTTCGGCATGGTGGCCTTCTCGTCCTCCCTGGACCAGGGCGGCCCCTGCGCCCGCACGGTCCTGGACGCGGCCCTCCTGCACGAGGCGATCGCCGGGCACGACCCGCTCGACTCGACCTCCATCGACGCCCCGGTCCCGCCGGTCGTCGAGGCCGCCCGGAACGGCTCGGTCGCCGGCATGCGCGTCGGCGTCGTCAAGCAGTTCCGCGGCGAGGGCTACCAGGCCGGCGTCGTGCAGCGCTTCGACGAGTCCGTCGAGCTGCTGAAGTCGCTGGGCGCCGAGATCGTCGAGCTGGACTGCCCGACCTTCGACCTCGCCCTTTCGGCGTACTACCTGATCGCGCCGTCCGAGTGCTCCTCGAACCTGGCCCGCTTCGACGCCATGCGCTACGGCCTGCGGGTCGGCGACGACGGCACGCGGTCCGCCGAGGACGTCACCGCCCTCACCCGTGAGGCCGGCTTCGGCGACGAGGTCAAGCGCCGCGTCATCCTCGGTACGTACGCCCTGAGCTCCGGCTACTACGACGCGTACTACGGTTCGGCGCAGAAGGTCCGCACCCTCATCACCCGCGAGTTCGAGAAGGCCTTCGAGGAGGTGGACGTCATCGTCTCCCCGACGACCCCCACCACCGCCTTCCCGATCGGCGAGCGCGCCGACGACCCGATGGCGATGTACCTCGCGGACCTGTGCACCATCCCGACCAACCTGGCCGGCAACGCCGCCATGTCGCTGCCCTGCGGCCTGGCGCCCGAGGACGGCCTGCCCGTCGGCCTGCAGATCATCGCCCCCGCCATGAAGGACGACCGGCTCTACAAGGTCGGTGCCGCCGTCGAGGCCGCCTTCGTGGAAAAGTGGGGACACCCGCTGCTCGAGGAGGCTCCGTCGCTGTGAGTGCCATGGCAAAGAAGGCCAAGAACTTCAAGAAGTCCAAGACCGGCCTCTACGTCTCGCTGGCGACGACCGCGTTCGGCGCGGTCAGCGTCGCGAAGCAGGCCAAGCTTGCCCGCAACGACCACGACATGCTGCGGCTGATCGACTCCGCCGTGTCCGCCGCCGCCATCGTTACCGGCCTGGCGATCCTCTACCGGGAGCTGAAGCGCCTGGGCGACGACGACGTCCTGCTGGGCTGAGAGGGAAAGTCTCACCGTGACCGTCACTGAACTGCTGTCGTACGAAGCGGCGCTCGCCGAGTACGACCCCGTCATGGGCCTGGAGGTCCATGTCGAGCTCGGCACCAAGACGAAGATGTTCTGCGGCTGCTCGACCGAGCTGGGCGCGGAGCCCAACTCGCAGACCTGCCCGACCTGCCTCGGCCTGCCCGGCTCCCTGCCGGTGGTCAACGCGATCGGCGTCGAGTCCGCGATCAAGATCGGCCTCGCGCTGAACTGCGAGATCGCCGAGTGGTGCCGCTTCGCCCGGAAGAACTACTTCTATCCGGACATGCCGAAGAACTTCCAGACCTCCCAGTACGACGAGCCGATCGCCTTCAACGGCTACCTGGACGTCCAGCTGGAGGACGGCGAGGTCTTCCGCGTGGAGATCGAGCGCGCCCACATGGAGGAGGACACCGGCAAGTCCACCCACATCGGTGGCGCGACCGGCCGCATCCACGGCGCCTCCCACTCGCTGCTCGACTACAACCGGGCCGGCATCCCGCTCATCGAGATCGTCACCAAGCCGATCGAGGGCGCGGGCGAGCGGGCCCCCGAGGTCGCCAAGGCGTACGTCGCCGAGCTGCGCGAGCTGATCCGCGCCCTGGGCGTCTCCGAGGCGCGCATGGACAAGGGCCAGATGCGCTGCGACGTCAACCTGTCGCTGCGCCGCAACGGCACCAAGGCGTTCGGCACCCGCTCGGAGACGAAGAACGTCAACTCGCTCCGTTCGGTGGAGCGCGCGGCGCGCTTCGAGATCCAGCGGCACGCGGCCGTCCTCGCCTCCGGCGGGACGATCGTGCAGGAGACCCGTCACTTCCACGAGGACGACGGCAGCACCACCTCCGGCCGCATCAAGGACAACGCCGAGGACTACCGGTACTTCCCGGAGCCCGACCTCGTCCCCGTCGCCCCGGCCCGCGAGTGGGTCGAGGAGCTGCGGAAGGGCCTGCCCGAGCTGCCGCGCGTGCGCCGCAACCGGCTCCGCGAGGAGTGGGGCGTCTCCGAGGTGGAGATGCAGGCCATCCTCAACGCCGGCGCGGTCGACGCGATCGTCGCCACGACCGAGGCGGGCGCGGACGCGGCCTCGGCCCGCAAGTGGTGGATGGGCGAACTCGCCCGCAACGCCAACGAGAAGGGCGTCTCCCTGGAGGAGCTGCCCATCACCCCGTCCGACGTGGCCCGGGTCTCCGCCCTGGTCGCGGCCGGCGACCTCAACGACAAGCTGGCCCGTCAGGTCATCGAGGGCGTCCTCGCCGGCGAGGGCACCCCGGACGAGGTCGTCGAGAAGCGCGGTCTGAAGGTCGTCTCCGACGACGGCGCGCTCGGCACGGCGGTCGACGAGGCCATCGCGGGCAACGCCGCCATCGCCGACAAGATCCGCGGCGGCAAGGTCGCGGCGGTCGGCGCCCTGGTCGGCGCGGTCATGAAGGCCACCCGCGGCCAGGCCGACGCGGCGAAGGTCAAGGACCTGATCCTGGAGAGGCTGGGCGTCAGCGAGGGCTGACCCCGTTCTTCTCGTACGCGTACGAGGGCGGCGCCCCGGGTTTCACGACCCGGGGCGCCGCCCTTCGCGCAGGCACGCGCGACGACCGTCGCCGGTCTGCCGCAGGGGCCGGCAGGGGAAATCCACGATGACGCCCGGCGCATCGATGTGAGAGGCTCCGCTCCGCTCCGCCGAACCCGGCGGGGCGGGGGAGGGAACGGGAAATGTCGCTGGAACCCGAGGACTACGTCACCCGGCTGCGCGAGCAGGCGAACGATCCGGGACGTGAGGAGGCGCTGCGGCGCGACAGGACGGCACGGCGCCGCAGGGCCGCCCTCGCGGCCGGTGCCGGTGTGCTGCTGCTCGGTGGGTTCGGGTTCTGGCTGGCCGATGTGACGGAGGGGGAGCGGCCGCCGTACGAGCCGTTCGGCGCGCGGACGGTCAACGAGGAGATCTGGCCCCTGGAATGGCCGTACTCGGCGGACATGCCGTTCCGGAACTCGCCCGCGGCCGACTGGGGGGTCGGGGCCGACGGGATCTACGTCCCCGTGCCCGTGCCGTCCGGCGGACTCACCGCGCAGGAGATCACCGCCGTCCTCGAGGACGTGAAGACCCTGCTCGTCGAGACCAACTTCCCGGAGGACGACGCCCCGGCCGGCGCCGAGCCCGCGGCGCTCGCCCTGCTCGATCCGCGCGGAGCCGACGGCGCCGTACGGAAGGACATGGTCACCCGCTTCGACCCCGAAGAGGTGTACCCGCACGAGAGCGGCGTCAGGACGCGGGGCGCGATGACCTACGAGGTCTCACCGGCGGGGGAGGTGGTGGTGCACGTCGACTACACCTTCGTCCATCCGCTGGTGACGGCCGGAGTGGCCCACGAGGTGCTCCCGGGCCTCCCCGAGGCGGCCCGGGTCTCCGTGCGGCGCCAGATGACGTTGACGTCGAGGGGCGGGAAGCTCGTCCTGGGCGCCTACGCGAGCGAGGTCGCCAACCACGACTGCTCGGCGCCGAAGGACGGCTTCCTGCACCCGCTCCTGGCCGAGGGGCGGTGGAAGGCGGCCCGGGCGGCCGAGGGAGCCCAGATCTCCCTGGCGGACCTCTACGACGAGGAGCGGGTCCTCCCGAGCGGCCCCGGCCACTGCGTCACCCCGAGCGGGACCTGACGCCCGAGGGGCGCGGCGGCGGGCGTGCGTGGCCGGAAACCGCTTGGATTCCCGTCTCGTTCTCATGGACGTTCACCCTCGCGCCCCCGTCGGGCCTCCTCGTGGTCATCCCGTCTCACTACCGTCCCCGGCGAACCACCCCATGGCTCGAAGGCGAACCATGGGCCGTCGACTGGAGGTCGGTCTTGTCCCCGGAGATTTCCCGCAGAAGGATGCTCGCTCTCGGCGGAGGTGCCTTCGGCGTCGCCGCGACGGGCTCGCTGCTGCCGCCGTCGCTGCAGGCGGCGATGGCCGCGGAGCCTCCGGCCGGTGGGATGGCGGCGATCCGGCACGTGGTGATCCTGATGCAGGAGAACCGTTCCTTCGACCACTACTTCGGCACCCTCCGCGGCGTTCGCGGATTCGGTGACCGCAATGCCATCGAACTGCCCTCGGGCAGGCCGGTCTTCGAGCAGCCGGCCGCACTCGGCCGGACCGTGCTGCCCTTCCCGATCCGCGGCGCCGCCGAGACCCAGCAGAAGGACCTGCAGTACATCGGCGACCTCGACCACTCCTGGGGCGGTGGCGGCAAGGCCTGGCGCGGCGGCTGGATGGACGGCTGGGTCTCGGCCAAGACCGCCGCCACCATGGCGTACTACGACCGGCAGGACATCCCGCTCCACTACGAGCTCGCCGACACCTTCACCATCTGCGACGCGTACCACTCGTCCATCCACAGCTCGACGAGCCCCAACCGCAACCACCTCTGGTCCGGCTGGACCGGCTTCGAGGCCGACGGCAGCCGGGCCGTCACCAACGCCGCCTACGCCGAGGACACCCACCCCGGCTACGGCTGGCCCACCTACGCCGAGCGGCTCGAAGCCGCCGGGCGGAGCTGGAAGACGTACACCGAGTGGGAGAACTTCACCGACAACAACATCGAGTTCTTCACCACCTTCAAGACGATCGCCCGCAAGGCGCTCGCCGGCACCGGCGGGCACACCTTCATGGAGTCCTTCTACGCCGCCGTCCGCGACACGGAGGACCCCGCCGAGCGGACCAGGCTGCTCGGACTCCTGGAGGAGGGCGTCGCCACCCTCACCGCCGCCGAGCGCTCCCTCTTCGAGCGCGGACTCCGCCGCGTCGAGAGCGGCACCCTCGCCGACGCCTTCCGCGCCGACGTCGCCGCCGGCACCCTCCCCGAGGTCTCCTACCTCGTCCCCTCCGCGATCGACTCCGAGCACCCCGGCGCCTCCTCGCCGGTCGCCTCGGCGACCCTCGTCTACAAGGTGCTCGACGCCCTCGGCGCGCACCCGGACGTCTGGCGCCACACCGTCGTCCTGATCAACTACGACGAGAACGACGGCTTCTTCGACCACGTCCCGCCGCCGGTCCCGCCCGCCGACGACACGGACGAGCGCTGGAAGGGCCTGCCCACCGGCCTCGGCATCCGCGTCCCGCTGCTCGTCGTCTCCCCCTGGTCGGTCGGTGGCTACGTCTGCTCCGAGACCTTCGACCACACCTCCGTGATCCGCTTCCTGGAGAAGCTGACCGGAGTCGCGGAGCCCCAGGTCACCCCCTGGCGCCGGACCGTCACCGGCGACCTCACCTCCGCCTTCGACTTCAAGAGGGCCCGCCGGCAGCCGCCCGTCGAGCAGCCGGGCCCGATCCCGCCCTTCACCGGCCGCTGGCGGCCCCAGCCCCCGGCCGTGCAGAAGATGCCCGTCCAGGAGCCCGGCGTCCGGCCCGCCCGCCCGCTGCCGTACCAGCCGGACGCCTTCGCGACGACCGGCTCCGCAACCCGCTCCGGCTCCGGCTCCGGCTCCGTGACGGTCGCGCTCAGCAACCGGGGCAGGGCGAGCGCGCACCTCGCGCTCTACCCGTACGCGGGCGAGTTCGCCGTCCCGCAGCACCGGGACGTCAGGGGGGAGGGGGAGTGGACCGTCCCCGTTCCGGGTGATCACTACCGCTTCACGATCACCGGCCCCAACGGCTTCCGGCGCGAGTTCGAGGGCCCCGCGGCGGGCGGCGCCGAGCTCGCGACCCGGATCGACCACCACGAGCGCGACCTCCACCTCACCGTGCGGAACACCGGCTCCGCCCCGCTCGCCTTCACCGTCCGGCCGCTCGGGTACGGGGACGAGCGCGACCTCGCCGGCTGGACCCGCACCGTCACCGTGAAGCCCGGGAAGACCCGTACGGTCGTGCACTCGGCCGCCGACGCGCACGGCTGGTACGACCTGGAGGTGACCACGCCCGGCGGCTTCCGCCGCCGGCTCATGGGCCACATCGAGAACGGCCGCCCGAGCGTCTCCGGCTGAGCCCCCCGCCGGGGCCGGGGGCCGAGGTCCCCGGCCCCGTGCCGCATCCTGTGAGGATCGCCACGAAAAGGACAAACGATCACGTTTGACTGCGACAGTGGGCGCGAGCACAGATCCAGTCAGGAGCACGTCCTTTGGCCGCAATCGCACGGTGGTGCCTTCGGCACCGTCTCGTCGTCGTTCTCCTCTGGCTCCTCGCCCTCGGCGGCACCGCCGCCGGCGCGACCCTCGCGGGCAGCGCGTACTCCAACGACTACGAGGCCCCCGGCACCGAGTCCGGCCGGGCCACCGCCCTCCTCGACCGGGGCTTCCACGGCCTCGGCGGCGACAGCGACACCATCGTCTGGCACACCGAACGCGGCAGCGTCCGCGCCGACGCCGTCGAGGAGCGCGTGACCGGGATGCTCGACGAGGTCGCCGACCTCCCCGGCATCGCCGCCGTCACCGACCCGTACGACGACAACCCGGGACAGATCAGCGAGGACGGACACACCGCCTACGCCACCGTCGTCTTCGACGCGCAGTCCGACGACATCCCCGAGGCCCAGGCCCGGGCCCTCGTCGACACCGCCGGAGCCGCCGCGACCGACGACCTCCAGGTCGAGCTCGGCGGCAGCGCCGTCGCCCTCACCGAGGCCCCCGGCGGACACGTCGCCGAGATCGTCGGCGTCGCCGTCGCGGCCGTCGTCCTCTTCCTCGCCTTCGGCTCGCTCGCCGCCTCCGCGCTCCCGATAGCGACCGCGCTCGTCAGCGTCGGCATCGCGTACTCCGGGATCGTGCTCCTCGGCCATCTGATGACCGTCGCCGACTTCGCCCCCATGCTCGGCATGCTCGTCGGCCTCGGCGTCGGCATCGACTACGCCCTCTTCATCGTCACCCGGCACCGCAGGGGCCTCAAACGCGGCCTCTCCGTCACCGAGGCCGCCGAGACCGCCGTCGCCACCACCGGCCGCGCCGTCGTCTTCGCCGGAGCCACCGTCTGCATCGCCCTGCTCGGCATGCTCATCCTGCGGCTCGGCTTCCTCAACGGCGTCGCCATCGCCGCCTCGCTCACCGTGCTCCTCACGGTCGCCGCCTCCGTCACCCTGCTGCCCGCGCTGCTCTCGTTCATCGGCACGCGGGCGCTGTCCCGGCGCGAACGCCGGACGCTCGCCGAGCGCGGCCCGCAGCCCGAGCTGCCCACCGGCTTCGCCGCCCGCTGGTCCGCCTTCGTCGAGCGCCACCCCAAGCTCCTCGGCGCGGTCGCCGTCCTCGTCATGGGCGTCCTGGCGCTGCCGACCCTCTCGCTCCACCTCGGCACCTCCGACCAGGGCAACGGCCCGGCCACCGCCACCACCCGCAAGGCGTACGACCTGCTCGCCGACGGCTTCGGGCCGGGCGTCAACGGACCCCTCACCCTCGTCGCCGGCCTCGACGGCGCCGACGACCGGGTCGCCCTCGACCGGCTGCCGGCCGTGCTCACCGCCACCAAGGGCGTCGCCTCCGCCTCCCCGGTCACGTACAACAGCGCGGGCGACACCGCCGTCCTCACCGTGGTCCCCGACTCCTCGCCGCAGTCCAAGGCGACCAGCGAGCTCGTCGACCGGCTCCGCGACGACGTCCTCCCGACCGCCGGGGCGGGCACCTCCCTCGACGTGCACGTGGGCGGCGTCACCGCCTCGTACGACGACTTCGCCGAGATCATCGTCGGCAAGCTGCCGCTCTTCGTCGGCGTGGTCATCGCGCTCGGCTGCCTGCTGCTCCTGCTCGCCTTCCGGTCCCTCGGCATCCCGCTCAAGGCCGCCGTCATGAACGTCGCCGCCGTCGCCGGCGCCTTCGGCATCGTCGTCGCGATCTTCCAGTGGGGCTGGGGGACCGAGCTGCTCGGCCTCGGCAGCGCCGGACCGATCGAGCCCTTCCTCCCCGTGATCATGGTCTCGGTCCTCTTCGGGCTCTCCATGGACTACCAGGTCTTCCTGGTCAGCCGGATGTACGAGGAGTGGCTGGAGACCGGCGACAACCGGCGGGCGGTGCGGGTCGGCCTCGCCGAGACCAGCCGCGTGATCAACTCCGCCGCCGTCATCATGATCTCCGTCTTCCTGGCCTTCGTCCTCTCCGGCGACCGGGTCATCGCGATGTTCGGCATCGCGCTCGCGGCGGCCGTCGCCCTCGACGCCTTCGTCCTGCGCACCCTCCTCGTCCCCGCCCTCATGCACCTGCTCGGCGGCGCGAACTGGTGGCTGCCGAAGCGGCTCGACCGGCTGCTGCCCCGGATCAGCATCGAACCCCCCGAGTGCCGCGAGGCCGCCGACACGCGTGCGAAGATCCCCGTACAACGCGTGACGGCTCCGGCCGCGGAGGAGAGGAACGACGATGTTCGCGACATCGCTGGGTGACGACGGCGCCGAACTCGGCCCCCTGGAGCCCTGGCAGGCCCAGGAGTTCCTCGCCCACATGGACCGGGGCCGGGAGTTCGTCGGGCAGCACATCGGCCTCCCCGACGTCGTCGCGGACCTCGACTCCGCCCGGGCCTACCTCACCTCGTACGCCGAGAAGGCCGCGAACGACACCGGGCGCCTCTACGGCATCCGGAGCGGGGGCACCCTCGTCGGCGGCGTCCTCTTCCGGACCTTCGACGCCGCGAACGGGACCGCCGAGGCGGGCTGCTGGCTGGAGCCCTCCGCCGCCGGGAAGGGCCTGGTCACCCGGGCCTGCCGGGTCATCATCGACTGGGCGATCGAGGAGCGCGGCATCCACCGCGTCGAATGGCTCGCCTCCACGAAGAACCTCCCGAGCATCGCCGTCGCCCGCCGCCTCGGCATGACGAGGGAGGGCGTGCTGCGGGAGAACTACCTGTACCGCGGCTCCCGCACGGACACGGAGGTCTGGGCCGTCCTCGCCCCCGAGTGGCGCGCGGCGAGGGCGTCTTAAGCCCCCTCTCATGTCGGCCCCCTAGCGTGCGCCGCATGGACACCAAGACGACCGGGAAGACCGCGGCGACCGAGCCCGACGGGACCGAGGAGACAGTGGCGGGTGCCGGGGACGCCGGGGCCGATCCCGCGGTCGCCGAGGGCGACGCCCCCGACCCGCTCGGCGAGCGGGACGGCGAGGGGCGGGACGACGAGGGGCGGGACGGCGACGAGCCGGACGACGAGGAGGCGGCCTCCCCGGAGGCCACCGGCGTCGGCGCCGGTGCCGCGGCCGTGGTCTCCGCCGTCCTCGCCGCCGTCGCCCTCACCGGCACCTGGACCGGCAAGGTCGTCGCCGAGCGCGAGACGCTCATCGGGCAGATCAAGACCTCCGGCGGCGGCACCCCGGCTCAGCAGATCAACGAGATCTACGGCGACGCCTGGCACAGCACCGCGCTGGTGAACGGCGTCTTCGCCCTCCTCGCGCTGATCGTCGCCGTCCTCGTGCTCACCCTGCCCCGGCGCCCCGCACGGGTCCGCGCCGTCGCCGTCGCGGGCGCCGTCCTGGGCGGCCTCGGGCTGCTCCTGTCGATCGGCACCTACTTCGACCTGTTCCTGAGCCTCCCGACCACCGGTTCCTGAGCCCCCGGGGGCGCCGCCTAAGGCCCCCCTGGGACCCTCCTAAGGCCCCCCTGGGACCCTCCTAAGGACCCCCGCACCCCGAACATGCGGCACTCGCCCGATGTGGCGGCACCCCCTGGGAAACGAAAGTAGAGGCATCGCGAACGAGCGACACCGAAACCGAGAGACCCGGGAGCACCCGATGTTCGAGTACGAACTCCAGCGCATGAACCACGCCGAGCTCATCCGCGAGGCCGCCGCCCAGCGACTCGGCCACGAGGCCGCCGTGGCCGCCGGTGCCCGCCGGGGCCTGCGCCTCTTCGGCCACCGGATCGGGGGCCACGACACGGAGGGTCAGGTGAGCGACGGCGGTCGCGGTCGCTTCGTCCGGGCCGCGTGACCCCCGTATGAGCGACGGCAAGGAAGCCTGTGCGATGCTCGGCGCCGTGGAGACCAGGTCAGTCAGCCCCGTCTTCGTCGGCCGCGCCGGCGAACTCACCGCCCTCACCGAGGCGCTCTCCCGCGCGACCGCGGGAGAGCCCCAGGCCCTGCTCGTCGGCGGCGAGGCGGGCGTCGGCAAGACCCGGCTCATCGAGGAGTTCCTCGACACGGCCCGGGACCGGGGCGCCGTCACGGCGCTCGGCGGTTGCGTCGAACTCGGCGCCGACGGACTGCCCTTCGCGCCCTTCGCCGCCGCCCTGCGCACGCTCCGCCGCCGCCTCCCCGACGAACTCGCCGCCGCCGCCGACGGCCACGAGGGCGAACTCGCCCGCCTGCTGCCCGAACTGGGCGACCCCGGCGGCCACGAGCCCTCCGACGAGGACTCCACCGCCCGGCTCTTCGAACTGACCGTGCGCCTCCTGGAACGGCTCGCCGCCGACCGCACGGTCGTGCTCGTCCTGGAGGACCTGCACTGGGCCGACGCCTCCACCCGGCACCTGCTCACCTACCTCCTGCGCACCCTGCGCCGCGGCCGGATCGTGGTCGTCGCCAGCTACCGAGCCGACGACATCCACCGCCGCCACCCGCTGCGCCCCCTCCTCGCCGAACTCGACCGGCTCCGCACCATCCGCCGCATCGAGCTCTCCCGCTTCACCCGCACCGAGGTGCACCGCCAGCTCACCGGCATCCTCGCCGCCGAACCCGACCCCGGACTCGTCGAAGAGGTCTTCGAACGCTCCGACGGCAACGCCTTCTTCGTCGAGGAGCTCGTCGTCTCCCACGAGGCCGGCTGCGCCGTCGGCCAGCTCAGCGACTCCCTGCGCGACCTCCTGCTCGTCCGGGTCGAGACGCTCCCCGAAGCCGCCCAGCGCGTCGCCAGGATCGTCGCCGAGGGCGGCTCCACCGTCGAGTACGGACTGCTCGCCGCCGTCGCCCGGCTTCCCGAGGACGAACTGATCGAGGCGCTGCGGGCCGCCGTCGGCGCCAACATCCTGCTCGCCGTCCCCGACGGCGACGGCTACCGCTTCCGCCACTCCCTCGTCCGCGAGGCCGTCAGCGACGACCTGCTGCCCGGTGAGCGCTCCCGCCTCAACCGGCGCTACGCCGAGGCCCTGGAGGCCGACCCCGGACTCGTCCGCCCGCACGAGCGGACCACCCGGCTCGCCACGTACTGGTACCACGCGCACGCCCCGGAGAAGGCGCTGCCCGTCGTCCTCCGGGCCTCCGCGGAGACCCGGAAGCGCCACGCGTACGCCGAGCAGCTCAGCCTCCTGGAGCGGGCCATGGAGCTGTGGGACGAGGTGCCCGCCGGGACGCGCGAGTCCCTGCGCCCCATCGACTACGCCGACGCGTACCCCGCCTGCGGCTGCGACCCCGAGGCCACCTCGCTGCGCTACCTCGACCTGCTCGCCGAGGCCGCCGTCGCCGCCCGGCTCAGCGGAGAGCGGGAGCGGGCCGTGAAGATCTGCCGGACGGCGCTCCGGATCCTCGACGACGTCGACGACGACCCCCTGCGCGCCGCCTGGTTCTGGACGGAGATGGCCCGCCTCCAGTCCAACCTCGGCCGGGGCGACGGCTGGCCGGAGATCGCCCGCGCCCAGGAACTGGTCAAGGGCCTCCCGCCGTCCGCCGTCCACGCCACCGTCCTGGTCGGCGCGGCCGGCTGGGGCATGCTCCGCAACCCCGGCCCCGAGGCGCTCGCCGCCGCCGAACGCGCCGTCGAGTACGCGCGGTTCGTCAAGGCCGAGCCGATCGAGCTGAACGCCCGGATCACCCTCGGCACCATCCTCGTGTCGGCCGGGGACGCCGAGGGCGGCCTCGCCACGATGCGCGAGGCACGCGAACGGACCGTCGCCCTCGGCCAGTTCCACGAGGCCACCCGCGCCCACATCAACCTCTCCTCCTCCCTGGAGGCCCTCGGCCGCTCCGCCGAGGCCGTGGAGACCGCCGTGGCCGGCATCGAACTGGCCCGCTCCCGCGGACTCGTCGACAGCGCGGGCTGGATCCGCGCCAACCTCGCCGAGTCGCTCCTCTCGCTCGGCGAGTGGGACCGGAGCAAGGAGGAGGCCGAGCTGCTGCTCCGCTCCGGCGCGAGCAGCACCAAGCCGGGCGGCACGGCCCTGCTCCAGCTCGCCCACCTCGCCGTCTTCCGCGGCGAACCGGCCAGGGCCGCCGAGCACCTCGCCGAGGCCCGCACCCGCTACGGCACCCGTGACCCGATCCCGCAGTACACCCTGCCCATGGCCCAGGTCGCGATCGCCGTCGCGGCCGCCGAGGGACGCCTCGCGGACGTACGGGAGCAGCTCGCCGTCATCGCGGAGACCGGCTTCCCGCCCGGCACCCACCGCTACGGCTGGCCGCTCGTCCTCACCGCCGTCACCGCCGAGGCCGACAGCCGGGGGCTGCCCGCCGCCGAGGAGGGCCGCGCCGAGGCGCTCGCCCTGGTCCGCCGCTGCGCCCGCGGGCTCGCCGCCCCGGTGCCGGTCTGGCAGGCCTGGTCCCGGCAGGTCTCCGAGGAGCTCGCCCGCGCCGAGGGCCGCGAGACCGCCGCCCGCTGGGCCGAGGTCGTCGCCGCCCACGAGCCCCTCGGGCGCCCCTACGAGCTGGCCCGCGCCCGCCGGCGCCTCGCCGACGCCCTGCTCGCCGAGGGCGGCCGGCGCGAGGAGGCCGCGGCCCTGCTCCGCGAGGCCCACGCCACCGCCGTCCGCCTCGGCGCCCGGCCGCTGCGCGAGGACGTGGAACTCCTCGCCGCCCGCGCCCGCCTCTCCCTCGCTCCGGAGGAACGGGCCACGGCCCCGGCGGAGCCCGGGGACGACGGCTTCGGGCTGACGCCCCGGGAGCAGGACGTGCTGCGACTGGTCGCGGCCGGCCGCACCAACCGCCAGATCGCCGAGGAGCTGTTCATCTCACCGAAGACGGCCAGCGTCCACGTCTCCAACATCCTCGCCAAGCTCGGCGTCGCCGGCCGCGGCGAGGCCGCCGCCCTCGCCCACCGCCTGCACCTCCTCGACGCGCCCCTCTGACCCGGCACCGGAAGCCGCGCCCCCCGCCGCGCCGGAGACCTCCGGCGGGCGGGGGAGCCGTATCGTCACCCGGCCCGAGGCCAGGTCCACCGGCCCGCGCCCGGGGTCCGCGTCCCCCGGGTCCTCCCTGGTCAGGGCCTCCCTGCGGCGCTCCTCCTCGGTGTGCCTGCGCGCGGGCGCGAAGAACTCGTCCAGTCCGCTGAACACGGTCACCGCCTCCTCACCTCACCTCCAGGCGGAGGATCCGGTCGTCCCCGGGCCCGGGCGTCCCCCGGGTGTCGGTCTCGCTGGTCACCAGCCAGAGCCGGTCGCCGCCCGCCGCGAGGACCGTCCGCAGGCGCCCGTGCTCTCCCCTCAGGAACGCCTCGGGCTCCCCGGATCGTTCCGCCCCGGAGAGCGGGATCCGCCACAGCCGCTCGCCCCTGAGCCCGGCCATCCAGATCGCGCCCCGCGCGTACGCGATCCCGCTCGGGGACGCCTCCGAGGTCGGCCACTGGGCCACCGGGTCCACGAACCCGGCCCGGCCGGCCCGCCCCTCGACCACCGGCCAGCCGTAGTTCCGCCCCGGCCGCACCAGGTTCAGCTCGTCCCAGGTGTTCTGCCCGAACTCGGCCGCCCACAGCCGGCCCTCCGGATCCCAGGCGAGACCCTGCACGTTCCGGTGGCCGTACGAGTAGACCACCGAGCCGGGGAAGGGATTGCCCGGCGCCGGCCGGCCCTCCGGCGTCATCCGCAGGATCTTCCCGCCCGGCGACGACCGGTCCTGGGCCAGGCCGGTCCGGCCCGTCTCGCCCGTCCCCGCGTACAGCATCCCGTCCGGCCCGAACGCGATCCGCCCGCCGTTGTGCACCTGCCCCTTCGGGATGCCGGTGAGCACCGGCTCCGGCGGGCCGAGCCGGTCGCCCGCCCCGCCTCCGTACCGCATGCGCACGACGCGGTTGTCCGAAGCGGCCGTCAGGTACGCGTACACCCAGCCGTCCCGGACCGCGAGCCCCAGGAGCCCGCCCTCACCGCCCGGCACCACCCCGGGCACCTCGCCGAGCGG
The DNA here is from genome assembly GCF_055582805.1 of Streptomyces sp. NPDC107498. Taxonomy (NCBI): domain Bacteria; kingdom Bacillati; phylum Actinomycetota; class Actinomycetes; order Kitasatosporales; family Streptomycetaceae; genus Streptomyces; species Streptomyces sp. NPDC107498. The sequence goes on along the minus strand of NZ_JBVJPE010000032.1, from coordinate 34,451 downwards.
GGTCTTCGCGCCGGTCCGTCCGTCGACCCGGGTGATCGTCCGCTCGTCCCGCGAGGAGACGAGCAGGTCCCCGCCGGGCAGCGCCGCGAGCCCCCAGGGCGACTTCAGTCCCTCGGTGAGCGTGCCCGCCACGGCCACCCGGCCGGCGGCGGACGGCGAGGGGGAGGCGGCGGCCGACGAGGAGGCGGAGGCCGGCGGGGCCGTGCGCGGGCCCTGCCCGGTGCCTCCCGAGGAGCAGCCGGTCACCAGCACGAGCACGGCGGCGCCCCACAGGGCCTTCTGCACGACAGGACGGCGCATGGCCGGTCCCCCTTCGACGAGTCGAGCGGTGTCCCACCTCCCTTGATACACCGCCCGCCCCGCTCGGGTGCCCGATCGCCGGGTCCGCCCTCCCGGGGACTCCGCGCCCTCCGGTCCCGGGAGCGCCCTCCGGTCCCGGGAGCGCGCCCCTCGGTCGGTCAGTCCCAGGAGCCGCGCGGGGCGGGCAGCGCCGCGATCTCCGCCAGGTCCCGCGCCGTCAGCCGCAGCGCGGCCGCCCGGGCGTTCTCCACCACCCACCGCTCCCGCTTCGCCCCCGGCACCGGCACGACGTGCCGGTCGAGGCCCAGCACCCACGCGAGCGCCACCTGCGCCGGGGTGACCTCGGCGCCGTGCCGCGCGGCCACCCGGCGCAGCCCCGCCACGATGGGCTGGTTCGCCGCCATCATCTCGGCCGTGAACCGGGGGTGCCGGGCCCGCGGGTCGTCCGGCTCGAAGCCGCCGCCCGGGGTCAGCGTCCCGGTCAGGAAGCCGTTTCCCAGCGGCATCGCCGCCAGGAGGCCGACCCCGCGCGCCGCGCACCAGGGCAGGAGCCGCACCAGTGCCTCCTGCGACCACACCGACAGCTCCGCCTCCACCGCCGCGACCGGGAAGACCTGCTGGATCCGCTCCAGTTGGCGGATCGTTCCCTCGTGCAGATCGGCTCCGCGCCGGACCGCCCGCGCCCCCACGGCGCAGAGGCCGAGGGCCCGCACCTTGCCCGCCGACACCAGCTCGGCCATGGCGCCCCAGGTCTCCTCGACCGGCACCTCGGGGTCCGCCCGGTGCAGCTGGTAGAGGTCGATCACATCGGTCTGGAGCCGTCGCAGCGAGGCGTCGCAGGCCCGGCGCACGTACCCCGGCCTGCCGTTGGCGACCACGTGCTGGTCGCCGACGAGCAGTCCGCACTTCGTCGAGACGAAGGCCTCGGAGCGCCGCTCCTTCAACGCCCGCCCCACGAGGAGCTCGTTGGTGAACGGGCCGTACATGTCGGCGGTGTCGAGCAGGCTCACCCCGGCGTCGAGCGCCGCGTGCACGGTCCGCAGCGAGCGGTCCCCCCGCTGTTCCGAACGGCTGTACGCCCAGTTCATCGGCATGCACCCCAGGCCGATCGCACCCACGTCGAGCGCCGTCGCCCCGATAGTCCTGCGCTCCACCTGCCGGTACCCCTCCCTGTGCCGTCCCCCAAAGTAACCAATGGCGCGCCGGATTCTTCGCATAGCCTCCCGGTCATGAGATTCGAAGACACGACCGCTGACGTGTGGCTTCCCCTTCCGGCGGACGAGATCGAGGGGCTCCCGTCGCCGGACGGTTCGGGCCTGAACTACCGCTTCTGGGACGGCGGTCCCGAGTTCCCCGCCGACCCGGCGCGCTGCGTGTTCTACGTCGTCCCGTACATGAAGGGCTCGGAGATCGCCGTCCGGCCGCTGGCCGGGATGACCTCCCTCCGGGTCGTGCAGACCCTGTCCGCCGGCATCGACCATGTCACCCCGGGCATCGACTCGCTGCGGCCCGGGGTCGCCCTCTGCAACGCGAAGGGCGTCCACGAGGCCAGCACCGCCGAGCTGACGCTCGCCCTGGTCCTCGCCTCGCTGCGGGGCATCCCGGGATTCGTGCGCGGCCAGGACGCCGAGGAGTGGCGCGCGGGCTTCTACCCGGCGCTCGCCGACAAGTCCGTCCTGATCGTCGGGTACGGATCGATCGGCGCCGCCATCGAGGACCGGCTCGCGCCCTTCGAGTGCGCGCGGGTGGCGCGCGTCGCACGCTCCGCGCGCACCACAGAGCGCGGCCCGGTGCACGCCCTGACGGACCTGCCGGCGCTGCTGCCGGAGGCGGACGTGGTCGTGCTCTCGACTCCGCTCACGCCCGCGACCACGCGTCTCGCCGACGCCGGGTTCCTGGGCCGGATGAAGGACGGGGCGCTCCTCGTGAACGTCGCCCGGGGCCCGGTCGTGGACACGAACGCGCTGCTCAAGGAGGTCGAGAGCGGCAGGCTAACGGCGGCGCTCGACGTCACCGACCCCGAACCGCTGCCGGCCGGGCACCCTTTGTGGCACGCTCCCGGTGTCCTGATCAGTCCCCATGTGGGGGGTTCCACTTCGGCCTTCATGCCGAGGGCGAAGCGGCTGATCGCGGGACAGCTGCGGAGGTTCGCGGCGGGCGAGGAACTGGCCAACGTCCTCCTCACCACCGGCTGGCCGGGAGGGGGCGTTCGGCCGGGCGGGTGACGTGCGCCCCCGACACGCGCCGTGCACGAGCCTCCCGGCCGTCACGCAGAGTACTGCGACCCTGTCCCTGAGTGACGGTCCTGGTGTATCGTCCCGTGGCGGGGGACTGCGTCGAGAACGGGCTGACGCTGGGGAGCGAAGTGACGGGTCATCAGATTCCGAGGGGGGCGACGGGTGAAGCACGGCCGGAGGACCGACGATCCGACGCGGCGACGCCGCCGACGGCAGACCTTCCACGCCTCGCCGGAGGCCTCGCCTCCTCGGTGCCGGGCCAGGCGCCGCCGCGCCGGGGGCCACGCGCCGCCGCGCCGCGGGACACCGGGCGGGACCCGCGCGACCGCGACGCCCACGACCACGGCGTCCACGACCACGACGGGCACGCCCCCGGGGGTGCCGATGAACCGGCGGCGCGCCCGCACGACGCGGCCGGGTGCGGCGGCGCGGCACCGGAGGATCCGGTGAGCGCGCCCGGGGCGGTCCTCACGCGCCGCCCCGCCGGCGGCTCCGGCCATCCGGACCCCGAGCGCCCCCGCCTCGGCGGGGCCGCCGCACAGATCACCCTCGGACTCGTCTGCGCGGGCTACACCACCGGCGCCACCCTCGGCTGGGGCTCCCCCGGACTGGCGCTCTTCATGGGGGACTTCGGACTCAGCGCCGCCGCTTTCGCCGCCGCCGTCTCCTGCTTCCTCTACGGGCGCGCGCACCACGACGGCGCCCGCCCTGCCTGGCTGCTCTTCGCCTTCTCCTCCTTCATGGCGGCCGCGGGAAACGCCGTGTGGGGCTGGTACGAGGTGGTGCTCCGCACCGACGTGCCGGACTCCTCCGCCGCCGACCTCTTCTTCCTGCTCTTCGCGCCGCCCGCCATCGTGGGTCTCCTCGTCCTCGCCAAGAAGCCCGTCACCCGGGCCGGCTGGGTGTGCCTGGGGCTCGACGCCTGGCTCATCGGCGGCTCCCTGCTCACGCTCTCCTGGAGCCTCGCCCTCGCCCGCACCGCGCACATCGAGGGCGAGTCCGTCGCCCAGGTCGCGCTGTCGCTCGCGTACCCCCTGCTCGACATCGTGCTCGTCAGCATGGTCCTCGTCCTGCACTTCCGGCGCTCCCAGGCGAACCGCTCCGCGACGAACACCGCGATCGCCGCGCTCGCCCTGACCGTGCTGTGCGACGCCCTGTTCACCTCGCCGCTGCTCCGCGAGAGCTACGCCTCCGGCCAGCTCCTCGACGCCGGATGGTTCGCCGGCTCGCTGCTGCTCGCCTACGCGCCCTGGGGCGTGCGCCGCCCGCCGGACGGCGCGGCCACCGCGCGCGGCCCGTGGCTCCACAGCCGCCCGCTCGCCGGCTCGCTCGCCGCCCTCACCCCGTACCTCGCCGCGGCGGTCTGCACCCTCGGCATCCTCTACAACGTCGTCGAGGGGCGCCGGGTCGACCGCGTCGTCGTCCTCACCGGCTGCGCGGTCGTCCTCGCCCTCGTCGTGCGACAGGGCATCATGCTCCTCGACAACATCGCCCTCACCCACGAACTGGCCCAGAAGGAGAACCACTTCAGGTCGCTCGTGCAGGGCTCCAGCGACGTCATCATGATCGCCGCGCCCACCGGGACGCTCCGCTACGTCAGCCCGGCGGCCTCCGGTGTGTACGGACGCGACGCCGACGAGCTCATCGGCTCCGAACTGGCCTCCCTCATCCACCCCGAGGACCTCGGCGCCGTCGTCCACGAGGTGCGGCGCTTCCTGGCCGTCTCGCCGGCCGAGGAGCCCACCACCCGGATCGAGTGCCGCTTCCGCTCGGGCCGCGGCGACTGGCTCAACGTCGAGTCGACCGTCAACCGGCACCAGGGCGGCCTGATCTTCAACAGCCGGGACGTCACCGAACGCGTCCGCCTCCAGGCCCAGTTGCAGCACAACGCCGAGCACGACCCGCTCACCGACCTGCCCAACCGGGCGCTGTTCACCCGCCGGGTCCGGCAGGCGCTCGGCGGCCGCCGCTCCTCCGACCACGGCACCGCCGTGCTCTTCATCGACCTCGACGGCTTCAAGGCGGTCAACGACCGCCTCGGCCACCAGGCGGGGGACGACCTCCTCGTCCAGGCCGCCCGCCGCCTCCACGACTCCGTACGGGCCGGGGACACCGCCGCCCGGCTCGGCGGCGACGAGTTCGCCGCCCTCATCCTCGGCGACGGCGGCCGCGACCGGACGGCCCGCCGCCACCAGGTCCAGGAGATCGCCGACCGGCTCCGGCTCACCCTCTCCCAGCCCTACCGCCTCGACGGGGGCAACGAGGTGCGGGTCGCCGCCTCCATCGGCGTCGCCTTCGCCGAGCCCGGCGTCGAGGCCGGCGACCTGCTGCGCAACGCCGACCTGGCCATGTACCGGGCCAAGGCCGCGGGCAAGGACCGCGTCGAGCTCTACGCCCCGCAGATGCAGGCCGAGGTGGTCCGGCGGACCGAGCTGGCCGCCCGGCTGCGCACCGCCCTCCACGACGGCGAGTTCGCCCTGCTCCACCAGCCGGTCGTCGACCTCGCCACCGGCCGGATCTCCGCCGTCAGCGCCCAGCCGCGCTGGCGCTCCAGCCAGGGCATCCTCTTCACCACGGCCGAGTACCTCCGCGTCACCGACGACGGCGAGCGCACCGCCGAGCTCGGCCGCTGGCTCCTGGAGGAGGCCGTGGAGCAGGCCGCCGAGCGGGCGGGAATCGGCCACCGTACGCCCGTCTCCATCCGGCTCTCCGCCCGGCGGCTCCTGGACCGCTCGCTGCCGCTCGGCTCGGTCGAGTCCCTGCTCACCCGGCACGGCCTGCCGTCCGGCTCGCTGATCGTCGAGCTCGCCGACAGCGGCCCCCGGACCTCGCTCGACGAGCTGGAACAGCGCCTGATCGCGTTGCGCCGGCTCGGGGTGCGGATCGCGCTCGACGGCTTCGGCAGCGGACACGTGGCGATCAACGCCCTGCGCAGGCTCCCCGTGGACCTACTGAAGCTGGACCGGGGCCTCGTCGAAGGCGTGGTCGAGTCGGCCCGGCTCCGCAAGATCACGCGCGGGGTGCTGCGCATCGCCGACGAGCTCGGCATGCAGACCGTGGCCGAGGGCGTCGACGTCCCGGAGCAGGTCGTCGCCCTGCGCGCGATGGGTTGCACCCACGCCCAGGGCATGGCCTTCTCGGGCCCGCTCGACGAGTACCGCCTGCGCAGGGCCCTCGTGCGGGACGAGTACCCGCTGCCCGGAGCGGTCCCCGTCCCCGTCGGAAACCGTCCCCCGATCGGACCACATACTGAGACGCCTGTCCCACCCACTTGACAGTGGCGAGGGCGGAGAGGGAGGGTCAGTGCCATGCGCACCCGAATTCTCGTACTTGGAAAGCGCGTCGGCTGAGGCAGGACCCCCGCAGGTCCCGCCGAGAACGCACCCGACGCGCTCCCCTCGCTTGCCTCACGGCACGAGGGGTTTTTTGTTGCACCGGCTCCTCCCAAAAACGCAGCAAAACCCCGCAAAACACCTCGCAAAAACCCTCTGCCTCGAGAAGAGATGCTGATGACCGAGCAGGCCAACGGGCACCATCCGCAGCCGCGGCCCCGTAACGGCGCGCAGCCCGCCACCACCGTCGAGCACGTCACGGGTGCGCAGTCCCTCATCCGTTCTCTCGAGGAAGTGGGCGCCGACACCGTCTTCGGCATCCCCGGCGGCGCGATCCTCCCCGCCTACGACCCGATGATGGACTCGCAGCGGGTGCGTCACATCCTCGTCCGCCACGAGCAGGGGGCGGGCCACGCCGCCACCGGTTACGCCCAGGCCACCGGCAAGGTCGGCGTCTGCATGGCGACCTCCGGCCCCGGCGCGACCAACCTGGTCACCCCGATCGCCGACGCCCACATGGACTCGGTCCCGCTCGTCGCGATCACCGGCCAGGTCGCCTCGAAGGCGATCGGCACGGACGCCTTCCAGGAGGCGGACATCTGCGGCATCACGATGCCGATCACCAAGCACAACTTCCTCGTCACCAAGGCCGAGGACATCCCGCGGACGATCGCCGAGGCCTTCCACATCGCCTCCACCGGCCGCCCGGGCCCGGTCCTGGTCGACATCGCCAAGGACGCCCTGCAGGCGAAGACCACCTTCAGCTGGCCGCCGCACACCGACCTGCCCGGCTACCGCCCGGTGACCAAGCCGCACGCCAAGCAGATCCGCGAGGCCGCCAAGCTGATCAGCGCCGCCAAGCGACCCGTCCTGTACGTCGGCGGCGGCGTCATCAAGGCCGGCGCCACCGCCGAGCTGAAGATCCTCGCCGAGCTCACCGGCGCCCCGGTCACCACCACCCTGATGGCGCTCGGCGCCTTCCCCGACAGTCACCCGCTGCACGTCGGCATGCCCGGCATGCACGGAGCCGTCACCGCCGTCACCGCGCTCCAGAAGGCCGACCTGATCGTCGCCCTCGGCGCCCGCTTCGACGACCGCGTCACCGGCAAGCTCGACAGCTTCGCTCCGTACGCCAAGATCGTCCACGCGGACATCGACCCGGCCGAGATCGGCAAGAACCGCGCCGCCGACGTCCCGATCGTCGGTGACGCCCGCGAGGTCATCGCCGACCTGGTCCAGGCCGTCCAGGCCGAGCACAGCGAGGGCAACAAGGGCGACTACACCGCCTGGTGGAGCGACCTGAGCCGCTGGCGCGAGACCTACCCGCTCGGCTACGACCTGCCGGAGGACGGCAGCCTCTCGCCGCAGCAGGTCATCCAGCGCATCGGCCGGCTCGCCCCGGAGGGCACGATCTTCGCCGCGGGCGTCGGCCAGCACCAGATGTGGGCCGCCCACTTCATCGACTACGAGCAGCCCGCCACCTGGCTGAACTCCGGCGGCGCCGGGACCATGGGATACGCGGTCCCCGCCGCGATGGGCGCCAAGGCCGGCATGCCGGACCGCACGGTGTGGGCGGTCGACGGCGACGGCTGCTTCCAGATGACCAACCAGGAGCTCACCACCTGCGCCCTGAACAACATCCCGATCAAGGTCGCCATCATCAACAACGGCGCCCTGGGCATGGTCCGGCAGTGGCAGACGCTGTTCTACAACCAGCGCTACTCCAACACCGTCCTGCACTCCGGCCCGGACGACGTCCAGGCGAACAAGGGCACCCGCGTCCCCGACTTCGTCAAGCTCTCCGAGGCCATGGGCTGTGTCGCCCTGCGCTGTGAGGACCCGGCCGACCTGGACAAGGTCATCGCCGAGGCCAATGCCATCAACGACCGCCCGGTCGTGATCGACTTCATCGTCCACGAGGACGCCCAGGTCTGGCCGATGGTCGCCGCCGGCACCTCCAACGACGAGGTCATGGCCGCGCGGGGCGTCCGCCCCGACTTCGGCGACGGCGAAGACGACTGAGCGCGCAGAGCGAAAAGGAAGAGACCCAGACATGTCCACCAAGCACACGCTCTCCGTTCTCGTCGAGAACACGCCCGGCATCCTCGCCCGGATCGCCGCCCTGTTCTCCCGCCGCGGCTTCAACATCGACTCGCTCGCCGTGGGCGTCACCGAGCACCCCGACATCTCCCGCATCACCATCGTGGTCAACGTCGAGGACCTGCCCCTGGAGCAGGTGACCAAGCAGCTCAACAAGCTGGTCAACGTCCTGAAGATCGTCGAACTCGAGCCCAGCGCCGCGATCCAGCGCGAGCTCGTCCTGGTGAAGGTCCGCGCCGACAACGAGACCCGTTCCCAGATCGTCGAGATCGTGCAGCTGTTCCGCGCCAAGACCGTGGACGTCTCGCCCGAGGCGGTCACCATCGAGGCCACCGGTTCGAGTGACAAGCTCGACGCCATGCTCAAGATGCTGGAGCAGTTCGGCGTCAAGGAGCTCGTGCAGTCCGGCACGATCGCCATAGGGCGTGGCGCCCGGTCCATCACGGACCGGTCCCTGCGGGCCCTCGACCGCAGCGCCTGAGTCGTCGGAGGCCGACCGCCGGTCCGTCCGGCGGTCCGACTGACGAGACCCGAAAACCTTCCTCCCGCTCCCCGCCGTACGGTGGGACGCAACACCAGCACATCAAGGAGAATCCAGTGGCCGAGCTGTTCTACGACGACGACGCCGACCTGTCCATCATCCAGGGCCGCAAGGTCGCGGTGATCGGTTACGGCAGCCAGGGCCACGCCCACGCGCTGTCGCTCCGTGACTCCGGTGTCGACGTCCGCGTCGGTCTGCAGGAGGGCTCGAAGTCCAAGGCCAAGGCCGAGGAGCAGGGCCTGCGGGTCGTCTCCGTCGCCCAGGCGGCGGAAGAGGCCGACCTCATCATGATCCTGACCCCGGACCCGATCCAGGCGCAGGTCTACGAGGAGTCCATCAAGGACCACCTGAAGGAGGGCGACGCGCTCTTCTTCGGTCACGGCCTGAACGTCCGCTACGGCTTCATCAAGGTGCCCGAGGGCATCGACGTCGCCCTGGTCGCCCCGAAGGGCCCGGGTCACCTGGTGCGCCGTCAGTACGAGGAGGGCCGCGGCGTCCCGTGCATCGCGGCCGTCGAGCAGGACGCCACCGGCAAGGCCTTCGACCTGGCGCTCTCGTACGCCAAGGGCATCGGCGGCACCCGCGCCGGCGTCATCAAGACGACCTTCACCGAGGAGACCGAGACCGACCTGTTCGGTGAGCAGGCCGTCCTCTGCGGTGGCACCGCGGCCCTGGTCAAGGCGGGCTTCGAGACCCTGACCGAGGCCGGCTACCAGCCGGAGATCGCCTACTTCGAGTGCCTGCACGAGCTGAAGCTCATCGTCGACCTCATGTACGAGGGCGGCCTGGAGAAGATGCGCTGGTCGGTCTCCGAGACCGCCGAGTGGGGCGACTACGTCACCGGCCCGCGGATCATCACCGACGCCACCAAGGCCGAGATGAAGAAGGTCCTCGCGGAGATCCAGGACGGCACCTTCGCCAAGGAGTGGATGGCCGAGTACCACGGCGGTCTGAAGAAGTACAACGAGTACAAGACCCAGGACGCCAACCACCTCCTGGAGACCACCGGCAAGGAGCTGCGCAAGCTCATGAGCTGGGTGAACGACGAGGAGGCGTAAGCCTTCAGGGGTGGGGCCGGACGGCGTGTCCGGCCCCTCGCCACATCGTTGGACACCCCGTCCAACCACGGACGGGTGATCCTTCCAACGAGGCGCATGAACGGCGCCCGGGCAGCACTAGACTGCTCAACAACATACGCGTCAGGCCCACAGCGTCGTGCGCTTTCACGCGGCAAGCCCCCTCCACCGCCTGCGGCCGTCGGGACGGCCGTCCGCACTGGACCTGTGAGGACTCACGTGAGCTCGAAACCTGTCGTACTCATCGCTGAAGAGCTGTCGCCCGCCACCGTCGACGCCCTGGGCCCGGACTTCGAGATCCGGCACTGCAACGGCGCCGACCGCGCCGAGCTGATCCCCGCCATCGCCGATGTGGACGCGATCCTGGTCCGCTCCGCGACCAAGGTCGACGCCGAGGCCATCGCCGCCGCCGGAAAGCTGCGGGTCGTCGCCCGCGCCGGCGTCGGACTGGACAACGTCGACGTCTCCGCCGCCACCAAGGCCGGCGTGATGGTCGTGAACGCCCCGACGTCGAACATCGTGACCGCGGCCGAGCTCGCGTGCGGCCTGCTCGTCGCCACCGCGCGCAACATCCCGCAGGCCAACACCGCGCTCAAGAACGGCGAGTGGAAGCGTTCGAAGTACACGGGCGTCGAGCTGAGCGAGAAGACCCTCGGCGTCGTCGGCCTCGGCCGCATCGGCGTCCTGGTCGCCCAGCGCATGTCCGCCTTCGGCATGAAGATCGTCGCGTACGACCCCTACGTGCAGCCGGCCCGCGCCGCCCAGATGGGGGTGAAGCTGCTGGCCCTGGACGAGCTCCTGGAGGTCGCCGACTTCATCACCGTCCACCTGCCGAAGACCCCGGAGACCATCGGTCTCATCGGCGACGAGGCGCTGCACAAGGTCAAGCCCTCCGTCCGCATCGTCAACGCCGCGCGCGGCGGGATCGTGGACGAGGCCGCGCTGTACTCGGCGATCAAGGAGGGCCGGGTCGCCGGCGCGGGCCTCGACGTGTACGCGAAGGAGCCCTGCACGGACTCCCCGCTCTTCGAGCTCGACCAGGTCGTCTGCACCCCGCACCTCGGCGCCTCCACGGACGAGGCCCAGGAGAAGGCCGGCATCGCGGTCGCCAGGTCGGTGCGCCTGGCGCTCGCGGGCGAGCTGGTCCCGGACGCGGTCAACGTCCAGGGCGGCGTCATCGCGGAGGACGTGAAGCCGGGTCTGCCGCTCGCCGAGAAGCTCGGCCGGATCTTCACCGCGCTCGCGGGCGAGGTCGCGGCGCGTCTCGACGTCGAGGTCTACGGCGAGATCACCCAGCACGACGTGAAGGTGCTCGAACTCTCCGCGCTCAAGGGCGTGTTCGAGGACGTGGTCGACGAGACCGTGTCGTACGTCAACGCCCCGCTGTTCGCGCAGGAGCGCGGTGTCGAGGTGCGTCTGACCACCAGCTCCGAGTCGCCCGACCACCGCAACATGGTCACCGTGCGCGGCACGCTCTCCGACGGCCAGGAGGTCTCGGTCTCCGGCACGCTCGCGGGTCCGAAGCACCTGCAGAAGATCGTCGCGGTCGGCGACTACGACGTGGACCTCGCGCTCGCGGACCACATGGTCGTGCTGCGCTACGAGGACCGTCCGGGCGTCGTCGGCACGGTCGGCCGGATCCTCGGCGAGGCCGGTCTGAACATCGCCGGCATGCAGGTCTCCCGCGCGGAGGAGGGCGGCGAGGCGCTCGTCGTGCTCACCGTCGACGACACGCTGCCGGCGCCGGTGCTCGCGGAGATCGCGGAGGAGATCGGCGCGACCTCGGCCCGCTCGGTCAACCTGATCTGACGCACGCTCCGTGCCCGTTCTGGCGCACGCCCCCGTGCCCGGTGGATAGACGAACGTCTTAGACGGATGTCTACCCGCCGGGTACAGTGCTGTCATGGGACACAAGGAAGACCTCCTCGAAGGCGCCAAGCGCTGCCTCCTGGAGAAGGGGTACGGACGCACCACCGCGCGCGACGTCGTCGCCGCCTCGGGCACCAACCTCGCCTCCATCGGCTACCACTACGGCTCCAAGGACGCCCTGCTCCAGCAGGCCTTCCTGAGCCTCACCGAGGAGTGGGGCGAGCGGGTCGCCGTCCCGGACGGGCCGCAGGAGGCCGAGCGCCCTCCGGCCGATCCGTACGAGCGCTTCCGCGCGATGTGGGCGCAGCTCATCGGCGCCGCCGAGGCCAGCCGCCCGGTCTGGAAGCTCCAGACCGAGGTCGTCACCCGCCTCGACGACGACGAGAAGCTGCGCGAGGCGATCAAGGAGCCGCAGCGGGAGGGCCGGCTCGGCATCGCCGAGGGCATGCTCGGCCTCGACCCGGAGGCGGACCCGGAGAAGGCCCGGGTGGCCGGACTGCTGCTCCAGGCCCTGGCGACCGGCGTCATGATCCAGTGGATGGTCGACCCGGAGACGGCCCCCAGCGCCGACGACCTCACCGAGGGGCTCAAGGTCCTGATGGAGGGCCGGTAGGGGCCCGGGGCCGGCCCCGGCGCCGGGCCGCCGCGTCGTTCAGAGCCGGGCGGACTTCAGGGACATGTGCAGCAGGAGGCGGTCCTCGCCGTTGTCCAGGTCCAGGCCCGTGAGCTGTTCGACCCGGGACAGCCGGTAGTAGAGGGTCTGGCGGTGGATGCCCAGGGCCGCCGCCGTGCGGCCCGCCTGGCCCGCGTTGTCGAGGAACACCTCGGCCGTGCGGGCCAGTTCGGCGTGGGCGGGGGTGATCAGCGGTGCGACGACGGGGTCGACCTCCGGGTGGTACAGCGCCGCCAGCAGGCGGTACGGGCCGATCCCGGCCCACTCCGCGACCGGGCCGAGCGTCGGTTGGGCCGTGGCGGCGCGGGCCGCCGTGTTGGCTTCGCGCCAGGCCGCCGGGAGCTCCGCGAGGCCCCGGCGGGGGGTGGCGATGCCGGCGGGGGCGCCGGCGCGCAGCCGGTCGGCGGCCGTGCGGGCGGGGGAGGGGTCCTCGGCCGTGCGCAGCCGCACGAGGACGGCGAGGGACTCGCCCTCGGGGAGCACGGCGACCGCCGCCGCGCCGGGGACCGCCCGGATCGACGGGGCCTCGCCCTGCCAGGGGGTCACGCAGACGACGGTGTGCAGGCCGTCCGCGCCGGGCCCCAGGGCCGTCCTGAGCGCCGCGACGGCCATGTCGCTCTGCCAGCCGCGTCCGGCGGTCAGGGCCGCGGCGAACTCGCGCGAGAGGTCGGCGTCCGCGCGCTCCTCGTCGGCGAGGAGCGCGCCGATCCGGGTGGCGACCTCCATCGAGGCCGTGAGCTGGGCGGGCGTGGGACCGGGCTCGGCGTCCAGCAGCCAGACGTACCCGAGGACGACCCCCCGATGGCGTACGGGCAGGCAGAGGCGGTCCCGGAACACCCCGGCGTCCGGAGCGGCCGGGATGCGGACCGGGCCCGTCGCCCGGGTGATGCCGAAGCCCTCGAACCAGGCGCGGACCGCCGGGGTCGACTTCCGGGTCAGGATCGACCGCGTCCGGACGGGGTCCATCGCGCTGTCGTCGTCGCTGTCGTGGGCACCGAAGGCGATCAGACCGAAATCGCGGTTCTCCAGCGTCGCCGGTGCGCCCAGCAGCGCGGAGATCTCGTCCACCAGGTCTTGGTAATCGCCCTTCACGGCGCCATTCTCGCACCCGCTCAGACATATGTATGAGATGCCGTGCACGGATGCGTGACAGCTGTAGATGGCGGACGATCGGAGCGGTCCATAGGTTTCACGGTGGTTCTTCGTGCTGTTCCCGGTTCTTTGCAAAAGAGCGGGTAAGGCACCCTTCGTCACCCCGTCCTTCTGGAGGTCCCCGTGCTGGGTCCCGTGATCCTCGCCGCGTCGCGCAGCGACAAGATGCGCCGTCTCGTTTCGGCCGCCCCCGGGACCAAGCAGGTCGTCGCCCGCTTCATCGCCGGCGAGACGGTCGACGACGTCGTGCCGATCGTCTCCGAGCTGAGCGACCGCGGCCTGGAGGTCACCCTCGACGTCGTCGGCGAGGACATCACCACCGTCGAGCAGTCGTACGCCGCCCGGGACGCCTACCTGGAGCTCATCGGCCGCCTCAAGGAGCTGGGCCTCGGCGCCCGCGCCGAGATGTCGGTGAAGCTGTCGATGTTCGGCCAGTCCCTGGAGAACGGGCACGAGCTGGCCCTCGCGAACGTCCGCCCGGTCGTCGCGGCCGCCGCCGAGATCGGCACCACCGTCACCCTGGACGCCGAGGACCACACCACCCTCGACTCGATGTTCGCCATCCACGAGGAGCTGCGGAAGGACTTCCCGCAGACCGGGTGCGTCATCCAGGCCTACCTCTTCCGCACCGAGGACGACGCCCGCCGCCTCGCCGCGAACGGCTCCCGCGTCCGGATCGTGAAGGGCGCCTACAAGGAGCCCGCCTCCGTCGCCGTCCAGGACAAGCCCGAGATCGACAAGGCGTACGTCCGGATCATGAAGATCCTGATGGACGGCGAGGGCTACCCGATGATCGGCTCGCACGACCCGCGCCTGATCTCCATCGGCCAGGAGCTGGCCCGCCGCGCCGGGCGCAAGCTGGACGAGTACGAGTTCCAGATGCTGTACGGCATCCGCAGCGAGGAGCAGAACCGGCTCGCCGCCGAGGGCCACCGCATGCGCGTCTACACCGCGTACGGCACCGACTGGTACGGCTACTTCATGCGCCGCCTCGCGGAGAAGCCGGCCAACCTCCTCTTCTTCGTCCGCTCCATCCTCACCAAGGGCTGAGCCCACCTCTCACAAGGAGTATCGAGACTCATGGACGCTGTCACCCAGGTCCCCGCTCCGGTCAACGAGCCGGTGCACAGCTACGCCCCCGGTTCCCCCGAGCGACTCCGCCTGGAGACCAAGCTCAAGGAGCTGGCCGAGAACCCGCGCGAGCTGCCGATGACCATCGGCGGCGTGAAGCGCCTCGGTGGCGGCGAGGAGTTCAAGGTCGTCCAGCCGCACAACCACAAGGCCGTCATCGGCACCTTCCGCGGCGCCACCGAGCAGGACGCCCAGGACGCCATCGACGCGGCCCTGGCCGCCGCCCCGGCCTGGCGCGCGATGTCCTTCGACGACCGCGCCGCGATCATCCTGCGCGCCGCCGAGCTGCTCGCCGGCCCGTGGCGCGAGACGCTGGCCGCGTCGACCATGCTCGGCCAGTCCAAGACCGCCCAGCAGGCCGAGATCGACACCCCGTGCGAGCTCGTCGACTTCTGGCGCTTCAACGTGGCGTACGCCCGCCAGATCCTCGCCGAGCAGCCGCCGGCGAACTCCCCGGGCGTGTGGAACCGTCTGGACCACCGCCCGCTGGAGGGCTTCGTCTACGCGATCACGCCCTTCAACTTCACCGCCATCGCGGGCAACCTGCCCACCGCCCCCGCCCTCATGGGCAACGTGGTGGTCTGGAAGCCGTCCCCGACGCAGACCCACTCCGCCGTGCTCCTCATGGAGCTCCTGGAGGAGGCCGGCCTGCCGAAGGGCGTCATCAACCTGGTGACCGGCGACGGCATCGCCGTCTCCGAGGTGGCCCTGAACCACCGCGACCTGGCCGGCATCCACTTCACCGGCTCGACCAAGACCTTCCAGCACCTGTGGAAGACGGTCGGCAACAACATCGAGAAGTACCGCTCGTACCCGCGGATCGTCGGCGAGACCGGCGGCAAGGACTTCGTCGTCGCCCACCCCAGCGCCGACCGCGCCGTCCTGAAGACCGCGCTGACCCGTGGCTCCTTCGAGTTCCAGGGCCAGAAGTGCTCCGCGTCCTCCCGCGCCTACGTCCCGGCGTCGATCTGGAACGACGGCTTCAAGGAGGAGTTCGCGGCCGAGGTCGACGGCATCGCCATGGGTGACGTCACCGACCTGTCGAACTTCATCGGCGCCGTCATCGACGAGCGCTCGTTCGCCAAGAACAAGGCCGCCATCGACCGTGCCGCGGCCGACCCGAGCTGCACGATCATCGCCGGTGGCACCTACGACGACTCGGTGGGCTACTTCGTCCGCCCGACCGTCATCGTCTGCGACGACCCGGAGAACGAGGTCTTCAAGGCCGAGTACTTCGGCCCGATCCTCGCGATCCACGTGTACGACGACAGCTCGGCCGACGCGTACGACGCGATGCTGACCCAGATGGAGTCGGTCTCCGACTACGCCCTCACCGGCTCGGTCATCTCCGGCGACCGCGCGGCCGCCGCGTACACGATGGAGAAGCTCCGCTTCGCCGCGGGCAACTTCTACATCAACGACAAGTCGACCGGCGCCGTCGTCGGCCAGCAGCCCTTCGGCGGCGGCCGCGCCTCCGGCACCAACGACAAGGCCGGTGCCCCGCAGAACCTGATGCGCTGGACGCTGACCCGTGCCATCAAGGAGACGCTGGTCCCGCCGACCGAGTACGGCTACCCGCACATGGGCTGACGCCCCCGCCTCCCAGAGGCCCCTCGATCACCGCCCCCCTCCTGGACCCCCAAACCAGGACGGGGGCGGTTCTCGTGCGGGGGGCTTACGCTGCTGGGAGGGGGCTCGGTGAGGAGGCAGGTCATGCCCGGTTCGACGACACTCGGCCCCGGGCACGGGGTCGACGCGATCGAGCACAGCGACGCGCTGCGGATGACGTCCCTGATGAAGGAGCTGCACGGGCTGCTGACCGCGTCGGGACCCGACCGGATCACGGACGCCCAGGCCGCGGCCCTGGGCGGAGGCGAGGCCCGCCCCCGGGAGGAGCTCACCGCCTGGGTGGAGCGGGTCGCGCGCGACCTGGAGAGGGCTACGGCCTGAGGAGGGCGTGCCGCCCGAGGAAGTCGCCGATCAGCTCCGCGATCCGCGGCGCGTGGGTCTCCAGGGCGAAGTGGCCCGTGGGCAGGAGGTGGACCTCGGCCTCCGGCAGGTCGCGGCGGAAGGCTTCGGCGCCCGCCGGTACGAAGACCTGGTCGCCCTCGCCCCACACGGCGAGGAGCGGGACCCGGGAGGTGCGGAAGTACTCCTGGAAGGCGGGGTAGAGCGCGAAGTTCGATCCGTAGTCGGCGATCAGGCCCAGCTGGATGTCGTCCTGGCCCTCGCGGGCCATCAGGGCCGCGTCGTGGTGCCAGGCGTCGGGGCTGAGCAGGTCCCGGTACGCGGCGGGGACGCCCGTCTCGTACTGCCACCGGATGCCGTCCAGGGAGCGGATGGCGCGGACCGGCTCCTCGGTCTCGGGGGTGCGCTCCTCGATCAGGGCGAGGACGGGGGCCCAGGCCTCGGCGCCGAGTCCCTCCTCGTAGGCGTTGCCGTTCTGGGTGACGATCGCGGTGATCCGCTCCGGGTGGGCGAGGGCGAGGCGCAGACCGATGGGTGCGCCGTAGTCCTGGATGTAGAGCGCGAACCGGTCCAGGCCGAGGACCTCGGTTAACTCGGCGGTGAGCGCGGCCAGTTCGGCGAAGGTGTAGTCGAAGTCGGCGGCGGAGGGCGCGGCGCTGCGGCCGAAGCCCAGGTGGTCGGGGGCGATCAGGCGGTAGTCGTGCGCGAGCAGCGGGATCAGGTCGCGGAACATGTGCGAGCTGGTGGGGAAGCCGTGCAGCAGGAGCAGCACGGGGGCGTCGGCCGGTCCGGCCTCGCGGTAGGCGATCTCGTGGCCCCGGACGGTGACGGTGCGGTGGTGGGTCGGCAGCACGGGCATCGTTCTAACCCCTCATTTATCGTTCACTGGTTACGAGACGACTCCATCAGGAGCAGGGCCAACCTGTCAATGGGGTGTGAGGGGTTAGGTGAGTGTGGGAGGGTGAGGCATGACCGTGAGGATCGCTCCCACCCACGAACTCGGCGCCGCCCGGCTCCGCTCCGTGCGCGAGATGCTCGACGCCGCCTTCGGGGGCGACTTCTCCGAGGCCGACTGGGACCACGCCCTCGGCGGCGTCCACGCCTGGATCGAGGACGAGCGGGGCGTCGTCGCCCACGGCGCCGTCGTGCAGCGCCGGGCGCTCCACCGGGGGCGCTCGCACCGCGTCGGATACGTGGAAGGGGTCGCCGTGCGGGAGGACCACCGGCGGCGGGGACTCGGCGGCGCGGTGATGGCCGGACTGGAGCGGGTGATCGACGGGGCGTACGCCTTCGGGGCGCTCGGAGCCTCCGACGAGGGGGCCGCGCTCTACCGCGCACGCGGCTGGCAGGTCTGGGAGGGGCGCCTCGAAGCGCTCGGGCCCGGGGGGACCGTCCGCCTCGCCGAGGAGGAGGGCTTCGTCCTCCTGCGCCCCTCGGGCGGCCGGGCGCTGCCCGACCCCGCCGCCCCGCTGGTCTTCGACTGGCGGGACGGCGACGTGATGTGAGGTGCCGTCAGGTCCGGTCGGCGGTGCCGGACGCGGCGTCCTTGCGGACGCGTCCCGTGGCGGTCTCCAGGTGGGAGGTGTACAGGGCGGAGAACATGGACGTGAGGGCGATCGTGATCGCCAGCCCGCCGGTGCCGAGGGCCCCGACGAAGAACGCCGCCATCGCGCCGGCGACCAGGACGCACCAGACCGTGAGCACGGCCTTGCCCCGGCGGCTCAGGAACAGCCACCGCCCCGGAACGGCCGGCGGGGCCCCCACGGTGCCGGCCGGGCCCGCGGTCGCCGCGCGCGGCCGCTTGAAGTAGCCGTACACCAGCCACTCCCCGCACAGCTCCCAGCCCTCCGGCGTGAGGTCGTCGAGGACACGGCTCCGCCGGCGCCCGGCGATCACCTCGCGGCGGTACTCCCAGCGCAGCGCCGACCCGGGCGTGCGGCGGCAGACGAACCGGCCGATCGCGTCGAGCGACTCCACCTCCCAGCCCTGGTCGCCGTGGACGGCCAGCATCCGGCGGTCGTTGAAGAGGTCGGCCGTCCAGGTCCAGGACTCCGCGCGCCCGTCCGGCTCGCCGGGCGCCGGCGCGAGGCCGCCGAGCTGCGCGGCGAACGCGACGGCGGGGCCGAACTCCTCCTCCGGGGCCGTCCCCGTCTCCGCGAGGTGGGCCCGCAGGTCCTCGACGGTCGCGGCGATCTGCTCGTCCGGTACGCGGGCGGCGCGCAGCGAGCCGGAGAGCTCGGCGAAGTAGGCGTCGGTGGTCATGGTGTCGTTCCCCCTGGTCTGAGCACGGTCCGTACGGCGCTGTGGAAGGTCAGCCACGCCCCGGTCTCGGCCGCGAGCCGCTCGCGGCCGAGGGCCGTGAGCCGGTAGTAGCGTCGCCCCGGGCCGCGTTCGGCGGCGCGGAACTCGGCCTCCACCAGACCGGCCTCCTCCAGGCGGTTCAGGACGGGGTAGAGCGTCCCGCCCTTGATCTCGCCGAGTCCCGCCCCGTGGAGCGCCTTGGCGATCTCGTACCCGTAGCTCTCCCCGTCGGTCAGGCAGGAGAGGACGAGCAGGTCGAGGACTCCCTTGAGCCAGCTGGATCTGCGGTCTGCGGCCATGACCACATCTCACCACTACCTAGGTAGGAATGCAATCTAGGTAGGGTTGCGAGGTCACCGGCGTCTTCCCGAGGTTCTCGCCGCGCGGGCGAGGGCAGGCCCGGCCCCGGGCCCCGGAACGGCTGACCGCCCGTCACCCGGAGGGCGTGCCCGAGGTGCGGATCGTGCGGGAGGCGGGGCGCGGCACCGCGGGCGAAGTCCTCGACGGGCGGGCCGACATCGGCATCGCGGCGATCGGGACCACCTCGTCGGTGCCTCCCGGACCCGTCGGGGGCGTCTCCGGGAGGAGGGGGACGCGCCCGTGCACCCCGCCGGCCGTCCGGCGCCGCGCACGCTGCCGTTGGTCGGCCGGGCGGAGGACCGCACCTCGTGCACCCGGGAATGGCGGGACGCCCGGGAGCGGCTGCCGGCGGCCACCGTGGAGGCCGAGGACGACGGAGCGGTGCCGGCTCCGGTGGGCACCGGCACCGGGATGGCCGTGATGCCGGAACTGTCCCTGATCGGAGCACCGCCCTCGGTCGGGATCACCGATCTCGGTCCGGGCCGCCCGACCCGCTCGATGGGCCGTGTCACCACTCCTGAGCAGGCGAAATCCCTCGCCGTGCGCGCGCTCGTCCGCGAGCTGCGGACCACGGAGCGTTGAGCGCCGTCTCAGATAGTAGGAAGTCCGAGTAATTGTGGAGACAGATGAGGGGACCTGCCCTAGCTTTGTAGAAGCCGAACGTCTCGCTTCATCAAGCGAATGGCGGCCGAGAGCGCGACGCCCCGTGCAGGCAACCCCTGCGGCGGCGCTCCCCGCCCCTTCCGGCGCCTTCGATCACCACTGATCTCCGCACGTCCGGATCACCACTGATCTCAAGGAGTCGATCCCTCATGGCCGCTCAGACCGCCCGCCGCGTCCGCCACTCCGCCAACCGCCCCAGCGACGAGGCCCGCCAGAACGCCGCCGCCGCCCTCCAGCGCGCCCTCGACCGCCGTGACAACGGCGGCTCCACCGGCCACTGAGCCGACCCCGACGCCTGTCCGTTCGTCCACATGGCGGACGGAACGTGTCAGACGATGGGACGAAGAGTAGGGTGCCGACATGTCTCACAGCATCAATCTCGCAGTCATTCCCGGCGACGGCATCGGCCAGGAGGTCGTGGCCCAGGGCCTCAAGGTCCTCGCGGCCGTCCTTCCCCAGGACGTGAAGCTGGAGACCGAGGAGTACGACTTCGGCGCCAAGCGCTACCACGCCACCGGTGAGACCCTCACCGACGCCGATCTCGCCTCCCTCAAGAAGCACGACGCCATCCTGCTCGGCGCCATCGGCGACCCCTCGGTGCCGTCCGGCGTCCTGGAGCGCGGCTTCCTCCTGAAGCTCCGCTTCGCCTTCGACCACCACGTGAACCTGCGCCCCTCGAAGCTGCTCCCCGGCGTGGCCACCCCGCTCGCCGGGCAGCCCGAGATCGACTTCGTCGTGGTCCGCGAGGGCACCGAGGGTCCGTACACGGGCAACGGCGGCACCATCCGCAAGGGCACCCCGCACGAGGTCGCCACCGAGGTCTCGGTCAACACCGCCTTCGGCGTCGAGCGCGTGGTCCGGGACGCCTTCGCCCGCGCCCAGGCCCGTCCGCGCAAGAAGCTGACGCTGGTCCACAAGAACAACGTGCTGACCTTCGCCGGCCACCTCTGGACGGACACCTTCCACAAGGTGGCCCGGGAGTACCCCGAGGTCACCACCGACTACCTGCACGTCGACGCCGCGACGATCTTCCTCGTCACCGACCCGGCCCGCTTCGACGTGATCGTCACCGACAACCTCTTCGGCGACATCATCACCGACCTCGCCGCGGCCGTCTCCGGCGGCATCGGCGTCGCCGCCTCGGGCAACATCAACCCGAGCGGCGAGTTCCCGTCCATGTTCGAGCCGGTCCACGGCTCCGCGCCGGACATCGCGGGCCAGGGCAAGGCCGACCCCACGGCCACCGTCCTCTCCGTCGCCCTCCTGCTCCGCCACCTCGGCTACGAGACCGAGGCCGCCCGGGTCGAGGAGGCCGTCGCGGCCGACCTCACCGAGCGCGGCGGCTCCGTCCGCACGACGGACGGGATCGGCGACGCGCTCGCCGCGCGAGTAGCGAGCTGACCCGCGCCGACTGACACCACACAGCAGCCGCCGGGTCGCACCAGCGCCCGGCGGCTGCCCCCTGCGCGGCCGCGGGGCCCCACCCGAACCCCGGACCGCGCGCACCCGTTTTCCGCACCGGTCCCCCCGAGCGATAATCGAACGTGGGGCCGCGGCATACGGGCATGCCCGGACGCAGCTCGTCGGGGACGACAGTCCCCGACGACGGCGTGCGCGCGGTCCTCCCCATCACAACCGGTGAAGGACACGCACTCATGACGACGCCCACGATCGAGCTCAAGCCCTCCTCCAGCCCGCTGTCCGCCGCGGAGCGCGAGGCGATCCTGGCCCAGCCGGGATTCGGCCGCCACTTCACCGACCACATGGTCACCATCCGGTGGACCGAGGGCCGCGGCTGGCACGACGCCCAGCTCGTGCCGTACGGTCCGCTCTCCCTGGACCCGGCCACGAACGTCCTGCACTACGCGCAGGAGATCTTCGAGGGCCTGAAGGCCTACCGCCGCCCCGACGGCTCCGTCGCCACCTTCCGCCCCGACGCCAACGCCCGCCGCTTCCAGGCCTCCGCCCGCCGGCTCGGCATGCCCGAGCTGCCGGTCGAGACCTTCGTCGAGGCGTGCGACGTGCTCGTGCGGCACGACGAGGCCTGGGTTCCGGCGCACGGCGGCGAGGACTCGCTCTACCTGCGTCCGTTCATGATCGCCACCGAGGTCGGCCTCGGTGTCCGCCCGGCCAACGAGTACCTGTTCGTCGTCATCGCCTCGCCGGCCGGCCCGTACTTCGCGGGCGGCGTGAAGCCCGTCTCCATCTGGGCCTCGGAGGACCGTGTCCGCGCCGTCCCCGGCGGCGTCGGCGACGCCAAGACCGGCGGCAACTACGCGGCCTCCCTGCTCGCGCAGGCCGAGGCGGCGGCCAAGGGCTGCGACCAGGTCTGCTACCTCGACGCGGTCGAGCACAAGTGGGTCGAGGAACTCGGCGGCATGAACCTGTACTTCGTGTACGGGGCCGAGTCCGACGGGAAGCCGAAGATCGTCACCCCGACCCTCACCGGTTCGCTGCTCGCGGGCATCACCCGCGACTCGCTCCTCAAGGTCGCCGAGGACCTCGGCTACGAGTCCGAGGAGGCCCGCGTCTCCATCGACCAGTGGCAGGCCGACACCGAGAACGGCACCCTCACCGAGGTCTTCGCCTGCGGCACCGCCGCCGTCATCACCCCGGTCGGCCTGGTCAAGTCCGCCCGGGGCGAGTGGCAGCAGTCGGGCGGCGAGCCCGGCGAGGTCACGATGAGGCTGCGCGAGGCGCTGCTCGCCATCCAGACCGGCAAGGCCGAGGACGTGCACGGCTGGATGCACGAGCTCGGCAAGTGAGCCGGTGGGGTTAGCCGCTACTCCGTCGTCGCCAGGGCTTCCGGGGCCGTCACGGTCCCGGAAGCCCTGTTCGGCGTCAGGACGGCGTACAGCGCGCCGCCCACGATCCCCGAGAAGACGAAGCTGCAGTCGACCCCGCCCGTGAGGGCGAGCAGCGGCCCCTCGTAGAGCGGCGTCGACACCGCGGCCAGGCCGACCGCCGCGCCGACCGCCCAGGAGACGGTGGCGCGCGGGTGCCAGCCCGCCGAGAACCAGTAGATCCCGCCGCGCGAGCGCTGGTTGAAGACCTGGAGCGCCTCCGGGTCGTACGTCCCGCCGCAGCGCGCGTGCCCGATCAGGGTGATCACCGCCCACGGGGTCCCGATCGCGGTGAGCAGCAGCACGAACGAGGTCATCGCCGTCTGGGCGTCCGAGGCGAAGTGCCCGGCGAAGACGAAGGCCGTCGCCACCGCCGCGACCACGAGGGTGGCACGCGCGCGCGTGGCCTTCGGCAGGATCGCGTCGAGGTCGAGGCCCATCGAGTACAGCATCAGGCCGGCGTTGCCGACGGAGCCGGCGGTGGCGGCGACGAGCAGCGGTACGAGGTACCAGACGGGGGACGCGTCGACGAGCGGTCCCGCGTAGTCCAGGCCGCCGCGCGCCGCCAGGGCGGTGAACGTGCCGAAGAGCTGGGGGACCAGCAGGCCCACGGTCAGGCCCAGGAAGGTGGCCCGCCACACGGTCTTCGCGCCGTACCGCTCGGGGGAGACGTACCGGGTGTAGTCGCCGAGCAGGGTGATGAAGGCGACCGGGCCGCTGAGTCCCGCGGCCACGGCCGAGAGCAGCCAGGTCGGCCAGAAGGAGCCGAGCAGGTACGGGGTGTCCGGGACCGCGGCCGTGGTGAAGTCCCCGGCGTAGGCGGCCAGGCCGATGGCGAGGAGCACCGTCATGCCGACGGCGAGCGCCTTGCTCAGCCGGAGCAGCAGCCGGTAGCCGTACACCGCGCCGACCACCGTGCAGGCGGCGAGGAACGCGTAGACGAGGGCGTGGACGGCGCCGCCGGTCGGCAGGCCGACGAGGCGGGCGAGCGTGCCCACCATCACGTCGCCGCCGATCCAGAGGGTCAGCGCGGTGTAGCCCAGCGAGAGCAGCAGTCCGACCACGGAGCCGACCAGCCGGCCGCGGACGCCGAAGAAGGCGCCGGAGGAGGTGGAGAGGTTGGTCGCGGTGCGGAGGGACACGAGCGCGAGGGGAGCGGTGACCGCCACGCCGACGAGGGTGCCGGTGACGACGGAGGTCACCGAGGCCCAGAAGCCGAGCCCGAAGGAGACCGGCAGCCAGCCGAAGACGATCACCCCCAGACAGAGGTTGGATCCGAGCAGGATCGAGACGAGGTCGCGGGGGCCGCTGGTGCGTTCGGCCTCGGGGATGGTGTCGACTCCGCGCTGTTCTATCGGCATGAGCACTCCCTGCGGGGGCGGGCGGGGGAAGTTTTAGAGCGGCGCTCAATGTGACCTACAGCTGTCGATGGCGTCAATGCTTGGAAGCGCGCGTCTCAGCATTTAGAGTGTCGCTCAAACGCGTCGCGATTGCAGGAGGTGTGTGGGGCGTGAGACGGTCTCCCACGGAGCGCGACCGGCTGCTCCTCTTCGGTGCCGCCGAGCCCGCCCGCGCGCGCCGGGCCCGGGGCCCGCGGCTCAACGTGCCCGAGGCGACCGCGCTCGTCGTGGACGCCGTCTGCGAGGCGGTCCGCGACGGCAAGCGACCCGCCGGGGCGATCGGGGCGGCCCGCTCCGTCCTCGGCCCCGAAGACGTCCCGCCCGGCGTCGCCGACGTGGTCACCGAGGTCCACGTCGAAGCCGTCTTCGACGACGGCTCCCGGCTCGCGGTCGTCACCGACCCGATGGGCGGGGGCGACCCGCGCCTCGCCTTCGGCGGCGGGCGCGGAGGACGTCCTGCACGACCTCGGCGCGATCGGGATCACCTCCTCCGACGCGCAGGGGACGGGAAGGGCCGGCGAGACCGTACGCCGGACCTTCGCCATGGCCGGGAAGACGAAGGCCGAGCCCGGACCCACGGAGGGCGACGGCGCGCACGACGACAACGCGCGCGTGCTGCGCTCCACGACCGAGCTCACCGTCAACCCGGCGATCGCCCACGGCCCCGCCCGCGAGATCGGCTCGATCGAGGTCGGGAAGACGGCCGACATCGTGCTGTGGCGGCCGCATCCGTCTCCCCCAACCGCCTCCACTTCCTCTAGGACCCGATTCATGAACTCGTACCGCATGCCCGCCGAATGGACCCCCCACGAGCGGACCTGGATGGCCTGGCCCAGCCCCAACCCCACCTTCACCAACGAGGACGAGCTCGCCGAGGCCCGCACCGCCTGGGCGTCGGTGGCCCGCGCCGTCCGCCGCTTCGAGCCGGTGACGGTGGTCGTCGCGCCCGGGGACGCGGAGTCGGCCGCGGCCCTCCTCGGCCCGGAGATCGACCTGGTCGAGCGCGAGCTCGACGACGCCTGGATGCGGGACATCGGCCCGACCTTCGTCACGAACGGCACCGAACTCGCGGCCGTGGACTGGGTGTTCAACGGCTGGGGCGCCCAGGACTGGGCCCGCTGGGAGCACGACTCCAAGATCGCCCGCCATGTCGCCGACGTGGCGGGAGTCCCCGTACTGTCGTCTCCGCTGGTGAACGAGGGCGGCGCGATCCACGTCGACGGCGAGGGCACCGTCCTGCTCACCGACACCGTGCAGCTCGGCTCCGGCCGCAACCCCGAGTGGACGCGCGAGCAGGTCGAGCAGGAGATCCACGCCAAGCTCGGCACGACGAAGGCGATCTGGCTCCCCCACGGCCTCACCGGCGACTACGGCCTCTACGGCACCCAGGGCCACGTCGACATCGTCGCGGCCTTCGCCCGCCCCGGCACGGTCCTCGTCCACAGCCAGCAGGACCCGGCCCACCCCGACTACGAGCGCTCCCGGATGTACGTGAACATCCTGCGCGGCCGGACCGACGCCCAGGGCCGCCCCCTGGAGGTCATCGAGGTCCCGGCCCCGACCGTCCTCAAGGACGAGGAGGGCGACTGGGTCGACTACTCGTACATCAACCACTACCTGTGCAACGGCGGCGTCGTCCTCTGCGCCTTCGACGACCCCCACGACGAACTCGCGGCCGAGATCTTCCGCCGCCTCTTCCCGGAGCGCGAGGTCGTCCTGGTCGACGCCCGCACGATCTTCGCGGGCGGCGGCGGCATCCACTGCATCACGCAGCAGCAGCCCGCCGTCCGATAAAACCGCTGGTGGTGGCCGCATGCCCGATGAGAGCGTGCGGCCATGCCGATACCCCACCCCGACGGCGACTACGCCCTCACGACCCTGTACTCCGTCCCCGACGACGCCTGGTACCTGGAGCTGGACCGCGTCGGCGGGCGGCGCGCGCTCGTCCTGGCGATCGTCCCCGACGAGGACCCCGGGCGGGAGCCGACGGTGTGCTTCGCCGCCGGCGAGGGCGACCACGACGTCCCGTACACCGTCATGCGCTGGTTCATGGACCGGGTCGAGGCCGAGATCCGCACCTCCCGCGGCTGGACGACCCTGCGGCCGGAGATCGTCGAGGTGATCCGCGGCCTGCGGCAGGAGCACCTCGGCGTGATCGCCGACGAGCACCTCCCGCCCGTCCTCGCCGAACTGCGCGCCACCGTGCCCGGTGCCGACCTCGCCGACGTCATGCTGCACGCCTTCGGGCGCGGGCCCGACGGCCGCATCCTGTAGAACGTACGAGTGAGTCAGAGCAGCGACCCCACCCCCTCCCCCCACCCCCGCCGGCGCAACCAGGCCGCGCCGCCCCGCGAGGACGTGCTCGCCGCGGCCATGGACACCATCGCCGAGCGCGGACTCGACGGGCTCACCATGGCCGGGCTCGGGCGGCAGGTGGGGATGAGCAGCGGGCACCTCCTCTACTACTTCCGCACCAAGGACGAGCTGCTCCTGCGGACCCTGGAGTGGAGCGAGGGGCGGCTCGGGGCCGAGCGCAGTGCGCTGCTGTCCCGGCCGGGGAAGGCGCGCGACCGGCTCGACGGGTACGTCGACGTGTACGTGCCCGACGGGCCCCGCGACCCGCACTGGACCCTCTGGCTGGAGGTCTGGAACCGGTCGCAGAACGCCGACGACGACGCCCGCGCCCGGCAGGCCGCCATCGAGGGGGCCTGGCACCGGGACCTGGTCGCGATCCTCGCCGAGGGCGTCTCGCGGGGCGAGTTCCGGGCGGTCGACCCGGACCGCTTCGCCACCCGGATGCGGGCCCTGCTCGACGGCTTCAGCGTGCACGTCGCCGTCGGCATCCCCGGCACGGGTCGGGAACAGGTCCTCGCTCACGTAAGGGAGTTCATCGAGCAGGACCTGATCGTGCGACCACAACGCACGTAAGTACACCCGATCGTTGTGCGCTACAGCCTTGTTGACCCGGCGCGATCTCCGGCACGGTTCCTGCCCATGGGACGAGAGCACTGGAAGAAGATCTGGGTCGGCTCCGCCGGCAACATGGTCGAGTGGTTCGACTGGTTCGTGTACGCGAGCTTCGCCACCTACTTCGCGGGGGCCTTCTTCCCCGACGGCAACGACACCGCCAAGCTCATGAACACCGCCGGCATCTTCGCCGTCGGCTTCTTCATGCGCCCCGTCGGCGGCTGGCTCCTCGGCCGGGTCGGTGACCGCAAGGGCCGCAAGGCGGCGCTCACCCTCACCGTGACGCTGATGTCCGCCTCCGCCGTACTGATCGCGATCGCGCCGACGTACTCGGTCGCCGGGTACGGCGGCGCCGCCGTCCTCCTCGTCGCCCGCCTCCTCCAGGGCCTCTCCGTCGGCGGCGAGTACGCGGCCAGCGCCACCTACCTCACCGAGGCCTCCGATCCGCGGCACCGCGGCTTCGCCTCCAGCTTCCAGTACGTGTCGATGACCGCCGGTCAGATCCTCGGCCTCGGCCTGCTGCTCGTCCTCCAGCACACCCTGTCCGCCGACGCCCTGTCCGGCTGGGGCTGGCGCATCCCGTTCGTCGTCGGCGCCCTCGGCGCGGCCGTCGTCTTCTACCTGCGGCGGACCATGCTGGAGACCGAGGTGTACGAGGAGGCCGGCACCGCCCAGCAGGCCGATCGCGGCACCCTCAAGGCCCTCTGGGCGCACAAGCGCGAGGCCTTCCTCGTCATCGCGCTCACCATGGGCGGGACCGTGGCCTACTACACGTACACCACCTACCTCACCAAGTACCTGTCCAACTCCGCCGGGCTGCCCAAGCAGACCGCCACCCTGGTCTCCTTCTGCGCCCTGATCGTCTTCGCCGGCCTCCAGCCGCTCGCCGGCCGGCTCTCCGACCGGATCGGACGCCGCCCGCTCCTCGTCACCTTCGCGCTCGGCTCCACCCTCCTCACCGTCCCGATCCTGACGATGCTCAAGCACGCCGGCTCCTTCTGGCCGGCCCTCGGGCTCTCCCTCCTCGCGCTCGTCGTCGTCACCGGCTACACCTCCATCAACGCCTGCGTGAAGGCCGAGCTCTTCCCGACCGGCATCCGCGCCCTCGGCGTCGCCCTGCCGTACGCCGTCGCCAACGCCCTCTTCGGCGGCACCGCCGAGTACGTCGCGCTCTGGTTCAAGGACGCCGGCGTCGAGTCGGGCTTCTCCTGGTACGTCGCGGGCTGCGCGGCCGTCTCCCTGGTCGTCTACCTCACGATGCGGGAGACCCGGGACATCGACCTCGGCCGGGTGGGCGCCGCCCCGCCCGGGCGGTCACGGGATCAACTGCCCGTATCGTGAGACCCCCGTCCCGCTGACACCGGACCTGTGCCAGACTTCCGGCGTGCTTGCTACCACGATGATTATCGGCAGCGGCGCGCCGGTCCGCAGTGGCCACTGAACCGCGGCACGACCCCCGCGGCAGTGGACACCGTGCCCCAGACCCGCGCGCAGACCTCTCGCACCCGCGAGGGGTTTTTTCGTTTTCCGGCCCCACCCATGCCGGAAGCGGACGACGCGTGAGAATGGGGGCAAGTGGATCCATACCTTCCGGAGCCACATCCGACAGGAGCCATCACAGCCATGACCACGGAGAACGCCGAGGGATCGCGCCTCGACGACAGTTTCCATGTCTTCGACACGACACTGCGCGACGGGGCGCAGCGTGAAGGCATCAACCTCACCGTCGCGGACAAGCTGACCATCGCCCGGCACCTCGACGAGTTCGGCGTGGGCTTCATCGAGGGCGGCTGGCCCGGCGCCAACCCGCGGGACACGGAGTTCTTCGCCCGCGCCCGGCAGGAGATCGCGTTCAAGAACGCCCAGCTCGTCGCCTTCGGCGCCACCCGCAGGGCGGGGGGCGACGCGGCCGAGGACCCGCAGGTCAAGGCGCTCCTCGACTCCGGCGCTCCGGTGGTCACCCTGGTCGCCAAGTCGCACGACCGGCACGTCGAGCTCGCCCTGCGCACCACCCTCGACGAGAACCTGGAGATGGTCCGCGACACCGTCTCCCACCTGACCGCCCAGGGCCGCCGGGTCTTCGTCGACTGCGAGCACTTCTTCGACGGCTACAAGGCCAACCCGGACTACGCCAAGGCCGTCGTCCGCGCCGCGCACGAGGCCGGCGCCGACGTCGTCATCCTCTGCGACACCAACGGAGGCATGCTCCCCGCCCAGATCCAGGCCGTCGTCGCCACCGTCCTCGCCGACACCGGAGCCCGCCTCGGCATCCACGCCCAGGACGACACCGGCTGCGCCGTCGCCAACACCCTCGCCGCCGTCGACGCGGGCGCCACCCACGTCCAGTGCACCGCCAACGGCTACGGCGAGCGGGTCGGCAACGCCAACCTCTTCCCCGTCGTCGCGGCCCTGGAGCTCAAGTACGGCAAGAAGGTCCTCCCCGAGGGCGCGCTCGCCGAGATGACCCGGATCTCGCACGCCATCGCCGAGGTCGTCAACCTCACGCCCTCCACCCACCAGCCGTACGTCGGCGTCTCCGCCTTCGCCCACAAGGCAGGACTGCACGCCTCCGCGATCAAGGTGGACCCCGACCTCTACCAGCACATCGACCCCGAACTGGTCGGCAACACCATGCGGATGCTCGTCTCCGACATGGCCGGCCGCGCCTCCATCGAGCTCAAGGGCAAGGAGCTCGGCGTCGACCTGGGCGGCGACCGCGCGCTCGTCGCCCGCGTCGTCGAGCGCGTCAAGGAGCGCGAGCTCAAGGGCTACACGTACGAGGCCGCCGACGCCTCCTTCGAGCTGCTGCTCCGGGAGGAGGCCGAGGGTCGGGCCCGCCGCTACTTCCGTACGGAGTCCTGGCGCGCGATCGTCGAGGACCGCCCCGACGGCACGCACGCCAACGAGGCGACCGTGAAGCTCTGGGCCAAGGGCGAGCGGATCGTCGCCACGGCCGAGGGCAACGGTCCGGTCAACGCCCTCGACCGGGCGATCCGGGTGGCCCTGGACCGGATCTACCCGCCGCTCGCCAAGTTCGAGCTGGTCGACTACAAGGTCCGCATCCTGGAGGGCCGCCACGGCACCGAGTCCACGACCCGGGTCCTCGTCACCACCAGCGACGGCAACAACGAGTGGTCCACGGTCGGCGTCGGCGAGAACGTCATCGCCGCGTCCTGGCAGGCCCTGGAGGACGCCTTCACGTACGGGCTGCTGCGGGCCGGGATCGACCCCGCCGAGTAATCCCGCTATGTCTGGTTCGGTCTGGTTCGGGTAGCGTCGAACCATGAGGACCAGGGCGATATCCACATGGTCGGCCGTCGGCGGGCTGATGCTGCTCCTGCTTCTGGTCCTGGCGCCCACCGCGGGCGCCAGGGCCACGGGCGTCCCCGACGCGGCCGCCGCCCTGAAGCAGGGCCCGGTGTACGTCGACCCCGGCGCCGCGGGCCAGCTCTCCACGGCCGACGCGAAGGCCCTGGCGCAGAAGATCAAGGACGCGGACAAACCGCTGTTCGTGGCGGTCCTCCCCGCGAACGCACAGTTCCCGCCGGAGCAGCTGCTGCGGAACCTGCGGACCCAGACCGGGATCACCGGCCTCTACGCCGTGCGCCTCGGCACCGGCTTCGACGCGGGCGCCGACCGGTCGGTGATGTCCCGGCAGGCCGTGCGGAACCTCGTCACCTCCGTGCGCCAGCCGGGCGTGGACGCGGCCACCGAGCTCAACGACTTCGTCGACCAGGCCCTGCCCACCCTGCGCGGCTCCGCCCCCGCCTCCTGGGGCGCCGTGGGCAAGGAATCCGGCGTCCCCGTCGCCGGGCTCGCCGTCCTCGGCGCGGTCGTCGTCGCGGGCGGCGCGGGCGCCTA
Source organism: Streptomyces sp. NPDC107498 (assembly GCF_055582805.1). NCBI lineage: Bacteria > Bacillati > Actinomycetota > Actinomycetes > Kitasatosporales > Streptomycetaceae > Streptomyces > Streptomyces sp. NPDC107498. The sequence goes on along the minus strand of NZ_JBVJPE010000032.1, from coordinate 3,677 downwards.
CGCCGTCGTGCGCCGCAACCGGCTCCGCAAGGAGGCCGAGGAGCGTGCCGCCCTCGACCGGCTCCGGGTCGTCGTCGACGAGGACATCACCGCCTTCGGAGAGGAACTCGAACGCCTCGACTTCCACCCCGCCGAGCGCGGCGCCGACGACGCCATGCGCGGCGACTACGAGCGCGCCCTCGACTCGTACGACCGGGCCAAGTCCCTCATGGCCTCGGCCGCCCGCCCGCACGACGTCCGCGGCGTCACCCAGGCGCTGGAGGAGGGCCGCTTCTCCCTCGCCGTCCTGGCCGCCCGCCGCGAGTCCCGCCCGCTCCCCGAGCGCCGGCCCCCGTGCTTCTTCGACCCCCGCCACGGCCCCGCCGCCGGGGACCGGACCTGGACCCCGCCCGGCGGCGCCCCGCGCCAGGTCCCGGTCTGCGCGGCCGACGCGGCCCGCCTCGACGACGGCCTCGACCCCGTGGCCCGCACCGTCGACACCGACACCGGCCGTCGCCCCTACTGGGAGGCGGGCCCCGCCTACGGCCCCTGGGCCGGCGGCTACTTCGGCGGCGGCATGCTCCCCGGCCTCCTCGTGGGCACCCTGCTCGGCTCCGTGCTCGCCACCCCCGCCTACGCCGCCGAGTACGGCGGCGCCGACTTCCAGGACTTCCAGGGCGGCGACTTCTCCGGTGCCGACTTCGACCCCGGCGACTTCGGATCGGGCGACTTCGGCGGCGGCGGCGACTTCGGCGGGGGTGGCGGCTTCGACGGCGGAGGCGGCGGCTTCGACGGGGGCGGCGGGTTCTAGCGGCTCCTCCGGACGGCCTCTAGACCAGTGGCTTCACCGACATCAGGAGGTGGCGGTGGGTCTCCTCCGGGCCGTCGGTGAGCAGGGCGCGCTGCCCCGGGCCCAGGAGGTGGAAGCGGACCTCCGGGGCGTCCAGGGAGTTCAGCGCGTCCAGGAGGTAGTTCGGGTTGAAGGCGACCGTCAGGGAGTCCGAGCCCGTGAGGGTGGCGGGGAGCCGCTGGGAGGCCACGTCGTCCTCGTAGCCCGCCTGGAGGTGGAGGGCGGTGGGGGAGAAGGCCAGTTGGACCGGGCTGTCGCCCTCCGCGACGACCGCGACCCGCTTGACGGCCTCGGCCAGCGGGGCCCGCTCGGTGACCGCGAGGGCGTGCTCGCCGAGGGCGAAGAGCTTGTCGTGGCGGGGGAGCCGGCCGTCGAGCAGACGGGTGGTGGTGCGGGTGCCGGCGCTCTCGAAGCCGAGGGAGCCGGAGTCGAGGGCGAGGCGGACGGGGCCCGCGCCCACGAGGGAGCGGGCGGTCTCGGTGAGGCGGCGGGCCGGGACGACCACGTCCGCGTCCTCCGCGTCGGCACCGGCCTCCGGCTTCCACTCCAGGGTGCGGACCGCGTACCGGTAGCGGTCGGTGGCGGCCAGCGTCATCGTGGAGCCGTCCAGGGCCAGCCGTATCCCGGTCAGGACGGGCAGCGAGTCGTCCCGGCCCGCGGCCACGGCGACCTGGCCGACCGCCGCCGCGAAGGCGTCCCCGTCCACCAGGCCGCGCACCTCGGGCAGCGGGGGCGCGGCGGGGTGGTCGTCGAGCGGCAGCAGGGAGAGGCCGAAGCGGGCGTCGCCCGTGGTCACCGAGAGGCGGGCGCCCTCCACGGCGAGCCCGGTGCCGCCCCGGGGGAGCACCTTGCAGATGTCGAGCAGGCGCCGGCCGAGGACCAGGGCCCGGCCCTCGACGACCGTGTCGGCCTCGACCTCGACGCGGGCCGAGGCCTCGTGGTCCAGGCCCGAGACGCGCAACCGGCCGTCCGCCGCCTCCAGGAGCAGACCGCCGAGGACGGGCAGGGGGGAGCGGGTCGGCAGGACGCGCGCGGCCCGGGCCACGGCGTCGGTCAACACGGCGCTGTCGATGCGGAGTTCCATGCCGACGACGCTAGCGGCCGCCACTGACAGCGGTGTCGACCAGCGGGTTCGGATGCCCTTCGGCCGGCTCCGACTCGGGCCGGAACCCGGGTGCCGACGCCCGGGAAGCCCATGGATTCTAGCGGCGCTAGACAAAAGGGCTACGCTAGGGCTAGCTTTGTCATCAGTCCTAGCAGCGCTAGATCCTCGTGGGGGAACCATGAACGCGCACCGCGTCGCCACCGTCCTGTCCGTCCTGGGCGGTCTCGCCTGCCTCTGGTTCGGCGTCAACTTCCTGTTCGCCCCCGAGACCGCGGCCGCCGGCTTCGGCATCCCCTCCTGGCCCGAGGGCGACGCCGCCGGATACTTCGCGGTCAAGGGCGTCCGCGACCTCGCCAACGGCGCGATCGTGCTCACCCTCCTCGTGCTCGGCAGGCGCCGCCCGCTGGCCTGGGTCATGCTGCTCCTCGCGATCGTCCCCTTCGGGGACGCCCTCGCCGTCCTCGCCCACGGGGGTTCGTACGCGGCGGCGCTCGGCATCCACGCCGCCACCGGCGCCGTCGTCCTCCTCACCGGCGGACTCCTCTTCGCGACCTCGACCGAGGGCGGGGCCAGGGGCGGGATCGTGCCGAACGCGGCCGCGCGGGAAGGGAATCGCCCGCTGGACCGCTCTTCCGTCTGACGGGCGGGGCCCCGGAAACGCCGAGCGCCCGCCTTCCGCTGCTGCGGAGGGCGGGCGCGCTCGTGTCGCCGAGGGGTGGCGGAAGGACCACCGGGGCCCTCGGAGGGAATTCCGCAGGCCGGCGGAAGGATCAGGCGGCGTTCTTGATCGCGGAGATGTCGAAGTTCAGCTTGACCTTGTCGCTGACCATGACGCCGCCGGTCTCCAGGGCCGCGTTCCAGGTCAGGCCCCACTCGGAGCGCAGGATCTCGGCGGAGCCCTCGAAGCCGACGCGCTCGTTGCCGTAGACGTCCGTCGCGGTGCCGTTGAACTCCAGGTCGATGGAGAGCGGCTTGGTGACGTCCTTGATGGTCAGGTCGCCGGTGACCCGGTACTTGTCGCCGCCCAGCTGCGCCGCCTCCGTGGAGCGGAAGGACATCAGCGGGAACTGCTCGGCGTCGAAGAAGTCACCGCTGCGCAGGTGGCCGTCACGGTCGCCGATGCCGGTGTCGATCGAGGCGATCCTGACGTCGATCGAGGCGGTGGAGGCGGCCGGGTTCGAGCCGTCGAGCTTCAGCGCGCCCTCGTGTTCGGCGAAGGTGCCGCGGACGTTGGTGACCATCGCGTGACGGACGGTGAAGCCGATGCTGCTGTGCGCCGGGTCGATGGTGTAGTCGCCGGTCAGGGCGGCGAGGGCGGGGTCCACGGGGAGGGTGGCGGTGGCGGTGGTGGACTCGTTGTTCCTGCGGCCGAAGAGACCCATGGCGTGCTCCTTGTCGGTGTTTGTTGAACCTTCAACGAGAATGACTGTAGCCCTATTCCGTTCAACATTCAACATCTAGGGGGGCCGTTCATCCGGACGGCGTCGGACCGACGCCGACGCCCTCTGGCGGACGCGCGTAGAACTGCGGCACCATCTCCCTGCGCGACGAGCACCACCTGCACAGCCGTCCCCCGTCGTCACGGTCACCCGCAGGAGGAACCCCCGTGAAGATCCGCTCCGTCCTCACCGCAGTCGCCCTCGTCCTGGGCGCCCTCTTCGCCCCCGGCGTCGGCGTCCTCACCGCCGCCGGCGAGGCCCACGCCGTCACCAAGATCAGCCACGCCACCGCGACCTCGATGTT